>DAOUHS010000143.1:0-7362 GCA_034428415.1 Dehalococcoidia bacterium
ACGCCATCGTTGGCGAGATCTTTGAGGGTGAACGGTTTGGTGTCGTACTGCGTGAGGCCGGCGCAACGGCGGTCGTAGTAGATCAGTTTGAGGCCGTCGGTTGGGACCTGCCAGCGGACTCTGGGGCCGTTCCAGAGCGTTGAGGATGGGCCACCCCAGGCTCCGTGGATGATCAGGACGGGTCGGCCGGTCGGATCGCCGGAGATTTCGTAGGCGACCCGGCGGCCTGCAATGAGTGCTAGTCGTATTTGGGCTGGTCCTCGATTCCGGGCATGACCCAGGTGACGAGTTCGCCCGGCGGCTCGGCGAAGGTGAGGCCGGCCATGTCGGGCTGGACTCCACTGAGGGTGAGCTTGTATTCCTCGATGTACTCGGGGTCGCCGTCGACCATGCGGAAAGGCCGGTCGTGGCCGGGGTAGAGGAGGTCGGAGGCGCTCATGACTCGGGCGATGGACTCATTGGCCTGGGATTCGCTGTAGAAGACGAGCGGGCTGCGTCCGGCTTTGCCGACGGCGGCGGTGTGCATGGCATCGCCGGTGAGTCCGGCGACGCCGGCTTCGGTCTCGACCAGCAGGCCGATGCTACCGGGCGAGTGTCCGGGCAGGTGGATGACGCGGACGCCCTTAGCCAGTTCGTCGCCGTCGTTGACTTCGGTCATCGGGTGGGTCTCGATTGCGGCGCCGGTCCACTGTGGGGTGGCCCAGTCGTTGACGTGCGGCTCGGAGGCGTACTTGCGCTCGTGCGGGTGGATGGCCATGGGCACGTCGGGGAAGGCGTCGAAGTTCTGGACGTGGTCCCAGTGGGCGTGGGTCATGAAGACGAGGTCGATGTCGGAGACGCCGAGTCCGCGGGCGGCGAGTTGCTCCTGGAGTTGGACGCGACGGCCGACGTGTGCGGTGTCGACGAGGATGCGGCGTCCATCGGACTCGACCAGGATCACGGCGCAGAAGGCGGGCGTGCCGGAGTCGGTGCCGAACGAGTAGCCGGGGAGGAGGATGTCTACGGTTGCCATTTCTAGGAGTCCTTACTCGTTGAGTTCGACCTCCCCCTATGGGGGAGGTGTCACAAAGTGACGGAGGGAGCCCCCTCAGCCGCTCCGCGGCAGCTCCCCCAGGGGAAGCTCTTGTTTTGCCTTGCCTAGTCGCCAGATCCTGCCGCAGCGCCGGCCGCGATGCGGGCTTTGGCGGCTTCGTCGTAGTTGATGCTGACGGGTGGTTCGGAGTCGAAGGGGCCGTCGAGGTCGAGTTCGGCTCCCATGTCTCGGAGGGCGGGCATGACCTCCGTGCCGAGGAGTTCGATGCAGCGCATCGAGTCCTCGTGGGTGACTCGGCCGTCGTTGCCCCAGAGGGCGAGGATTCCGGGTCGGGTCTCTTCGAGGATGGTGCGCAGTTTGCGGATGCATTCGTCGGGGGTGCCGGCGATGATCTGCATGTTTTCGATCTGGTTGTCGAAGGATTGGGCGCGGGGCGGCGGGCGGCGTCCGTTCATGACCTCGACCAGGGCCTCGCGGTTGCGCGGTGAGGCGTAGCCGGCGGGGTTGGACCAGACCGGGTGGGCCAGTCCGGTGAACTCGCCCTGCATCCACATGAACTGGGAGTCGTTCTGCATCGCCTTCTCGGTGGGGTCGGCGACGTGGACACGGAGCAGGTAGCCACGGTTTTCGGGGCCGGGGTCGTAGCCGACCTCGTGGGCGGCGTCGTCGTAGGTGTTCCAGATGCGCTTGGTCGCTTCGATGGTGGTGTTGAGCGCGATGTAGGGGTAGCGGTGTTTGGCTGCCCAGATGACGGTCTCGCGAGAGAGCACGCCGGGGATCCAGATGCGCGGGTGGGGCTGCTGCATGGGCAGGGCCCAGGGGTTGACGACGCGGTGCTGGTAGTGCCGACCCTCCCAGCGGAAGGGGCCTGGTCGGGTCCAGGCCTCGACGATCAGGTCGTGGGCCTCCTCGAAGCGCTCGCGGTTGAAGGCCGGGTTGACGCCGGTGGCGAGCTGCTCGGTGCCGCCGCCGCGGACGAAGCCGGAGACCAGCCGTCCGCCGGAGATCATGTCGATCATGGCGAGCTCTTCGGCGAGGCGGATCGGGTTGTCGGCCAGCGGCAATGGATTGCCGAGCAGGACGATTTTGACGCGCTCGGTGGCGCCGGCGAGGACGGAGGCCCAGATGTTGCACTTGGCCTGCATGCAGAAGGGCGCGTTGTGGTGCTCGTTGAGCATGATCCCGTCAACGCCGACTTCTTCGGCCAGCTTGTACTCGGTCAAGCGGTCGTTGTAGAGCTGCGAGCCGGCGACGGGGTCGAAGTTGGAGTTGGAGAACAGCAGCGCGGTCACGCCCTCCTCGGCGGCGTGCTCGTCGTAGGCCGACATCGGCTGTTCAGTGAAGTACATCAGGTGCATGGCGAACCCTTCTCAGGCGTCGAGGTAACGGTGGGCAGTCTAGCGGCCGCAGCGGGCGAGGTTGGGCTGAACCGGTGTCTGGAAGAGGTCGACAAGCTCGAAAGTGGCAGTGTAAATCTCACTCTGATTGTTCCGCGCTTGGGATTGCACAGTGAATGTGCCGCTCAACTGCGCAGCCCAGGCAAGCTCGGCAACCAACTCGGCAGCATCCTCCAATCCGGTCCACTTGTACTCCGTATCCCCCCATCTGCCCCAGCCGGATACCCACTCTTCGGACTGCACCAGCTCCTCATTGAGGCGGTACAGAATCGTCCAGTCCAGGTCTTGTCCAACGTCCCAATAGACATGTACTTCGAGTCGACCTTCCTCGCACCGAACGGACAATCGCGCTTCGCTGCCGGTTTGTGCGATTGCGGCATCCAGTGCGACAAAGGAACGAAGTTCGCCGCTCTCGTCATCAACGTATGCGCCCCACCACACATCATCTTCGCTGCCCCAGCCCGTGTAAGATCCGGCGACCTCTTCGACCGCTCGTTCCGACATCGCACCTGAGGCCGCGTCGCACAACTCCGGCCGGCTGCGATTGTCTAGCCGGTCGCAGAACAGTTCGCCTATCGCGCTGCGCGCCTCGCCGAATCTCGCTCGCGCTGGTGGACGCGACGCAATCTCAATGCTATTGCGCCTGGCATCATCGCGAGCGGCCTCGAGGTCAGCGATTGGGAAGTAGCGCTCCCAGAGGTGTAACAACATGGCTGTGAATGCCCCGCCGTGACCGGCCTCCCTCAGGGTGGTCAGATCGACCAACACGTGCCCCAGCTCGTGAACGACAGCCCCGAGATTGCGGACGTTCGTCCCGAGGACGATCTCACTTCGACCGGCGTGACCGTGTGACTGTTCGCTACTGAAGGACACGGCCGGAGCTCTGCCGCGGGGAAGGAAATCAGCGAAGATTGCGTTGACGACCGCTTGCGCCTCCGATCGAGTTACCTCAATCTGCTCCAGCGAGGCACCAATCTGGCGCGATTCCCACGCATAGACGGCATTCTGCTGCACATCGCAGTTGGTTGTCGGACAGATCGTGAGCAGCGGAGCGCTCCCATGGCATTGCTCAGCCGCCGTGTCGACCAGGATGTGTTCAGCCAGGATGCCAAGAGCCAGTGTTCCGCAACGTGTGCGATAGACCCGTCCGTCCACCTCAACGTCGAACTCGCCGTCACGTGCCGAGATTGATGCTCCGCGCCGCAGTTCGCCGAACACGTGCGCAGGCAACGTTGGCAACTCAAGCACCGATGTGAAAAGCCAATTCGTACGGGAGAGTCCGGTCAGTACGGGGCGGGTCGGTTGGCGCATCGTCTCCCAGCGACCGCCAACCAGGCGTTGCAAGCCAAGCTCGATGCCTCCGGGGGAGAGGCGGCGCGCGACGACCCGGACCACCTGGGCGCCGACATCTGTTGGATCGGCCAACTGCGGCGGCTCCACGGTGACGACGTCTTCGCAGTTTCGCGAGCCAGTCTGCATCTCTAACCCATCGTCGCTGAGGGACAAAATCAGGCGTCCGCAACGAGCGCGGTAGCGGGTGTCGCCGAACGTAATCGTGAACTGTTCCGGCCCTGCGAAATCGGTCCATGCGCGGTTCAGGACGCCGATTTCGGCTCGCGCCTGTACGACCTCAATCTCAACGGCCGAAGTCGCGTGCCAACGATCGGCGCTCGCTGAGCGCGACAGGACGTTTCGAGACGGCGTCACGGACTGCCAGGTACCGTCGACGCGGTATTGCAGCCCAACGGAGACTGATCCTGCACCGTACACGCGAGCCCCCAGGCGGACTTCCGCACCCCCCGTTGCCTGAGCGTTCGCCTGCGAATGTGGCAGTGCGACATCGGCAGCCACCACCATCAATGCCAACAGCATGACGACGGCAATGACTCGTGCGATCATCGGCTCAGCCGACCACCGCCTCAGCCAGCGCCTCCGCCGCATCCGACTCCAGGTGATGCCCACCCGCAATCTCCATCAGCTCGGCGTCCCCAAGCAGTTCGACGTACTGGTTCGCCACGGTGGCAGGAACGACCGTGTCCTGCGCGCCGCGAATGACCTTGGTCCTCACGCTCACATTCCGCAGCAGGTGGGGGAGGGTCTGGCTGTAGAGGAAGGGTTTCCAGGCGGTTCTTGCGGTCATTTCCCGGTTGGCGTCCCAGGCGATGAGCTGCTCGGTTGAGACTTCTTCTCCGTAGAGATTGGTGAAGTTGGCGGGGTCGGCGAAGCAGGATTTGACGTAGTCGGCGTGCGCTTCGAGGAACTGGTCTCGGATTTCGCCTTCGTTGGGCTGCAGACCCATGGCGTTGACCAGCACCAGGCCGGTCAGCCGAGACTGATTCGCGGTCGCCATCTCGGCGGCGACGTAGCCGCCGAAGCCGAGTCCGACGACCGTCGCCTCGCCGACGCCGAGCTCGTCCAGCAGGAGGGAACAGACGGCGGCGATGTCGCGGACGCTGCGCATCCAGTCGCCCCGCTCGGTCCCGTCCCAGCCGGGCAGGGTCGGGAGGATCACGTCGCGGCTGCCGGACAAAGCGTTGTGGAACTCAAGCCAGCCGGGATTGCCGGTCTCATGGTGGATGACGAGGACGCTGGGGCCGTCGCCGCCGCGTCGGACCTGGATTGGCAGGCCGGCGACCTCGATCGTGGACTCGGTGTACCCGTCGGACATGGTCTCGGCCTCTCACTGCTTCGTCAGAAATGCGTCGTCGTGCGGCATGGTAAGGCAGCCGCGCTGATACTCTCGGCCTCAGGAAAAGCTCCCCTGGAGGGGGAGTTGTCGCGTAGCGACTGAAGGGGGCTTGCTATGACTGCAGGATCGACGACCGACACGCTGAACGTGCTCAGCGAACCCGAAGCCCAGGAGCGTGCCGGTCGAGTGTCCGATGTCGGCTACACGCTCGAACTGAGTCTGACCAAGGGCTCGCCGACCTACGAAGGAACCCTCGCCGTCCGGTTCAATCTGGCCGCACCACCATCGGCCACCTTCCTCGACTGCACCTCCAAGTCGATTAACTCGCTGACGGTCAACGGCTCCGCCGTCGACGTGAAGCACGAGCGCAATCGCCTCTACCTGAACGGCTCGGACCTGTCCGCCGAGAACGTCGTCGAAATCTCCTACACCAACGAGTACGACCACGTCGGCGCCGGACTGCACCAGTTCGTCGACCCCGAAGATGGTGAGGAGTATCTCTACACCCACTTCGAGCCGTACGACGCCCACCGCCTCCTGCCCTGCTTCGACCAGCCCGACATCAAGGCGTCGCTCGACCTGACCGTGACCGCGCCCTCGGAATGGGAGGTCGCCGCAAACTATCCGGTCGTCTCATCGTCCGACGCGGGCGACGGCCGCACGACGCACGTCTTCACCGAGACCCCGCGCATCTCGACGTACCTCTACGCCTTCATCGCCGGTCCCTACAAGCGCTACGAGGACACCTGGTCGGACGCGGCCGGCGAGACCTCCCTGGGCGTGCTCTGCCGTGAATCAATCGCGCCCCATTTCGACCCCGACGAGTTCTTCCAGGTCACCCGCGACGGCCTCACCTTCTTCTCCGAGTTCTTCGACTTCCGCTACCCGTTCGACAAGTACGACCAGGTCTTCGTGCCCGAGTTCAACATGGGCGCGATGGAGAACGTGGGCTGCATCACCTTCTCCGAGCGCATGATCTTCCGCGACCCGCCCACCGAGATCCAGCGACTCAACCGGGCCGAGGTCGTACTGCACGAGATGGCCCACATGTGGTTCGGCGACCTCGTCACCATGCGCTGGTGGAACGACCTCTGGCTGAACGAGTCCTTCGCCACCTACATGGCCTACCTGGCCATGGAGCGCGCCACCCGTTGGTCGGAAAGCGCTTGGTCCGCCTTCCACGCGCGGATGAAGGCCTGGGCCTACGAACAGGACCAACTGCCAACCACGCACCCGATCGCCGGCGACGTGCCCGATACCGACGCCACCTTCCTCAACTTCGACGGCATCACCTACGGCAAAGGCGCGGCCGTGCTCAAGCAGCTCGTCGCCTTCCTCGGAGCCGACGGCTTTCGCGATGGGATGCGAGACTATTTCCGCACCCACGCCTGGGGCAACACGACCCTGGCCGATTTCCTCGCCGCCCTGGAGCGCGGCTCCGGCCGCGAGTTGGGGCGTTGGTCGGAAGCCTGGCTCGAAACCGCTGGCGTGAACACGATCGCGCCGCAGTGGGACGTCGCCGAGGGAGCGGTCAACTCCTTCACGATCCAACAGACCGCGCCCGAGGACCATCCCACGCTGCGTCCGCACCGGACCGAGATCGCGGTCTACGACCGCTCCGACAGTGGTCCGCAACTACGGGACGCTCAGCCGGTCGACATTGACGGCGCGTCCACCGTGATCGAAGAGCTATCGGGCGCGCTGGCTCCAGCGGCAGTCTTCCCCAATCACGATGACCATGCATTCGCCAAGATTGCGCTGGACGAGCGCACGCTGGCCTTTGTCCAGGAGGAACTGGACCGGTTCCCGGACGGATTCCAGCGCCTGCTGCTCTGGCACACGCTCTGGGACATGGTCCGCGACCAGCAGTTTTCGGCGGCCGATTACGCGGCGCTGGCGACGGACAAACTCGCCTCCGAGGACACGCTGGAGATCGCGCAGACGGTCGCCTACAACGCGCTACACGCGGTCGGTTCGTATCTGCCCGACGAGATGCGTCTGCAAAGCGCGGCCGGGCTGTACGCCTTCGCTCGCGAGCAGCTGTTCTCGGCAGCCGAACAGGATTTCCGCATCATGTGGTCGCGCGTGATGATCGGCGCGGCCCAAAACATCGAGCACATCGGCGAGGCGCTCGCTCTCGTCGACGACGGCACCGGAATCGACGGCTTCGAGCTCGACCAGGACATGCGCTGGTCGCTGATCACCAAAGCGACCGCCTATGGCATAGACGGCGGCTTCGAACG
>DAOUHS010000144.1:0-15541 GCA_034428415.1 Dehalococcoidia bacterium
AGGAGTAACGACGCCGCTCCTCATTCGGATCGCGGGCAACATCCCGCCGTCCTCGAGGTCGGCCGGCCTGCTCGACCAGGATCACCTCAGCGCCCATGTCTGCCAGCAACATCGAGCAATACTGCCCCGGCGCCAGCGCCGACAAGTCAACCACGCGAATCCCATCCAGCGGACCATCCAACGTCGACATCGCAACGTCCCTTCTCTCACCATCCATGACAAGCCATGACAAGCAATGAACAGACTCAGGCTACGACTCAGCCCGCATGAATCGACGCTGAGGAGCCACAGTGAATATCCACAGCGCGATCAGACCGACCAGCGAGATAGGAATGATCACCAGGCCATGAAGAATCGCCGCAAACGCAACAGCTGTCGACTCAGCGTCTTGAGCGCCCAGCGTCCCCAGCGTCGGCAACCAGATCAACAGCGTCGCCTTGGTCGCCCATTCAAACGGTCCAACACCACCCGCCGTCGAGGGCGCGGTAATCAACAGGTTGGCGGCAGCCGCCACCAGCAGATAGACCGGAAAGGGCAAGCCAAGATTGAAGGCCTGGCCGACCATCCAGTACATCACCGCCTCAAGGGTCCAGGCGATGAGGCTGGCAACGAGCGCGCCAATCACTTGCCGACGATTCGCCTGCGCCGACATCCCTGTGATCAACGGTTGCAGCCAGGTCCACTCCCGCTCAGCCTGTCCTGGGAACCGGTTGAGAATCCGCCCGATCAGCCGCTCGGCCGCAGCCGGACGACGAGCGATCGCGCCAAAGACCAGGAACGCGCCGGTGATCCCAAACACCAGGAACGCCATCGCCCCGGTCAACTCATCGCCGGCGTCGTTCATCCCTTCGAACCCAATCAGGCTGGCAATCACGCCGATCACCAGGAAGAACGTCAGCATCAACCCGTCGTAGACGCGCGTCATGAAAATGCTGGACAACCCCGACAGCCTCGAGATGTCGTGTCGCTGATACAACACATGCGCACGGACCAGCTCACCAGCCCTGAGCGGCAACACGTTGTTGACCCCGAAGCCGATCGCCACGATCGGAAACAGGCGCCACCAGGCGATGTTTTGGATGTGCAGCAACAGCCAGTGCCAGCGCCAGGCCCGGGCCGCGATACCGGCGAAGTAAACCGCCAGCGCCGGCCCAATCCACCAGGCCGAGACCTCAGTGAATGCGCGCCCAACCTGGTGAAAGTCCGCGTTGCGTAGGAACAGCACGAGGAACGCGGTACTGCCGCCCAACCCCAGCGCTAGACGCGCGGCCGAACCCGTTGCCCAGCTCGGAAGCCGCACCGACATCCCCCGACTCCGCCAGATCTTGAGCGGAGGCTAGCGGGCTGGCATCCGGGTTGGCGGCAATCGCAGCGCCTCACGCAGCCAACTCGCGACCCGCTGACGCCGTGCGTCCAACTGTGCCTGTCGGAGTTGCAGTTGTATTCGCGCGATACGGCCGCCTTCGACTGCAAGGAACGCGATCAGCGCGACCGCAGCGCCGGCCAGGATGTCGGCGATGTAGTGCTCGCCGAGGTACACCAGTGAGAAGGTCAACGCCATCGAGTAGAGAAGCGCAACGCCGATCACCTTGCGCGAGCGAAGCACAATCCCGACTCCGACGACGACGAACGAAGCGGCGAAGTGAAGCGAGGGCATCGCCGCTGTGGGGTTCGGCTCCGCCATCGCCTCGAACGCCCACGCATAGAGGTCGGCTCCGAGCAGCGCCGGTCCGACCGCGTTCATCCCACGAACCACGCCATCAACCAGGCCCTGATCAGCGGCCATCCATGGCGGCGCCGTTGGCACGGTGAAGTAGAGCAACACTCCTAGGTAGAAGGTCAGGGCAACGATGATCGTCACCCGCCAGGCCATCTTGCGCATAAACAACCAGACGCCGATCACCGCGGCGTGGGGGAAGACGAACCAGGTCCAGTGGACGATCGCCGAGAAGAAGGCCGGGAATCCTGGATCGGAACTCGCGCCGCCAATTCGAGACTGCAACCAGGCAGACGGCGTGATTCCGGCGAACATCCAGAGTTCCCAGTCGAGCACATAGGCGGTCAGCGTGCGTAAGCCGGTCTCGTCGGCGGCGTCACGTAGCTGAATGAAGAAGCCCATCGCCACGAGATAGGCGACCAGAATGCCCCAATCGCGCCATCTGCGGGCGAGAACAAACACCGAAACGACAGCGACCCCGCTGAGCGGGGCGAAGACGATCGGGTCCAGGCCGAAGGTCTGACGCACAATCACGCCTGCTACGCCGACGGCCAAGGCCGCCCAGCAGACCGCGCTCACTGCTTCCCGGCGCTCGATGTTCTTGACCCGACGCACGCCCCCACTCACCTCCCGACTGATCGCCTTTTCTGATCACACGTGCCGCTGATCAGCAGCCTACCGACTTTGGCACTACAGGCCAACGATCTGCGCACCCTCCGCCCTACCGACTCAGATACAGGCGCTCAGAGATAATGCCCGCGATCAACTCAAGGTCGGTGAGCGGCGCCGGCGCTTCTGGATTCTCGCATCTTGAAGCGCCGCTGGCGGGCGGACCGGCATCGCTGGTCTCGCCGGTGACCTCGATCGCGTTCTTCAACAGGACGACGTATCCATCCTGGGCGAATACCAATAGATCAGAGCGCCAGCAGCCGTTGCTGTGACCATGCCGCAACTCAATCCATACCGACGCATCGCCGACGACCGGCGCGGGACGGAACACGGCGTCGAATACCTCATGGTGCGGTGTCAGAAAGCCGGCGACAGCGGGCTCTTGCGAGGCCAAATGCTTGACCCAGTCGGTCGCGTCCTGCTGCGACCGGTCCGTGAAAATGTGCAGCCAGAAAGACTCCTGGGTCGGGCTGTCGCCGCTCGGCTGAAACAGTTTGCCGGTCGACGCTTTCGCTCGCATCGGCAGGGCCGCGACAATCTCATCCTCGGAGGCCTCGAGTAGTAGGTCGACCGACACTTCCAGCAAGGTGGGTTCAAGGTGCTCACCGACTTGCTCGGTCGGTACCTCAAGCGTGTAGCCGTCGTCTGGATCCCGTTCTGTCGGAGGTCGTTGATCTTGAGGTGTGGCCTCGTCCGCCTGCTGCTCCTGCCCGTTCATGCCCGGCGCTGGGTTCGGGGCAGGACTAGCGCAGGCCAGTGTCAACGCCGCAACCATCACGCCGACCAACAGTATTCCCGGGGCAACGCTCCGTCGCAACACGTCAGCCCTGCCCCGAGCTTCTCGAATCCCCTATCTCTGTGAGCAGTTCCTGACCGGGGGCAGCCAACAGCACGATGTGGAACGTTGTGCCGATTCCCTGCTCGCTCGACACGCGAATCTCGCCTCCCTGTGCCCGCACCAACTCGCGAGCGATCGCCAGCCCCAGACCAGTACCACCCTGCGCTCCCGGCCGGTCCGATTTGAAGTATCGGTCGAATAGATTGGGAATCGCTTCCTCCGGAATGCCAACCCCCGTGTCGGCGACCGCGATCGACACGCTGCTTCCGCTCTCTCGGCCTGCGCTCAACTGTACGTCTCCACCCGGAGGCGTGTGGCGCAAGGCGTTGTCCAACAGGTTGCCCAGGACCTGATCCAGCCGATCCCAATCCCCGACCACGTGACCGACATCGGATGTGGCAACCGTCAGGTTGACATCAAGCTCCTGTGCTCGGAGCGCAAACAGCTCTCCGACGTGCTCGAGCAGCGCCTCGACATCTACCGGATGGGACTCGACCTGTACCTGTCCCGCTTCGATCCGCGACAAGTCGAGTAGCCCCTCAACCAGCCGCAGCAGGCGACGAGACTCGTCCTCGATGATTCGATACGCGTTCTGCTGCTCGTCATCCCGGACGACATCGTCCATCAACGCTTGCGAAAAACCGTTGATCGATGTCAACGGGGTCTGCAAATCATGCGACACGTTTGCCAGAAAATCGCGCAGCGCGGTTTGCTGACGCTCGACCTCTTCCGTCATCTGATTGAACGAGCGCGCCAACTCCTGCGCCTCCTGCGAGCCGCCCACGTCCACCCGTTGCTGGAGCTGTCCCCGGGCCACGCTGCGCGACGCCGCGGCCACCCGCTGAATGGGGCGATAAATCGACCGCGACACCAGGAACCCAACCAGGGAGGCAACCACGAGGGCGACAGCCCCAGCGATCAGCAACCTGGGAGTCAGGTCGGCAAGCACCGCCCCTCGGGATTCTCCCACCAACGCCACCACGATGCAGCAATATCCCTGCCGCCGTGCTTCGCTCTCGG
Organism: Dehalococcoidia bacterium; assembly: GCA_034428415.1. GTDB lineage: Bacteria > Chloroflexota > Dehalococcoidia > Bin125 > Bin125 > Bin125. Next base: position 4,245 of record DAOUHS010000144.1, read on the forward strand.
GCAGGCTCGTCAGAACGTATACCAGCCGCTCGCCATGCTCGGTCGTCACCTGACCTTGCACGACTCGATTCGAATTGAGCGCAGCGAAATCCAGACCCAAGGTCGTGCCCAAGAAACGATCCCCGGACTCCAGCGCCCGAACCACCTGCCCCCCCGAGGAGACACCCAGAACCGGCACTTCCAGATCGTCGACGATCGAGCCTTTCAACCGCTGCTCCGTCTGGAAACTTCGCAGGAGGTCGTCCGGGGCGACAACCTCGCTTTCGTCGGAGAACCATTCCGGACTCCAGGCGTTCGCCAGTTCCCGCAGTCGAGATTGATCCACCCGGTCCTGATACCCACCGAGCAGTAGGAAGCTGATCAAGCCGACAACGACCAACGTCAGAACGACGATCGCCACCAGCGTGATGTAGATCCGCGATCGGATCGTGCTGAGTTGCAAAATCGGCCAGCGAAGCCCCGACAAGAACGCCGACCGCCGGTTCGAGAATGCCATGCGAACCGCGCCGTCGCCAGCGACCGCTGTCGAGCGCTAGGCCGCCCCGCCGTTTGGCGAGAGCGTCATTCCCGAAGGGTTATCGCGCAAGGTCATCTTGTACCCGACGCCGCGCAGGGTCTCGATCTGCAGATCGCTGTCGCGCAGGTGTTGTCGCAAGTGATTGATATGCACATCCACCGTTCGCGTCTCCCCGCTGAATGTATAGCCCCAGACCAACGACAAGAGCTGCTCGCGCGACATCACGGTCTGCAGGTTTTGCGCCAGCGCAAACAGCAGATCAAACTCTTTCGTTCGCAGCTTCAGAGACTTCCCGCCCAGCGATGCCTCTCGCGTTTGCCGATTGAGGATCAGACTGCCGACTGAGACCTCGACACCCGACCGCGCAATCCCATCGGCCCGACGCAGAATCGCCTTCACTCGTGCCACCAGTTCCTTCGGATTGAACGGCTTGGTCAGATAGTCGTCGGCGCCCAGCTCGAAGCCGGCCACCTTCACCGCATCCTCGCGGCGCACGGTCAACATCAAAATCGGCACATCGGAGTCCTGGCGGATGCCCTTCGTAACCTCGAAGCCATCCAGTTTCGGCATCATCAGATCGAGCACGACCAGGTCGGGTCGCAGCATGACCGCCTTCTCCAGCGCCTCCTGTCCATCGGAGGCAAACTCCAGCTCGTACCCCTCTCGCGAGAGATACAGGCGGACTAACTCACGGATATGGGGCTCATCGTCGGCAATGAGGATTTTCATGGGCGTGCAGCCTGCCAGCCAACCAAAATCCACTATAGAACGTCGACCGGCAACTGTTGGAAACCACAGATCGTTGGCGACTCAGAGTTTGCGAATCGCTCGTTGATAGCCTCACCGTTGACGAGCAACGAGGAAGCAGCCAAGGAGCCGAACATGGCACGACGTGAGATACCAGCCGGGGTCGAGGTTCGAGCCGCAAATGCCGAGGAGATGGAAGACTTCCGCTTCATCGCCAACCTCGCCCTGCAAGAGCACGGCAACCCGATGCGCGACCCGGTCACCTTCCTCCAACCCGAGTGGTCCACCTGCGTCTTCGAACACGGCGCCCTCGCAACCACCTTCGGCGCCTGGCCCTTCTCGATGCGCTTCAACGGCGAGCGCGCCCATGTCGCCGGCGTCACCGCCGTCGGCACCGACCCCACCAAGCGCCGCCGCGGCTACCTGCGTCTGGCCATGGAACACTCGCTCGACGAACAGTACGAACGCGGACAATCGCTTGCCGCCCTCTACGCCTCCCAGGCCGGCATCTACCAGCGCTTCGGCTATGCCGTCTGCTCCCGCCGGCACCGCTACGAACTCGACCCGCACGACCTCAGCTTCGTCCACGCGCCCACGCCAACCGGCACGCTGAGCATCAGCAACGCCAAAGACCTGCCCGACAACGCCGCCGTCATCCGCGACCTCTACCGGCAATACATGCAGCCTCGCAACGGACTGCTCCATCGCGGCCTCAACCTCTGGAACGCCGAAGTCCTCTCGGAACCGGAAGACATCCACGAGGGGCCCGTCCGCGTCCTGCTCTACGAGGAAGACGGCCAGGCGCTGGGCTACATGGTCTTCACCAGCATGGAGAGCCGCGAGCTCAACGAGCTGAGCGCCGGCCAGCGAGACCACCGCATGACGATCCGCGAGTACGGCTGGCTCACGCCGGCCGCCTACGTGGCGCTCTGGCAATACGCCGCCGGCCAAGACCTGACCTGGCGCATCTACCTCGACGACGCCCCGTCCGACGACCCCATCCAACACTTCGCCCGCGACCCGCGCACCCTGCGCGTCCAGGTCATGGACGGCATCCTGGTCCGCATCGTCGACCTCCCGCGAGCGCTGATCACCCGCAAGTACCAAGTCGAATCCGAACTCACCTTCCGTGTCCTCGACGACCTCTGCGGTTGGAACCAGGGCACCTGGAAGCTCTCGACCGGGCCCGAGGGCTCTGACATCCGCCAGGTTGACGAGTCGCCAGAACTGACGATGGACGTGTTCACGCTCGCCCATCTCGCCACCGGTGCGCTACCGGCGACCTACTGCCACCGCCTCGACCGAATCGAAGCGACCGGCTCGGCGGCGTTAATCCGAGCGGATCAGCTCTTCGCCACCGAATACGACATGCACTGCATGAACCACTTCTAGCGGCCTACACAGGCTCGCCGAGCAGGTATCGACCGACCGCTTCCTCAAGCGCGCTGACCTCTCGCGGATCCAGGTCGCGGTAGGGCGGACGGGTGTACGTCCGCGGCAGCCCGCTGGTGATATGGATCAGTTCCTTCAGCGCGCCGACCCTGGGAAACAGGTTGAGGATCGCATGCAGTTCGTTGAGCTGATCCTGCGGCCGCTGCGGCTCGCCGCCTTCGCGATGAGCGAACTGGATCGTCTTGACCAGCGCCGGCACCGCGTTGGCCATCCCCGAGACGCCGCCGACGCAGCCGACGCCGTACAACGCGGCATGGGCCGCATCCGATCCGGCCATCACGCGGAACTCCGAACCGGGACCCTCGGCCGGAACCTGAGCCATGTAACGCTTCGTCCGTTCGGCGTCGCCGCCCGAGTCCTTGATCCCCATCAACCGATCAGGACGTCGTTGCAGCACTCCAGCCAGGACATCGTCGGGAATGTCGATCCCCGCCTGCGCCGGCATGTTGTATAGCAACGCTCGTCCTTCGGATGGCAGCGAATCGATCACCGCGCAGAACCACTGGATCATGCCCCAGGAGTCCACGTTCTTGAAGAAGAACGGCGGCAGCAGCGCGACCGCGTCCGCGCCCGCGTCAAGCGCCTCGTTGGCTGAGCGAATCGTGTCCGGCAGCGAGGGACAGGTCGCCCCCGCGACCACCACCAGGCCGCCGCCGATCCCGCGGGACGCCTGCTTGACCGCCTCGACGACTCGCTTCCGCTCGTCCATCCCGACCGACGGTCCCTCGCCGTTCGTGCCGAGCGTCAGGATGCCGGTGATGCCCATCGTTCGCATCCAGTCGACGTGCCCGCCGATCCACTCCTCATCGACATCGCGACCGCCCCTGCTGAACGGAGTCACCTGCGCGGTCATCAGCCCGTCGAGACGTTCATACGCCAGCGCCACGATCCCGCCTCCGTTCGTATCTCTGCGAGCAGCGTAGCTGCGCATTTCGATGCCAATCTGGCAATAGCCTCAAACAATGCCGCGCATCTTGATCTGCAGCGCGACCGGTGGCATGACGACAGACGCCGCGCCCGTGGGCGGCGGCGTCGCCGTCCTGGAAGCGCTCTTGCCGTACCTCGAGAGTGCCGGATTCGATCTGACGGTTCTCACTCCCGGTCATGACGATGCGCTTGACGGTGTTCGCCAGTCATTGGCGGTTCCGACCTTGGCACGGTCTGAATCGGATCGCATCCTTAAACTGAACGCGCGGCGGTACGCAACGTTCGCGCTGGAGTGGGAATCGGCGCTGGAACGTTACTTCTCCGACATCGACCCGAGCGACGCCGTCGTCCTCGCCAACGACACGTCCGAGGGGCCGCCGTTCGCCGCCTTGCAGGCCAACGGATTTCGGCAGATGGCGTTGCTGCATGTGATCGTCAGCGATTTCTTCAGCCGCCGCTACATCTCCCAGCCGACCGGAATTCCAATCAGCGGTCGGCATCTCTCCGCCCTTTGGCGATTTGCCGAGACCCGCGGGCTGACACGTTATGCGCCGAACATCGCGCGCTTGATTTGGCCCAAAGAGCGCGACCTCGCTCGCCATGTGGACGCCCCCGTCGCACCGTCCGCGCCGGTCGCGCGCTCGCTGGCCGATTGTTATCCAGGTACCGGGGTCGCCGGTCGAACGCACATCGTCCCCTGGGGAGTGATTGGCAATCCTAATCCGCAACTGCGCGAGCAACGTCGTGAAACCCTGCGCGGATTCGGCGCCGACCCCAACCGCTTCACCCTGCTCACCCTCAGCCGCATCTCTCCCGAGAAGCGCATCCATCTCGCGATCGACGCCCTCAAGCTGATTGAGACTCAATCGCCCTCTACGGCAGCCCGAGTCCAACTCATCGTCGCCGGTGCACCCGCATACATGGGCGGTCGATCCTACGACCGCAACCTGCATCGCGCGGCCGAATCCTTGAAACGCGCCGAGGTCCACTTCGCCGGCTACGTCGCCGGCGATGACAAGTGGCCGCTGTTCGCCGCCGCCGACACATTCCTCTCGCCCAGTTACTACGAGGCCTACGGCCTAACGATCGCGCAGGCACTCGCCAGCGGCGTGCCGGTGATCGCCGCGCCCCACGCCGGCGCGCGGGCCACTGTCGACGAACGCCACGGTTGGATTGCGGAACCAACCCCGAGCGGCTTCGCGGCCGCGATCCGACGAGCATTGCATGCCGAAGAGACCGGCGAGATCCTCCCTCACCGCGAAAACGCGGCCGGTTGGGGCAGCGAACGGCCATTCTCGCTGGCGGCGCAGCGCTTGATCCAAATCACCCGTAGACTCGCCATTGGTCGACAATCCATGGAGACTTGACAATGACCCAGCGGGCCGTGCTGTTCGACTTTGGCGGAGTCTTGATCCGCATGGACTGGGACGGCTACGACGAATTCGGCAGGCGCTGGAATCTTCCCAACGGCACGCTGATCGACGCCTTCTATCGCACCCCCGAGTGGCACGCGATCGAGACCGGCCGCGGCAACTGGGAGACCTGGCAGCGCGGCGTCGAGCAGAGCCTGAAACCATACCTGCACGGCGACGTCGGAGAAGAGGTCCAGAATCTGCTCGACGCCTGGTACGCGCAGCCCTGGCAATATCACCACCCCAACTTCGAGCTCGCCCACGACCTCCAGGCCGCCGGACACAAGATCGGCGTGCTCTCCAACGCGCCCGACGACCTGCGTGACCGCTTCCTCAGCAACCTGCCGGTCGAGGTCAGCTGGGACGCGATCGTCGTCTCAGGCGAGATCGGCATGCGCAAGCCCGACCCGGGCATCTTCCACCACGCCGCGGAAGAGATCGGCGTCGCCCCCGAGCACTGCTTCTTCATCGACGATCTGGAAGAAAACGTGCTCGGCGCCCAGAAGATCGGAATGAACGGTTACCACTTCACCAGAAACAACTACCGAGCCCTCAGAATCGCACTCCGAGCCGCCGGCATCGACAGCTAACCGACATCCGAACCACTCCGGTCACGCAACACCGCGAAGAAAATCGACGCAAACAACGCTCCCAGCCCCGGAGCCACCCAGTACACCCAGTGGTCGTCCCAGAACCAGGCGATCGCCGCCGGGCCGAACGACCGCGCCGGATTCATCGACGCCCCCGACACGCCGCCCGCCATCGTCACCGCCGCCGCCACGTAGAGGCCAACAGCGAGTGCGAAGACCGTCGCGCTCCGGCCGCGCTCCGCCATCATCAGGATCGCGTAGACGAGAAAAAACGTGATTACGATCTCGGTGCCGAACGCCTGGATCAGCGGGCCGTCGCTGAAATTCGCGCCTAGCCACGACTCACCCTCGCCCGTGTGATTGCGAAACAGTCCATGCATCACCGACGACGCGATCAGCGCGCCAACCAGTTGCGCCACGACATAGGGAGCCAACTTCCGGCCGGGGAGCTTGCCGGTCAGCCACAGTCCCAGCGAGACCGCTGGATTGAGATGCGCGCCTGAAATCGCCCAGAAGGCGAAGATCATCACTGCCACCCCGAACCCGTTGGCCAGGCCAACGCCAAGCGCGCCCAGTTGTCCGCCCGACCACCAGTTGACATGCGCCGAACCCGCGCAGAAGAGCACCAGCCCAAACGTCCCCAGCACCTCGGCCATCAACTGCTTCGCCGTTGCCTGATTGCTCGCACGATCGAGGCTCAGCAGACTCAACAGCGGAGTGACCGCTCGCGCAAGTGGAGCGAGCGCCTGCTCAATCGGACTCATCAAGCGAATCTCCGTATTCCGCACACTTGTTTCACGTGAAACATCCGGACAACCGGCTCGATCGAGACCCTAACAGCGGCATCGAAACCTGGAGTGTGCGCGCTGTTAAGGTTGAGCCATGCCAAATCGACTTGCCAGCGAGACCTCTCCCTACCTCCTGCAACACGCCAACAATCCCGTGGACTGGTTCCCCTGGGGCGACGAAGCCTGGGCCCGAGCCCGCGCCGAGGACAAGCCCGTCCTGGTCAGCGTCGGCTACGCCGCCTGTCACTGGTGCCATGTGATGGAGCGCGAATCCTTCGAGAACGACCAGATCGCCGCACTGCAAAACGACCTCGTGGTCAGCATCAAGGTCGACCGCGAAGAGCGTCCCGACGTGGACGAGATCTACATGGACGCCCAGCAGATGCTGCACGGACACGGTGGTTGGCCGCTCAACGTCTTCTGCACGCCCGACGGCCGGCCCTTCTTCGGCGGCACCTACTTCCCGCCCGAGCGTCGCACCGGCATGCCCGGCTGGACCGACGTCCTCCAGGGCATCACCCGCGCCTTCCGCGAACAGCGCGATCAGGTCGAACAACAGGCCACCGAGCTGACCAAGCACCTCAACCTGCGAGTCGAGCTCGCCGGCGAGGACTTGAACGAAACGCCCGCCCAGATCCGCTCACGAGCCGCGACCGCGCTGCTCCAAGCGGCTGACCGTACGCACGGAGGGTTCGGCGCCGCGCCCAAGTTCCCCCAACCCTTCTATCTGCAACTGCTCGTCCAGCAAGCGCTCGACGACTCGGCCAGCAACCGCAACGACGCCCGACAACATCTCGCCCACTCACTGCGCAAGATGGCCGAGGGCGGCATCTACGACCAACTCGCCGGCGGCTTCCACCGCTACGCCGTCGACCAGATCTGGCTCGTCCCCCACTTCGAAAAGATGCTCTACGACAACGCGCTGTTGATCCCGCTCTACCTCGACGCGCACCGCCTGGCATCCTCGGAATCTTCTCTCCCCCCCAGCGGTGGGGAGATGCCGAAGGCAGAGGGGGGGAGAGACTCCCTGTTCGCCCGCATTGCCCGCGAAACCGCCGACTACCTGCTCAACGACCTCCAGACACCCGAGGGAGCCTTCTACGCCTCCACCGACGCCGATTCCGAAGGCGTCGAAGGCAAGTACTTCGTCTGGACCCGCGACGAACTGCACGAGCTGTTGGACGAACAGGATGCAGAGATCGCCTGCCGCACCTGGGGTGTCGATGTCGGAGGCAACTGGGAAGGCAACTCGATCCTCTTGGCCGCTCAGTCGGCAGAAGATGTCGCCCGCTGGCTCGATCTGCCGCTCGCCGCTGTAGAAGCGTCGCTGGCACGCAGCCGATCAACCCTGCTCGAACACCGCGCCACGCGCATCCCACCCGCGACCGACACGAAGATCATCGCCGCCTGGAACGGCATGGCGATCGATGCGCTGGCCAGAGCCGGCGCCGTCCTGGAACAGCCGGATTTCATCGACGCCGCCGAGCGAGCCGCGCGCTTCATCCTCGACAACATGCGCAACACCGACGCCGAACTGCTGCGCATTCACTCCGCCGGCCGCGCCTCGGTCGACGCCTTCGTCGAGGACTACGCCGCCGTCGCCGACGGCATGATCTCGCTCTACGAATCAACCGGCGACGAATCCTGGTACTCCGAGGCCCGCTCGATGATCGACGCCATGATCGAACGTTTCTGGGACCATGAGGGCGGCGGATTCTTCACCGTCGGTCGCGACGGCGAACAGCTCATCGCGCAGCGCAAACCCACCCAGGACGGCGCCACGCCCAGCGGCAACGCGCTCGCCGCCCGAGCCCTCGCGCGGATATACGCGCTCACCGCCGACGACCGCTACGCCGATCTCATCGAAGCGATGCGCACGACCTTCTCCGCCTACCTGAGCAAGGCGCCGACCATGCTCGGACTCTTCGTCTCAGTCGAGGACTGGCTCACCGACCACCGCTCGGTCGCGCTGGTCGGGCCCAACGACGATCCCGAACTCCAACAGATGCGCCGCGACCTCTGGTTGGGCGAGCCCAGGCCGATGGTTGTGATGCGGCGCGCCTCCGAGCAGACCGATGTCCCACAACTGGCGGATAAGCCGCTCCAGAACGGCCAACCGAGCGCCTACGTCTGCCGCGCCTTCGCCTGCTCCGCTCCGGTCCACACCGCCGCCGACCTGGCCACCGCCCTCTCCCAACCCCTGACTTAACTGCAACCTCCATCCCCGCCCCCGTGCCGAGACCTGCGCCTCGCTCCGCGCCAGAACCCCCTGACAACTGTGACACACTTCGCCGAACATGCATTCGATAACATGGCCCCATGACCGTCACAACTCCGTCACCAACCGAACCCGTCGAATCGGCTCCGCCGACGCTGGGGAAACACCGAACACATCCGAACAAAACCGAACAAAACCGAACACCACCGAACGCTTTCGAACACCTGGACGGGCCGAAACCCTGTAAAACACAGGAGATCGTGCATCACACCCACCGAAAAAAAATCCGTACCGAACACCGAACACCTCCGAAAGGACCACGCATGAGCACACGTCATCAGACCGTCATCCCCTCACTCCGCTACGTGGACTCAAATCGGGCGATCAGCTGGCTGGCCGACACCTTTGGCTTCACCGAGCACTTCGTCGTCCGCACTGAAGATGGACACGTGGAACACGCCCAGTTGGCCTTCCGAGGCTCGCTGGTCATGCTCGGCGACCTCCAGGGAGACATGCACGACCTGCCTCACCAGCACGGCTCGATCAGCATGACCGCTGAATCCGCAGAGCAGGTCGACGAGACCTACGCCCGCGCCGTCGCTGCCGGCGTCAAAGTGATCCAGCCCCTGATGGACACCGACTACGGCTCCCACGCCTTCACCGTCGAAGACTACGAAGGCAATCACTGGCACCTGGGCACCTATGACGCGCTGGCAGACCAATAGCAACACGAGGAACGAAATGGGACATCAAACAATCATCCCGGCCTTCCGCGCTAACGATGCGCAGGCGCTCATCGACTGGCTCCGCAACACCATCGGCTTCACCGAGCGGATGATCGTCCCCGACGGCGAGGGAGGCATCGCACATGCCGAACTCGAGTGGCGCGGCAGCCTCGTCATGCTCGGTTCCGCCCGCGGTCACGCCGACTTTCTCGACGAATCAATCGGCAAGGCCTCAGTGAGCATGACCGCCGAATCCAACGATCAGGTCGACGACCTCTACCGCCGCGTCCAGGCCGCCGGCGCCACGATCACCGTGCCGCTCGAAGACACCGACTACGGCTCACACGCCTTCACCGCGCGCGATCCCGAGGGCAACTTCTGGCACTTCGGCACATACAATCCGCTCGCTGAGGACTAGTCAATGGTCACACCAACGCCCGAACGCCCGGACATCGATCCCGGCTACGGCATCGGCGATCCGCAGTACCCCTTCACGCCGATCGAATGGGACGACGTCACCCGCCGCCTCACGGAGTCTCGCAACTACTGGGTGGCTACGACGAGACCGTCAGGCCGCGCCCACTCGGTGCCCGTCTGGGGCATCTGGTTCGAGGAGGCGTTCTGGTTCTTCACCGGTCCGCAGTCGCTGACCGCCAAGAATCTGATAAGCAACAGCGCCGCCGAGGTACATCTCGAAAGCGGCGACGATGTTGTCATGTTCTTCGGCGTGGTCGAGACCGTCAACGCAAGTGACTCAGTGGCGAACCAATATCAAGCCAAGTACGGGATGTCCGGTGATGGCAGCGAGACAGCGTTCAGACTCCGCCCATCCAAGGTCCTCGCCTGGCGAGAGCACGATTTCCCCAGCAGCGCGACCCGCTGGCGATTCTGACTGAGCTACGTGCCCGTGAATTCCGCCGTCCGGCGCTCGTTGAAGGCGGCCACGCCCTCTGTCATGTCATCGGTGTAGGCCAACCGCTCAAAGTAGAGCTGCTCGATCCGCAGCCCCTCGTCCAGCGAGGTCTGCATCCCGCGCACGGCCGCCGACTTGCAGGCGCGCACCGCCAGCGGTCCGTTGCGGCAGATCCGTTCCGCCATCGCCCGTGCAGCATCCATCAACGCGTCCGCCTCGACGACCTGATGCACCAGCCCAATCTCATGCGCCCGCTCCGCCGACAGCGGGTCGCCGGTCAGCATGATCTCCATCGCCCGGCTCTCACCCAGCAGTCGCGGCAATCGCTGCGTCCCACCCCAGCCGGGCAGCAGACCCAGGCCCACCTCCGGCTGGCCCATCTGCGCCCCGCTGGCGGCGATCCGGATATCGCAGGCCAACGCGACCTCAAGCCCGCCGCCGAAGGCATAACCGTTGATCGCCGCAATCAGAGGCTTGGAGATGTACATCCCCCGCATGATCGTCGGAGCCAGTTCGAAGCGTTCCTTCGACGGCTCATCCATCATCGCCGGAATCATGTCGCGCAGATCGGCCCCGGCAGAGAACGCACGCTCGCCCGCGCCGGTGATGATCGCCACCCAGGCCTCATCGTCGTCCTTGAATCGGGCGCACGCCTCGGCGAAGGCCGCGTACTGCTCACGATCAAACGAGTTCAGCGCTTTCTGCCGATCCAGCACGATCGTCGCGATTCGATCCGCAACCTCATACGTCACTGCCATGATCTGCTCCCTCGAGACATTGGACGCCAAGATTCAGCGCCCGATGCAGACTATCCGACAACCTCGACCTGCCCCTTGGCATCGCGCCGTTACGCTGAGCGTGATACGTGATCGACACCGCGAACACCGAGGAGCCCAAGATGAGCCGGCGCATTGGCATGGGATTCGACTGGCAGGGATCGATGGACCGCGAGACCTCGCTCAAGCGGGCCCAGATCGCGGATGAAGTCGGCATCGACTCGCTCTGGGT
>DAOUHS010000145.1:0-4603 GCA_034428415.1 Dehalococcoidia bacterium
GCGCTGGCTCCAGCGGCAGTCTTCCCCAACCACGATGACCATGCATTCGCCAAGATTGCGCTGGACGAGCGCACGCTGGCCTTTGTCCAGGAGGAGCTGGACCGGTTCCCGGACGGATTCCAACGCCTGCTGCTCTGGCACACGCTCTGGGACATGGTCCGCGACCAGCAGTTCTCGGCGGCCGGTTACGCGGCGCTGGCGACGGACAAACTCGCCTCCGAGGACACGCTGGAGATCGCGCAGACGGTCGCCTACAACGCGCTGCACGCGGTCGGTTCGTATCTGCCCGACGAGATGCGTCTGCAGAGCGCGGCCGGGCTGTACGCCTTCGCTCGCGAGCAGCTGTTCTCGGCAGCCGAACAGGATTTCCGCATCATGTGGTCGCGCGTGATGATCGGCGCGGCCCAAAACATCGAGCACATCGGCAAGGCGCTCGCTCTCGTCGACGACGGCACCGGAATCGACGGCTTCGAGCTCGACCAGGACATGCGCTGGTCGCTGATCACCAAAGCGACCGCCTATGGCATAGACGGCGGCTTCGAACGCCTCGATGCCGAACTCGAACGCGACGGCTCCGACCGTGGCCGCCGCGCCGCCGAACAAATCCGAACAGCCCGTCCCGACGCCGAGGTCAAGGCCGCCGCCTGGACCCGCTACCAACAGGACACCGAGGCTTCACTGCAGATGCTGACCGCCTCGATGCACGGCTTCTGGTGGCGACCGCAGGCGGAGCTACTCGAGGGCTACACCGACCGCTTCTTCGACGAAGTCCGCTCAGTCTTCGACAAACGCGACAAGGAATACGCCTCACGCTTCTTCGGAGCCATGTACCCCGGTCAGATGTCGCCATCCGATCAGCTCATCGAGCGCTCGCAAGCGCTGCTCGAGGAGTTGGGCGACGAGCTCGTCATCCTCTCACGTCCCTTGCGCGAGGCGCTGGACGAAACTAAGCGCGCTCGCGCCTGCCGGGAATTCGCTATCGCCCAGACCGCACCTTCCTGACCGACACCCTCAGTCCCCGCTTCCTCTCTACCCCCGCTTCGCGGGAGGAAACGTTACTGAGTGACAGAGGGGGGCCGGCCCCGGTCCGCCAAGCCTCTGCAAACCGCGACACACCATTCTCGCCAACACCGTACTAACGTTCCTACAGAACAGGAGTGCGTGTGAAGATCTCCCCCCAACGCCGACAACGCATGCTGCGCGAGCATCATCTGCGCCAAAGCGGCTGCTCCCAGGCCCAGATCGCCCGCGAACTGAACGTCTCCCGCGCCACCGTCCACGCCGACCTCAAACTGCTCGAGGCCGAATGGAGCGTCGTCGCCGAACTGACCCACGACGACCTCCTGCTCGACCAGATCGAGCGAATCAACCTGCGCCTCCAGCGTCTGCTCAGCCTCGAACCCGTCGACCTCATCGAACAGCTCGGCCTGCCCAAGGACATCCGCGTCAGCCTCGCCGAGATGATCCGCCTCTACGCCGTCCACCAGCAGTCGATCAACGCCGCTGCGCGCGAACTCCGCCTCCTGCTCCGCCAACTCCGGACCGACACCCGGCAGCGCGCCGACGAGAACATCGACATCGAACTGGTCGACGCCGCCGACGTCGACGACGAGCAACTCGCCGAGCCTGAACCTGGCTGGAATGAGCTGAACAAACCTGAACAATCCGAACACCTGATCCCCAGTAAAACACAGGAGATTCCGTCCTCGCCGCCGGCGCATGAAAATTCGGCCGAACACCTGAACATCCCCCTTCCCAGAAACACCGGACGCAACAAACCCTGCCCTTGCAACAGCGGCAAGAAACGCAAACACTGCCATCCCCAGTCGCTCGCGCCGCCTCAACCCCTATCATCCGCAGCATGAGAATCACCGCCTGCTACACCTACCCCGTCAAGGGCATGACGACGCACTCGATGCCCGCATTGACGTTGCGCCCCGGCCAGTCCGTCGTCGGCGATCGAGCCTTCATCTTCGCCTTCGGCAACGCCGAGATCATCGGCCCGCACGGCTGGGTCTCGAAGCGGCAATCGGTCACGATGCTCAACACGCCCTACCTGCCCTGGATCGAGTCGGGTTGGGACCCGCAGGCTCGCGTACTCTCGGTCACGGTCAAGGGCCAGACCAAAACGGCTGAGGTCGACAATCCGGCCTCGCGAACCGACCTCTCCGACTGGATGACCGATGTCGTCCTCGGCCTGCCCGAGAATCCCCTGCGCGGCCGCCCGGAACGTGAGCCGCTGCGTCTGCTGGGCGAAGGCGAGGCCCGCTTCACCGATCGCGGTCCGACCCAGATCTCGCTGGGCGGGCTGGCTTCATTGGCCGACCTCTCCGAGAAGGCCGGCGTCGACGTCGACATGCGCCGCTTCCGGCTCAACTTCTCCGTCGACGGCCTCGATCAGTGGGCTGAGTTCGACTGGGTCGGCAAGCGAGTCAAGATTGGCCAGTCGGTCGAGATCGACGTGACCGCCCCGATCCAGCGCTGCAACGCGGTCAACGCCTCGCCCACCGGCGAGGGCCGCGACATGGACCTGATGAAACTGCTCCATGACCACTACGGCCACCTGGATTTCGGCGTCGAGGCCAACGTGATCGTCGGCGGCCAGGTTCGCCTCGGCGACGAAGTCTCAATCGTCGGCTGAGTCGCCAATCGCCGCATCCCCTCATGCCCGCGCCTCGTCCCGTCATTCCCTCGAAAACGGGAATGACGCCCCCATCGCCTACCCTGCCGCCATGGAGCGCTTCCCCGAGCAATCATGGGACCCGCTGGACGATCGCGTGCCCTCCTGGTTGGCCTCCGCCACCGTCACCGACGGCGCGCGCATCCCCTACGCCTCCAACTACGTCTTCCTACTCGAACTGCAGCACGACGATGCGCCAATCCCCGGCTACGCCGTCTACAAGCCCGGCAAGGGCGAGAACCCGCTCTGGGACTTCCCGCCCAATCTGTATCGACGCGAGGTGGCGGCGTTTCGGCTCTCCGAGGCGCTGGGTTGGGATCTGATCCCACCGACGATCGAGCGCGAGCAGAGCCTCGAGTACGGCATGGGCTCGCTCCAGGCCTACATCCCCACTGACTACAGCTGTACCTTCTTCGAGCTGCGCGAACAGTACGCCGACGACATGCGCAAGTTCGCGCTCTTCGACTGGATCGCCAACAACGCCGACCGCAAGGGCGGACACATCCTCAAGGGCATCGGCGACCAGCTCTGGGGCATCGACAACGGACTCTCGTTTCACCAGGACGAGAAGTTGCGAACCGTGATCTGGGACTACGCGGGCGAGCCGATCGCGTCCACACTGATCGCGGACGTAGAAGAGTTGATTCCCGATCTGCAGTGCGGCGGTCAAACAGCGGCGGCGCTCGAAGGCCTCCTCAGCGAAGGCGAGATCGATCGGCTGCGCCGGCGGGCGGAACGGGTGCTCGAAGAGGGCCGCCTGCCCGCGCCTCCGCCGGGTCGAAGAGCGTATCCCTGGCCGCTGGTCTGAGAGGAATGTCGAGATGAGCGCTCGATCACTGGACGGCCTGCTCGTCGTCGACCTGAGTGCAGGATTGGGCGGCGCCTACTGCTCCAAGCTGCTCGCCGATCTTGGTGCTCGCGTCATCCTCGTCGAGCCGCCCGACGGCTCCGAGCTTCGCGCCTGGGGAGCGAAGGATCGCGCCTGGGGCGGACCCTGGGCGCACCTCAGCGGCGGCAAGGAGTCGGCAGCGCCCGCGGATCAGGATGCCGCCAGGAGATTGATCGATCGACTCACTCGTGCCGCAGACCTCCTCATCCTCGACGACGGCGCCCACTGGCGCTCTAGCTTGCCCAACACCTTGCCCCAGCGACTGATTCGCGTTGAACTCTCGCCCTGGGGCTCCGACGGCCCCTACGCCGCTTGGCGTGGCTCTGAGATTGCGACCTGGGCGATGGGCGGGTACATGTTCTTCACCGGCGATCCCGACGGCGCGCCGCTCATGATCCCCGGCGGGCAGTCGGAGCTGCACGCGGGCGTCCACGCGGCCATCGCCGCCTTGACCGCCCTGCGCGAACGTCGGCGTTCAGGACATGGCCAGACCATCGAAATCTCCGCGCTCGAATCCAACCTTTCGGCCCATGCCTGGCTGATCTCCTCCTGGATCGCAAGCGGCTCGCCGATGAATCGCGTCGCCCACGACTTCACCAAGAGCCGCGACGGCTGGGCCTTGTTCATGCGCGCCGTGCCCAATCCGAACATCTTCCTGCTGATCGATCAGCCGGAGCGGATCGAGAGCGTCGAAATCAACAACATCGATGATTGGCGCAAGCAACTCGGCCAGCTTTACCAGGACGTCGAGGCGTGGGCTCAGGACTATGACGCCGTTGAAGTAGCAACAAAAGCGCAGGAGTTGCGAGTCGCCTGTACCCCCGTGCTCGACGCGAGGGGGCTCTCCAACAACATCCAACTGGCAACGCGCGGCTGGTGGGAGTATGGAGGCGACGCCGAGTGGGACGACCTGCGCTTCCCCGGACCCGCCTACCTGATGTCGGGCACGCCCGCCGAGCGACGCGGACAGGCGCCGAGACTCGGAGAGCATACATCGGCGCTGTCCGAGGAGTTCGCGCCGACTCCGCCGCCGA
>DAOUHS010000146.1:0-6628 GCA_034428415.1 Dehalococcoidia bacterium
CAAAGTGAATCGTCCGCACATGGGGTCAGTGTAAGCAGGTCTCGCTTTAGCATTGGAGTGATTCTCTGGGTGTTCACGATTCCGAATCCCTCTACACAGAGGCACGATGAAAGGTTCTCTCGATGTCAGATCACAACGGCGACCCGACGGTCATTCTCGACAAGCGCGACGACGGCGTTGCCCTGATCACGCTGAATCGGCCGGAGCGCTTGAATGCATTCGGTGACGACTTGTTGGACAGACTGTCGGAAGCCTTGCTGGACTGCGAAGACGATCCTGAGGTTCGCTGCGTCGCGGTCACGGGCGCCGGTCGCGGCTTCTCAGCCGGCGCAGACATCAACAACATGGGCCGCCGCTCCGACGCGCCGCCGCCAGGACCTGGTGTGGTCAACCGCCGCAGCCATCGCAGTCAGCAACAGACGTCGGGAATGCTGCATCAGATGGGCACGCCGACGGTGTCGTTGGTCAATGGCCCGGCCGCCGGCGGCGGACTCGGCCTGTGCCTGGCGACCGACTTCCGGATCGCCTCAGACCGCGCGCGATTCGTAACCGCGTTTCGTAACATCGGCGTCTCGGGTGACTACGGTGTCGCTTGGTTCCTGAACCAGATGGTCGGCATCACCCATGCGCGCGAGTTGCTGATGCTGGACCGCCGAATCAACGCCGATGAGGCGGAAGCGCTCGGCATCGTCACGAAGGTCGTACCGCACGACGAGCTGCTGGCTGAGGGTCTGGCATTCTGCCGGGAACTGGCTCAAGGACCGACCGCGGTGCTGTCGATGATGAAGTGGACGCTCAATTACGCTGCCACGTCGAGTTTGAGCGATTCGCTGTACCAGGAAGGCTCGCACGTGATGCTGTCCTTCACCGGCGAGGACAACAAGGAAGCGGCCCGCGCCTTCCTCGAGAAGCGCCAGCCGAACTTCGTCGGTCGCTAGGGTCGATGGAACAATCAAGTAGATAAACCGAACCCCCGGACAAGATGTCCGGGGGTCGGCCAGGAAGGACGGGGCCGGGCGAGCGAGAAACCCGTGCCCCTGAGTGCGCCAGGCGGTCGCTCCCGGCGTTACTCCTACGTTCGCGGCCGATCACTACTTCTCAGCAGCGGGGCGAACCGGTGGAGCCGTGCACAAGACACGGGTTCAAAGCTCGTGCGTTGGAGCATCAGCTCCCACGCACGTCTCCCTCGGTCGCCTACGGGGTTAGCTGACGGGTTCGGCGCGAAGGAGTGCGCCGTGCGGTTTCCGGCAAAGCGAGAACCGCATTCACCCCAAGTGTTGGGTCCCCCGCTCCCTGCTCGGCTGGTGCGCTGTGCAGGGATTCGGCCCCAATATTCAGTTGTACATCCAAGAGTAGCCAGTTGCGGGCGGAATTGCCACACGCCATCGCCGACTGTTAACTCGGTGTGAAGTTGCGAGCGTTCGTCGCTGCGGTGTCGCGCTAAGGTTTGCAGCCCATGGCGAGAAGCTCCTTGCGCAAGTCGTTGATCTGGTCATAGATTCGGCGCAGTTCGGGGTTGGGACGGCCCAGTGGACCTTCGCCAGGTTGCGGCGGCAGCTTGCCCGGCATGTCGTCGGTGAGTTTGTTCAAGCGGGCGCGTTCGGCTCGAATCTCTTCACAGCGTGCGTTGTCGGCCATCTGTGGAACTCCTAGTTGCTTCGTTCTCGATCCGCGCTGTCCAGCGCTTCCGCCTCGGTTCGAGACAATGCTACGCGGGAGGTCAGTTCCAGTCCGAGTTCAGCGGCCTCGCGGGCGATGCGGAAGAGCGACAGATCATCAGGGGTCTCGATCGTCAGCGACAAGTCGCCGTCGATCTGCAGGACCTGCACGACCTGTCCGCCAGCGCGTTGGACGATGCTTTCCAATTCTGCGAGCACCTCGCCCAGCGGCTGCTTGGCATTCCAACGGGCGTCTGAGAGGTATAGCGGCATGGGTCGTATCGTAGTCGCAGTCGAGGCAAGCCACTTAGGCCAAGGATGTGGAGTCGGCGATGGAGCGCATCGGGTTTATCGGTTTGGGCATTATGGGTGTGCCGATGGTGGCCAATCTGATCAAGGCCGGCTTCGTGCCGACGGTTTGGAATCGTTCTCAACCGGGGATTGACGCTTGCGTCGAGCTGGGCGCTGCGTCCGCTGAGTCACCGCGGGCGGTGGCTCAAGCGAGCGACATTCTGATCACGATCGTGACCGACTCGCCAGATGTCGAGTCGGTCCTGATCGGCCGCGACGACGCAGCCATCCATGGTCTTGCCTCGGGTTCCGTTGTGATCGACATGTCGACGATCTCGCCGGCAGTCACGCGTGATGTGGCGTTGCAGTTGTCTGAGCGAGGGGTGGCAATGCTCGATGCTCCTGTCTCGGGCGGCGACACTGGGGCCAAGGCGGGAACGCTTTCGATCATGGTCGGCGGTGATGAGGATGACCTGGCACGTTGCACACCGATGCTCGAGGCGATGGGTTCGACGATCACCCACTGTGGCCCAACCGGCGCCGGCCAGACGGTCAAGCTCTGCAACCAGGTCGCGATCGCCGGGGCGCTGCTCGGAGTCTGCGAGGCACTCTCTCTGGCCGACAAGTCAGGCGTTGACCAGGAGCGCATGCTGGCGGCGATATCGGCCGGCGCGGCGGGCAGTTGGCAGCTATCCAACCTGGGGCCGAAGATCGCCCTCGGCGACTACGCGCCCGGCTTCATGGTCAAGCTGATGCAGAAGGATCTGCGATTGGCGCTCGAGGCGGGCAGCGATGTGTTGCAGCCGTTGCCCAATACGTCGCTGGTGCAGCAGTTGTACCTCCAACTGCAAACGTCAGGGCTGGGCAACGAGGGCACGCAAGCGCTCGCGCGGGTCGTTGCCGGCCTTGGCAGGAGCGTGGCCGAATAGGGGCCTAGTGGGAGTGCATCTCGCCCATCGTCTCGTCAGCATGGGCGAGTCGCTCGGCGACGTGCTGCAGCATTGCCCAGAGGACAGGAACACTGGCGCCGTCGGCGAACGAGTTACGCAGGATCTGCAGGCACTCGGTGTCTTCCTTGGCAACGACCGTCGCGGAGCGCGGGCGGCCGAGCAGAAGCGCCATCTCACCGAAGAAGTCGCCTTCGCCGAAAGATGCGAGCAGCTGTTGGTCATCGGAGCCGTAGTGCTGTAAGACATCGACCGAGCCGGTGCGAATGATGTGCAGGGTGGTGCCGAGGTCGCCTTCGCGATCGATCACCTGTCCGGCCTTGTAGTCCTGGATCTGCACCCAACCGGCGATGTTGTGCAACTCTTCGCGGTCCACGCGAGAGAACAGCGAGGTGTTGGCGAGCATGTCTTCAATGGAAACCGGCATTTCAACCTCCGAGGCTGATGTCCAGCAGTCGGGCGCTGGTCGTGCGCTTCTTCACAGGCAAGATAGCGCGTACAAGCTGGAGCGCCATCACAAGTCAGGCTGTAAGTCGCAGCTTGTGAATCAGGTTGCGAACCAAACGGCTCGCCGTTTACGTCAGCTCGTGTCGAAAGTTCGGATGCGCAATCTCACGTACGGCTTCGGCTCGCGCGTCCAGCGAGCGACCGGCAAGCTCCGCCTGGCCGAACTCCGTCACAATCCGGTCGGCCAGGGTACGCGGCGTGGTGACCACGGCGTCCGGATCGAGTCGCTTGACGATCCGTGAGACCTTGCCGCGAGCCGCGGTGGAGGGCATGGCGACGACCGAAACACCGGCGTTGAGCATTGCGCCGGCGGCGAAGTCGGGCTGTCCGCCGGGGCCCGAAATCTGTCGAGCACCCAACGATTCGGCATTGATCGTGCCGTCAAGCGCGACCTGCACCGCCGAGTTGATGCCGACGAAGTTGTGCTGTTGCGCAAGGATCTCGAGCGAATGGGTGTAGCCGGCCGGCGCCATGCAGACCGCCGGATTGCGGTCGATCCAGTGGAAGAACTCGGCGCTGCCGGCGGCTTCGGTTGTGATGATCAGCTCGGGGGCGGTGGCTTTCCGCGAACCGGTCAATGCGCCGCTCTCGAACATGCCGATCACGCCGTCGGAAATCAACCCCGAGTGAATGCCGAGATTGCGGCGGTCACCGAGCATGCCCATGATCGCCTCGGGCACGCCGCCGATGCCGAACTGCAGCGTTGCGCCGTCAGTGACGAGTTTTGCCACGGCTGATGCGATCTCGCGCTCCAGCAGTCCAGGCTCGGCACGGCGTAACTCCGTCACGTCGCTCAGGAGTGGCACGAGCCAATCGAACTCTTCGCGGTGGAGCTCGGCTGCTCCAAAGGTGTACGGCAGATTCGGATTGACCTGGGCGATAACCAGCGGTGCGGTGCGCACGACATCGACGATCCCGCCGACGGAGGTTCCCAGCGAGTACATGCCTTCGGGACCCGGCTCGGAGACCTGGATCAGGATGGCGTCGGCGGGCAATGGACCATCTTGCCGGAACAGGGTCGGTACCTGGGCATAGGTCGCGGGGATATGTTCCAGGGCGCCGGCGGTTTCTACATCACGCAACGGGCCACTTGTCTGGTAGGTGGAGAAGCGGAATGGTTCGTTGGGGTGATCCAGGGGAGGTAGATGGATGAACAGATTGCCGGTGGCGATCTCGAGGTCGGTCCAGCCGCCTCGTATCTCGTCGAGCGCATGCATCAGTCCGACTGGGGTCGCCGACATTGGCGGCACCACGACACGCGCGCCGTCGGGGATCTGGCTGAGGGCTTGCGTAGCCGTGCCCTCGCGAGTCGTGCGCGGCGCCGACCGAGGTGGAAGGTACGCGTCGAAGTTCATTGTCGTCATCGGCGACATCCCTGCCTGAGCAGATCATCTAGACGCAGACGCGCCGCCCGATTGTCGGACGGCGCGTCTGATGTTCGCTGGTTGCGGACTATGGCTGCGAGATGTCGAGCACGCCTCGGGCGACCTCGCCGGCTTGCATGGCTCTGAACGCCTCGTTGATGTCGCCCAGTTCGAATCGCTTCGAGACCAGGCCAGTCAAGTCGAGCTTGCCTTGGCGGTAGAGGTCGAGCAGCTTCGGCATGTGCTCTCGGAAGCGAGTCGAGCCGTACATGCAGCCGATCGCCTTCTTCTCCTGCAGGAACTCGGGGCCGGGCAGGTTGACCTCGGAGCCGAGCGGCATCATGCCGACGATGCAGGCGGTGCCGCCTGGGCGGACCATGTCCCAGGCCTGACGGGCGGCGTTGACGTTGCCGATCGCCTCGAACGCGATTTCCACGCCCATGCCCTCGGTCATATCCTTGACTGCCTCGACGGCGTCGACCTCGGTTGCATTGATGCGGTCGGTGGCGCCGAAGTGTTCGGCGTAGTCGAGCTTGTTGTCGAGGATGTCGACGGCAATAATTCGGCTCGCGCCGGCGATCCGGCAGCCCTGGATCACGTTGAGGCCCACGCCTCCGCAGCCGATCACGGCGACGACGGAGCCGCCCGGCACCTTGGCGGTGTAGAGCGCGGCGCCGACGCCGGTCATCACGCCGCAGCCGACCAGCGCGGCCTCGGCCGGTGGTACGTCCTCGGGAATCTTGAGGACGCCGGCCTGGGTGGTGAGCATGTACTCGCTGAAGGAGCCGACCGAGGCCATCTGCATGACCGGTCGACCGTCCCAGCTCAGACGGCTCATGGACAGTTGGGTGTCGTTGGGCGCGGGGCACAGGTTGGGCTCGCCGCGCAGACACCAGTAGCACTCGCCGCAGAAGGGACGGAACGACATGATGACGTGGTCGCCTGGCGCCACATAGGTGACATCCGAGCCGACCTCTTCGACGACACCCGCTGCCTCATGACCGAGGATCGTCGGTCGGCCGCCGAATGCCGCGCCCCACTTGCCGTCGATGAAGTGGAGGTCGGAGTGGCAGACGCCACTCGTCGTGGTGCGAACGAGCACTTCGCTCGCCTGCGGGTCGCGGACCTGGACGTCGTGGACCTCGAGCATGTCTCGGTCGCCGTCCTTGGCCTGCGCTCCTGGTTCCCAGATGGCAGCTTTCATCGCATTTCCCTTCCTAGGTTGTTCACATTCAACACACCGCGCAGCCTGGCGCGGCTGGCGTTCATGCTAAGCGAGGCAGGTTGCCTACACAACAATCGACGTTGGAGCGTTAGGCGGGCGGGAGGAGGCCGAAGAGTCGGCGTTTCTTTGGTGGCGGGTTGTGTCGTTGCTGGACTCGTTGGGCGGCGACCTGGATGAGTTCGAAGATTCCTCGTGCTGACCAGCGATCCTCTTCGAGCCAGGCGGCGAGTCTGGCGTCGGCGGCGGCGACGTTGGCGGCGAGCCGGTGATCGTGGAATCGTTGGAGCCGACGTACGATCCGGAAGGCCATCAGTGAGAACCGGAGCACTGCCAGGAGGGCGATGAAGGCGACGACGCAGACGGCGATCCCAGCCAGGATCAGGACCGCGTCTCTGAGCTCTCCGAGGTCTTCGAAGACTGCCAGTGCAAGCATCGATTACCCTGTCTCTCGAAGGTTGACCATGCCAAAGCGCGGCCCAGCCGGGAGTCTGATTCTATTCCAGCTGCTGCTGGGGGCGGGATTTCTGGCGATGGTGGTCTGGACGATTCTGGCGTGGGCGGGGGCGTTCTAGGCATCGCCGCTCCGGTTACGCGAAATAACGATTCTGGATGTTTCGCGCGATCACCATGCGTTGG
>DAOUHS010000147.1:0-2467 GCA_034428415.1 Dehalococcoidia bacterium
CTCGGCGAAGCATCCGCCCGCCTCTTCGCCTCCGAGGGCGCCCGAGTCGTGATCGCCGACCTCAACACGTCGCGCGGACCGTTGGTCGCCTCTGAGATCGGCGATGCGGCAATCTTCGTCGAGACCGACGTGCGCTTCGGCGAGGACATCCAGGGCATGTTCGCAGCGGCCAACGATGCCTGGGGCCGTATCGACGTGATTTACAACAACGCCGGCGTGGGTGGACCCGAGGGCAAGGTGACCGAGTGTCCCGAGGAGCGCTACAACCTGATCTCCGACGTCAACATTCGCGGCGTCTGGCTCGGAATGAAGTACGGCATTCCACACCTGGAGCGGGCCGGGGGCGGCTCGATCATCGTCACAGCCTCAATCGCGGCAATCACAGGAGTCGCCGGAGTGTCGGCCTACTGCGCTTCCAAGGGCGCGGTCGTCGCATTGGTTCAGGCCGCCGCCGGCGAGTGGGCCTCGAAGAACATCCGCATCAACTGCATCCTCCCGGGCAACATCGCGACCGGGCAGGGCTCACGCAACGAGGATCAGATCGAGCAGTCAAGGGAGTTCATGGCGAACTACAACCCGATCGGCCGCTCCGGAGAGGCGATCGACATCGCCAACGCTGCGCTCTTCCTGGCCTCCGACGCATCCTCGCTGATCACGGGCCAGAAGCTGGTCGTCGACGGCGGCTGGACCAGCCTCGACGATCGATATGTCCAGGTCATGGGACCGCAGTACTCACAGGCGTAAAGGAGAACAAGTCATGGCCAACCGTCTGGAAGGCAAAGTCGCGGTCATCACCGGCGCCGCGTCCGGAATTGGCGAGGCGACGGCGAGGCTGTTCGCATCCGAGGGCGCACGAGTCCTGATCGCCGACCGCAACGCATCCCGCGGCCCGTGGGTCGCTTCAGATATCGGGGACTCGGCTATGTTCGTGGAGACCGACGTCCGCCAGGGCGAGGACATCCAGGGCATGTTCGCAGCCGCTGATGAGGCCTGGGGGCGCATCGACGTGATCTACAACAACGCCGGTGTCGGACCGCCCGAAGACAACATCCGCGATTGCCCAGAGAAGACCTACGACCTCGTCTCGGACATCAACATCCGCGGCGTCTGGTTGGGCATGAAGTACGGCATCCCGCATCTGGAGCGCGCCGGCGGCGGCTCAATCATCGCCACCGCCTCGGTCGCCGGCCTGGTCGGACTGGCCGGCATGGCCGCCTACTGCGCCTCCAAGGGCGCCGTGATCGCAATGGTCCAGGCCGCTGCGGGCGAGTGGGCGTCCAAGGGCATCCGTATCAACTGCATCTGTCCCGGCGGGATCGCCACCGGCCAGGGCTGGCTCAGCGAAGAGCGCGTCGAGCAAACCAGGCAAGATTGGGCGAAAATGCACCCCCTCGGTCGTTCGGGAGAAGCAGTCGACATCGCCAACGCCGCCCTGTACCTGGCCTCCGACGCCTCAGCATTGGTCACCGGACAGAAGTTGGTCGTCGACGGCGGCTGGACCGGCCCCGACGCCCGCTACAACATGATCACTGGCAGGGATTGGAGCCAGGTCTAAGGAAACGAATCCGATCTCAGAAGCGACCAGAAGCCGACCATCGGGTCACTCGGTCCGGAGTGAGCTTCAGCAGCGGACGCTCCTCGAGTCCCATCGACTCATACTGCGAATACTTCGCTCGAAGCGCCGCGATCGCACCCTCGGCCTCCTCAACGTCCCACGTTGATGGCCACAACACATTCGCCGGACCGCGCAGCAGGATCCACCAGAGCCGATCCCAGCTATCGTCATAGTTGTCGATCAGCAAGGCGAACCTCGGATTGGATTCGATGTTCGTCAGCCGTTTGAGGCGAAGCGTGGTCTTGGGCTTCTCGTCAATCGCGATGTAGACCGAGTCTCCAAGCACCTGGAACACCACGGGCTGCAGGTGAGGAGCACCCTCCGCCGACGCCGTTGACAGGTACCCGTGGCGCGCAGTTTCAAGAGTGCCGCGAACCTCGTCGAAGCTGGCCATAAGATTCCTATACTCGCGGCACGACGACGCGGGAATTCATCGGGAGGTTGTCATGCCGGAGCGACGCAAGCTAGATGATTCCGAGATTAGCGGTCGACTGTCAGAGATTGCGGGCTGGTCCTACGAGGACGGCTCACTGACGCGAGAGTTCCAGTTCAACAACTTCGTAGCCGCGTTCGGCTTCATGTCGTCCGTCGCGCTGCTCGCCGAGAAACTGGACCACCATCCCAACTGGTCGAACGTCTACAACACGGTCTCGATCGCCCTCAACACCCACGACGCCGGAGGCGTCACCGACTTCGACTTCGTCCTGGCAAGTCAAATCAACGAGGCTGCCGGCTAGTCCCGCAACCAATCAAGCAGCTGGCTCCGAGTCGCATTGGCGCCACTAATCACAATCACCACCCGCTTCCCAGCAATCCGATCTCGCTCCTGATCGGCCGCAGCCACGCCGACAG
>DAOUHS010000148.1:0-7504 GCA_034428415.1 Dehalococcoidia bacterium
GGTTGCACGCCACTGGACACACTTGGACGGAGTGCGACGGAGTTGGACGCCGCGCGGGCAATCAACGAGCCGACCAGCGCGTAGCCTAGCCACCGGCGACACGTTGGCGATGCAACCACCAGGCCGAGGGAGTCATCCATGAGCTGGCAGCAAGAGATCGAAGAGTTGGCCCGTCGCCACGCGCTCAAAGAGGCCATGGGTGGGCCGAGCGGCATCGAGCGGCAACACTCGCAGGGCAAACTCACCGTGCGCGAGCGGATCGAGCTGCTGGCCGATCCGGGCAGCTTCGACGAAATGGGCAAGCTCCAGGGCACGTCGACCTATGACCAGCGAGGCGAACAGGTCTCCTTCACGCCGGTCAGCAGCGTGCGCGGCCTCGCCAAGGTGAACGGCCGCCGCATCTTCGTCCGCGGACAGGATTTCACGATTCGCGGAGGCTCCGCCCGCACTGACGACGGCGGCGTCGACATCGGACACGGCCATCCGAGCCCCAGCGAGCTGCAACTGCCCATGGTCAATCTGATCGACGGCGCGGGCGGCAGCGTGACCGAGTTCTCCGATCTCGGCCGCACCTACATCCCCGACGGAGGTCAGTTCGAGGAGTTCTGCAGGATCCTCAACATCGTGCCAGTCGTCTCCGCGGTCCTCGGGCCGGCGGCTGGTGGACTGGCGCCGGTACCTTGTCTGAGCCACTTCAGCGTGATCGCCAAGGGCACCGGACAGGTCTTCCCCGGTGGACCGCCGGTGGTCAAGGCCGCGCTGGGGCTCGACATCGACAAGGAAGACCTCGGCGGCCACGCCGTCCATACGCGGATCAGCGGAGTCGTCGACAACGTGGCCGAGAACGAAGCGGCCGCCATCGGGCAGGTCAAGCAGTTCCTCAGCTACCTGCCCGACAGCGTCTGGGAGATGCCGCCGCGCGGCGATACCTCGGACGATCCCGACCGACGCGACGAGCGTCTGCTCAGCCTCATCCCTCGCAACAAGCGTCGACCGTACGATGCGCGCGTGATCCTCGAAGGCGTGCTGGACACAGACTCGTTCTTCGAGATCGCACCGGACTACGGCATGTCGAGGATCGTTGGGCTGGGCCGGGCGCACGGATATCCCGTCGGCGTGATGACCAACAATCCCTACCATCGCGGCGGCTCAATGGACGTCGCCGCGGCCGAGAAGTCGACCCGGCTCGTCCAGCTCTGCGACACATTCCATATCCCCATGGTCGTGCTGATGGACGACCCCGGCTTCCTCGTCGGGCCGGCCTCGGAGGAGCAGGGCATCGAGCGCGCCGGCTCGCGGCTGGTCCACGCCATCGTGCACAGCACGATGCCCTGGATCTCGTTCATCTGCCGACAATCGTTCGGTCTGGCTGGCAGCCTGCAGTACCGACCAGGGCCGCACCTCTATCGGCGCTTCGCCTGGGTCTCCGGCCACTGGGGCTCGATGCACATCGAGGGCGGCACGAGCGCCGCGTTCCGGCGGATCATCGAATCCTCGCCAGACCCTGAGGCCAAGCGGCTAGAGCTGGAAGAGACGTTCCAGCGCATCTCCTCGCCCTTCCGAACGGCCGAGGCGAGCGGACTCGACCTGATCGACCCGCGCGACACGCGCGCCCGGCTCTGCGATTTCGCCGAACTGGCCCAAGGCGTCATCAAGACCCAGCTCGGACCCGGCTCCGGTCCGACCTTCCGCCCGTAGCCGACTATGCATGCAGCGCCTCGCCTCGATGCAGACGCGCGGCGGTTTCGTAGGTCTGGCCCATGGAACGAACCGTGGGAGCGTGCGCGGTGAGGAATCGGCTCGCGCCGATCAGTACGTCGTCGGACTCGGGCCGGTCCTCGAAGCGTTCGACAAGGCGTAGAGCGGCGTCGTAGATCTGGAATGAGTGGAAGCCGGCGTCCTCGCGTAGGAGCGCGGTGCCGAGCGTGCGCACCACCTCTTCCCGCTGGTCTCCTGCCAACAGGTCGGTGACAGACTGCCCGGTCTCGTCGACCTGCTGTTGGCGGTCAAAATGTTCGAGCAGGTCGGCGGTCGAGGTTGATCCGCCGTTCGGCTCCGGTCGGGGCTGGCGCGGGATGTTGAGGAAGCGCTCCAGGTACACCGATGCGGCGCCGTCCAGAATTCCGCGTGCCAGTTCGCGCGAGGGCGCACGCTGCATCGCCCGGTCGACGGCGTTGCAATAGGTGAAGGTGTGGTGGACGGTGTTCCAGTCTCCGAACTCGTTGGAGATGTGGAAGTGCAAGGGGCGGCGGGCGGCGGCGTAGGCGACGGTCAGGCTCAGTTCGCTGAGCGGCGCGCCGGCGCGTGCGGCATCGACGATTCGGCGCAGCGACCGGTCCGGCGGATCGTCGAGGATCGACTCGGCAACCCGGCGATGCTCGTCCCAGGACTCATTGCGCTCGCCGCCCAGGGCCAGGGCTTCGTCCAGCGCCTCGCCGGCTTCATCCAGGAGTTTGGTCAGGTCGACCGGATGCTGCCAGGCGGAGGTCTCTTCCATCCGCTGCGCGCCGGTGATCGTCGGGATGACGGAGCTGAGCACATCGGGGGCCGTCTCCCAGCCGACCGAGTCCAGCAGTTCGCAGGCCTTGTTCGCGAAGTCGAGCGTGTGACCGACATCCATGAACGTGTGGTCGGTGGAGGCCGAGAACAGCAGGTCGGCGAGTTGGGCCTCGTCCAGCCCTGCCGCGGCGGCAGTGCGCAGGCAGCGCTCGGCGGCGTCGCGCGAGCGCACCTCGGCGAAGCGTCGGAACCAGGTGCGGAACTGCTCGGGACGATCCTCGTCGGTATCGAGCGCTGCGATGTCGAAGTCGGGCGGCTGACCCTGCACGTTGCGGGCGACGTGCACGACGCCCTGGTACAGCGCCCTCGGCCGGTCCTCGGGATCGAGATGCGGCAGGACGTTGGCCATGGCGGTCAGGATCGAGAGTCCGCTCGACCAACCGGCGGCGCGGTTCTTCACGCCGAAGCGGGCAGCCTCGGCCAGGATCAGGTCCTCGCGGCCCGCCTCGCAGAGTCCGATCACCGACTTGGCGACGACCAACCTCAGGTTCTGTTCCAGGCCTTCGGACAGCTTGCGCGTGCAATGTGCGACCGCCTCTTCCTCCACCGGTTCCGGGTCGAGCCAGACCTCGCCGTCCCGCACTTCCGCGCGGAATGCGGCGACATCGTCGGCGAAGAGGTCGAATGCGCAGCCGCCCGAGAGGTCGAACTTGGCGTGATGCCAGTGACAGGTCAGGATGCCGTCGGCGACGGTGCCCTGGCTGAGCGGAAAGCCCATGTGCGGGCAACGGTTGTCGACTGCGAACACCTGATTGCGATGCCAGAAGACGGCAGCAGTGCGCTGTCCGGTCGAGATAACGCGCACGCCGTCGTGCTGCAACTCCTCCAGCGAGCAGACTCGTACCGTGGCGTCCATGATGGCCCTCCAGTCCTGACTTGAAGGCTACCGATGAGAACGTGAGGCTGTCTGCGCGGAGTAGCTTGAGGGAATCCTGGAGCGGGCAAGTCAAGGAGTCTCGACATGGCGAGTCCAACACCCTCCAACCGTCCCCGAGGCGCTCACCTGGCGGGGAGCGTGCCGCTCGCCGATAGCGAAGCGGTGTTTCGCGAAGTCTCCGCCAGGCTGGGGAATCGTCTGCTTCGAGTTCCCGACGGTGAGACCGGTATCAGGACCAACTGGATTCAGTGGCAGTTCCCGCTGCTCATGCAGGTTCCCGAGTTCGAGGCGGCGGATGAGCAAGCCGGTCCGTTTGGCGCCAGGCTGCAGTTGTGTAGCGGCCTGAGCAGCCAGGAGATCACGTTCCCCGATCTGGGATATCGAGCCGCGGCGATCGAGTCGTATCAGGTCTTTTCGCGCTTGAAGCGTCAGGGCGTGATCGGCGCAGGCGTGCGCTTCCAGGTTTGCCTGCCGACCCCACTGGCCGTGATCCATGTCCGGTTTATCCCACGCGACCAAGAGGCGGTCGAGCGGGCCTACGAGCGCCAGTTGCTCAATGAGTTGGATGGCATGCTTGATGTCATCCCGGCGGAGGAGCTGGCGATCCAGTGGGACACGGCTGTGGAGTTTGCGATTCTGGAGGGGCTCGTTGCATCCTTCTTGTCCGATCCGGAAGCCGAGATCGTGGAGCGTCTGGTCCGGCTCGGGAATCGCGTGCCGGTCGGTGTCGAAGTGGGCTACCACCTCTGCTACGGCGACGTGGAGCATCAGCATTTCATCGAACCCGCCGACACGAAGAAGCTGGTGGCCATCGCCAACGGCCTCTGCGCCGGCGTTGAGCGCTCGGTGAACTGGGTGCACATGCCCGTCCCGCGCGACCGCCGCGACGAAGCGTACTTCGCGCCGTTGCGTGGACTGAGATTGCAGGCTGGAACGGAGTTGTATCTCGGTCTCGTGCACTTGACCGACGGCATCGACGGGACCAAGCAGCGCATATCAGCTGCACAGGGGGTGGTCGCCGATTTCGGCGTTGCGACCGAGTGCGGGTTCGGCCGGCGACCGGCGGAGACGATTCCCGACCTGCTCGATGTCCACGCGGGCGTGACGGATCCACTCTGAAGCAGCAAGGAACCGGTCGGTGAAGGAGCGCAAGTCTCGACTCTCCCGCCCAATTCAGCCCATGCCGTCGGTGGTCGAGGATGCCTTGGCCGAAAGCGGACTGATGGATGCTTACCGCACTCGGCCCGACTACCAGCAGAACGACTATCTGGGCTGGATCAACCGGGCCAAGCGGCCGGAGACCAGGGAGCGCCGACTCCTGCAGATGCTGTCCGAGCTGGAGCGCGGAGACGTCTACATGAAGATGGACTGGCGTCCCGGCAGGATCACTCGGGACGATTGAATACCTGCGCCTCATCGCAGTCGGGCTTCCCAAGTCTGTACATTCGGCGCAAGGGGAACGTTGCGCATTGTTAGGAGGCCGAAGTGCCGTTGCAGCTCGACCACACCATCGTGCCGGCCTTGGACAAGGAACGGTCGGCGAAGTTGATCGCTCGCGTCTTCGGCTTGAGCTATGAAGGCACATGGGGACACTTTGCGCCGGTCAAGATCAACGAGACGCTGACCCTCGACTTCGATCAGTCGGACAGCCCCGGCTCGAATCACTACGCGTTCCTCGCATCCGACGAGGAGTTCGACGAGATCCTGCAGCGAGTCCAAGACGAAGGCATCGCCTTCGGCAGCGGTCCGGGATCGCGAACGGACGGCAAGATCAACCATCGGCACCGGGGGCGCGGCTTCTACTTCGACTGCGAGAACGGCCACGTCTGGGAAGTGATCACGCACACGTACATCACGGACTAGGGTCAGGTCAGTCCTCCGATTCCTGATAGCCACGGTCCCGTTCGCGCTTGAACGCGACCCAGCCTTGCTCTTCACGGACTCTCTGGCGACCCGTTCCGATCGTGTCCTCAGCCTCCAACAGATCGTTCAACGCTTCGTTGTCGCGGTAGCGGACGGCCTCGATCAGGCCCATCTGCTCATAGACCATGTTGACCAGGCGCTTGTTCAGCCTGACGACCGAGGGCGGCAAAGCCGCGAGTGTGCGCGCCATCTGGTTGGCGGCGTCTTCGAGTTGTTCGTCTGGCACGACCCTGTTGACCAAGCCCATGCGCAGCGCATCGTCGGCTGTGATCAGCTCGCCGAGCATGAGCACCTCCTTGGCCAGCTTCTGATTGGTGAGGAAGGGGGTGATCAGCACCGGAACACCGAAGCCGTGGCGAATCTGGATTTCTCCCAGCCTCGCGTTCTGCGAGGCGATGGTGAAGTCGCAGACCCCTGCGAGTTCGCATCCTTGTCCGACGGCGTGCCCGCGGACGGCGGCGATGACTGGCTTGGGGAACGACCAGATGCGCATCTGCAGGTCGATTGAGTCGGGCGCCGGGTCGACGTCCGGATAGAGCGAGGCCCAGAGGTCGCCGCCGGCCGAGAAGGCGCGGCCGGCGGCGGTCAGGATCACGGCGCGGACCCCGTCGTCGGCTGCGGCCCGGTCGAACGCGGCGTCGAGCAGGCGGGTGACGTTGCGGTTGATCGCGTTGAGCACGATTGGCCGGTTGAGCGTGATTCGCGCGACGACGTCGCTTGCCTGGTAGAGCACGTCCTCGGGCGAAGGCGGCGGGATCGCGATGCCGTCGGGGGTCTTCTTCCAATTCGAGGTGTCTGGTTCGCTGGTCATCGTGGCGCCTCCATCGTCGTGCGGCACAGTATCAGGCCGCTCTCCTAGACTTCGTAGCGAGCGAACGCGATGAAGCGAGACTGAGCGAAGCATGCCGACTAGCACACCGACCATCGACTGCCAGGTGCACGCCTACGACCGCAACGACGAATCGAACTACCGCGCCGTGCTGGCCGGTCCGGCGACCGTCAGCGGCGAGGAGATGGTGGCGGCGATGGATTCGGTGGGCGTGGACGGGGCGCTGTTGATCTCGCCGTTCACGATCTACGGCTACGACTCGAGCTACTGCGAGGGCGTGGCCGAGCGGCACCGCGAGCGCTTCGGGTTGATCAAGCCGTTCGACCCCAACTCGCCGACGGTGGCTGCGGAGGTCGAGGCCTGGGCCGAGCGGCCGGGCGTGGTCGGGGCGCGGATCGTGCTGAGCTTCGAGGGGGTCTCCGCCGACCATCCCGGCCTCGACCAGGTGCTGGAGGCGGGGGCGCGGACGGGTCTGCCGATCAACGTGCTCTGCTGGGGTCAGTTGCCGGTGCTGGCCGAGCTCGCGCGGCGGCATCCGAATACGCAGCTGGTGATCGATCACGTCGGGCTGCAGCAGCCGTTCCAGCCGCCAGCGCCGGACGATCCGTGGGCGGCTGTCGATCAGGTGATTGAGCTGGCCGAGTTCGAGCACGTGGCGATCAAGATTTCGGGCGCCTGCACGTTGTCGCACGAGCCGTTTCCCTACCCCGACATCTGGGCGCCACTGGGCCGGATCTTCGAGGCCTACGGCATCGAGCGCTGCATGTGGGGCACGGATTGGACGCGCGCGACCAACCTGCTCACGTTTGAGCAGGGGGTCGAGGCGTTTCGGGTCACCGAGACGCTGTCCGAGGACGACCGCGCGGCGCTGATGGGCGGGACCCTGCAGCAGATCTACGGTTGGTCGCCGGGCGGCTAGTTGGCGGCGATCGATGGCGAGTTCGGCGATGGCGCGGGTCTTGCCGCCGCCCATGGCGCCGCCGTAGCCGAGCAGGGCGAGGCCGGGATTGGGAGCGGCTTCGAGCTCCGCATAGAGTTCTTGCTGTCGCTGGGTGGGAAAAAAACCGCGAAGGTGATGGAGGGGGTGAAGGATGTCGGCCCGCTCCGCCTGCGGCAGCTCCCCGCGGGCAGCGGGGGGCGAAGGATTACAAGGGCTCTGCATCGTCTGAGTTGCCGTCCTCTTCGTCCTCATCGGCTGGCTCGTCTCGCTTCTTGCGGCTGTAGCAGGAGAAGTCGGAGAGTTCGGTGATGCCGGCTTGCTGCATGAGCGTGTTGAGCTTCTTGGTGATTGGGTGGACAGCGTCCTTGGTCTTCTC
>DAOUHS010000149.1:0-74683 GCA_034428415.1 Dehalococcoidia bacterium
CAGGTCACGTTCGGCTTCACGAAGCGACGACTCGGTGCGTTCAAGGTCCGAAATCTGGGTCTCGATGCCCTGCCAGCGAGCTTGCTCCGCCTCGAACTCGTGAGCTGCGCCGGGATCGACGGGTCCCAGCCGCTGGAGTTTGACTTTCGCCTCGATGACGGATGCCTGCAAGTCTGCGACGCTCGGAGCAGCGACGGCGACAGCGGTTTGCGGCCGACGGTTGGCGGACGAGACGCCATTGCCCGATCCATTTCCGGCCCCGTTTCCGGCGCGATGACCGGCGCCATTGAGTTCAAACGTCGACTGCGTATCTTGATACAGGGCGTTGAGGTCGATCCCCTCGGCGGCGGCCTCGGCGGCGAGCCGGGCGCGCGCCGACTCGGCTTCGCGCAGCGCTGCGGCCGCTTCAATGGCGTGTCGCTCGGCGGTCAGTCGAACTTGTTGCAAGCGCTCGAGTTCGGCGGCCGCCTGGGTGCGACGATCGGTCAGGAGATCGAGATGGTTTCGGGCCGCCTCCAGAGCCTGTGAGTCGGATGCGGTCGCGACGGCGCGCTCCAGTTCCGGCTCGCGATCTCGGATGTTCGATTCGACTCCCTCAAGTTCCCGTCTCAATGACGACAATCGCGCTCGATCTGCGCGGGTTCGTTCGTGGGCGGCGCGTTGCGCCCTGGTTTCCGCCAATTCAGCCGCCAGCCGATCTCGTTCCTGCTCCAGAGCGCCAAGATCGATTGGTGCCTGCGAGGAGATGTCGCTCAGCGTTTGAGCGGTCTGTTGGACTTCTTGTCGCGCTTCTTGGAGCTTGGAGCGTAAGTGTGCCGCCGCGGATCTTGCGGAACGAAGGCGGGTGATGGTTGCCGCGGCTCGTCGTTTGATGCCCTCTAGAGCAGAGGCGGATTCTGAGGCCGACGATCGTCGGGTATCAACTTGCGACCTTGCGCGGGCTAGTGATTCTTCGAGTTCGCTGAGCGCTTCGCGGGTTTCGCGCTGGTCCGGCAATCGATGCAGTTCTCCAGCCGCTTGGTCGCGTTCGCCCTTGAGTTCGCTCAACTGCTGTCTCAGCCGCCTGAGGCCAGGCTGTGATCCGCCGGCGAGCACCACGCCGTCCGGCCTGACGACGATGCCGTCAGGAGTAACAGCGGTCCGACCTTGGGCAGCGGCCCGTTTGCCCGCTTCGATGCCGTCCACGAACTCGACTGCGGCGATCAGGGAATCGATTAGCTCCCTTGCGCGACCCGCCTCAAGCGCCGACACGCGTCCTGCGTCCGCCTCCAGGCCTGAGCGAACTTCGTCGATTGCGTGATCGAGGCTGTCGTGCAATGTGGCGTCCATTAGGTCACCGAATATGGCATCTGCGCGTGCTGGGTCGTTGACCAGACGTTGCACGACCTTACGCAGCGTGTCAGCAGGGGCCTGGCGCTGTTCGAGCGCCGCAATCTGGGCGTCGATTTGGTCGAGCCGCCGACTGAGAGACAACCGCTTCCGCTGTTGGTCTTCGAATCTCTCACGAGCCGCGGCAAGCTCTCGCTGAGACCGCTCTAATTCTCGCTCAGACGACTGGAGCTTCAATTGCGACGCTCTGGCGAGGTACTCCCCATTCGCCACGTCGCGGGTAGTCAAATGGGCTTGCGCGCTCGCGGCCTTCCAGCGGCGGACGAGTTGCTTCGCGTCGGTGCGGGCGTTGCTCTCGTCAATCAGTGCGCGTTGATGGCGCGTGGATGCCGTGGCGTGGTCGCGCTCGAGCCGGTCGCGCCGGCTTCTGGCCTCGGATAGGGAGCGATTTACATTCGATAAGGCGTCCTGAATGGCCTCAAGATCGTCGATAGGCATTGTGCTTGGGTCGCGGTTCATCCGATCGGTCAGATCGGAGACCTCGCGACTCAGCCACGAGCGCTGCTGCTGGTCGAGTTCCTGTTGGTGTTCGAGTGTTCGCAGTTCCGAACGCGCCGCACTCAGCCTGGCCGCAGCCTCGTCTACGGCGCGACGCGCGAGGGCGGCCTCTCGCTCGACGACCGCGAGCGCGTTTGTTGCCTCGTCTCGACGACGTTCCGCGTCCGACCTGGCGACTTCCGCCGATTGGGCCGCATCGTGTCGGACGAGCTGCTCATGCTCCGCCTGGGCCGCGGCGGCGGCGAAGTATCGCTGTTGCGCTTCGTCAAGTTGGCGTTGCAGTTCGCCGAGCCGCCGCGCTCGCCTGGCGGACCGCTCGAGACTCCTGAGCCTTGGCCCGAGTTCGTCTCGTAAGAGGCGGGCGCGCTCGAGGTGTTCCTGGGCGCGGAGCCGACGCCGGCGCGATTCTTCCATTTGGTGACGATGCTGTCGGACGCCGCCGACCTCTTCGATTGCCTGCCGACGCTCGTGAGGTCGCAGACGCAGCATCTCGTCCACGAGCCCCTGACTCATGAGCGCGAAGCCGCCGGATCCCAGGCCGCTGTTGCGGAACAGATCGTGGACATCGCGCAGGCGGGCGACTCGGCCATTGACTCGAATCTCCGACTGGCCGTCGCGGTGAACGCGACGAACGATCTCGACTTGGGCCGCGTCAAGATCGAGCCAGCGGTCGCTATTGTCGAACTCGACGCGCACCTCGGCGAATCCGCTCGCGGCGCGGTCTCGGCCACCGGAGAAAACGACGTCCTCGGCCCGCTTGGTTCGCAGGGCGCGACCGGATCCTGCGCCAATCGCCCAGCGCAACGCGTCCATCACATTCGACTTGCCGGAGCCGTTGGGACCGACGATGGCGGTTACGGGCTCTTCGAACTGCAGGGACGTTCGGGCGGCGAAGGACTTGTAGCCATGCAGGTCGACCGCTCGGAGTCGCGTCATACGGCCTGCTCCTCAAGTGTCGCCAACGCCCGGCGAGCGGCGTCCATTTCGGCCGCCTGCTTGCTGCGGCCCGCGCCTTCGGCCAATGTCCGACCGTCCAGTTCGACTATGGCGCGAAATGATCGGTCGTGCGGCGGTCCAGTCTGTTCAACGATTGAGTAACTTGGCTGGGCGCCGCCCCGCGCCTGAGCGAGCTGCTGCAACCGAGACTTTGAGTCCGGTTCGACATCGTCTTTCGACAGCAAGGCAAGGTTGGGCGCAAGGAGTCGGAGGATGACGTCGTTGGCAGCCGCATCTCCGCCGTCGAGCCAGACGGCGCCGAAGATCGCTTCGAGCGACCGGCTGAGGACGCTGAGACGGTGTCGAGCGCCGTCGTTCGAGATTCCCGCGCCCATCCGCAGGCAGGCCCCCAGGCCGATCTCCCGACCGATCTGTCCAAGTGTCTCGTTGCGCACGAGTTGTGAGCGGGCGACGGTCAGCCAGCCTTCTCCGGCTCCGGCGAAGGCTCGGTAGAGCTGACGCGCGACGACTGCGCCGAGGACGGCGTCACCGAGGAACTCCAGCCGTTCATTGGATTCGAGACCAGTCTCGGAGGCCTCGTTGAGATACGAGCGATGGACCAACGCCCGTCCCAGCAGCCGGTCGTTGGCAAACCGATATTGGAGACGGCGCTGCAGCGCGTCCAGATGTTCACTCGAAGGGAGACACATAGCGGTACCAGTCTACTCAAGTGATCAATAGTCGGCGACGGAAGAGGAGCGCGCCGACGGAACGCTTACGGTGGATGCAACGGAACGAGGTTGACCGATCTCCCACAAGGTGCACGAGCGCAATCTGACGGAACGCGTGTTCCTGGCATTCGGACGGCGGTCTCCGGCCGCCGAGTGGCTGCTTCATACGTTATGTCATTTGGCAGCCGAGCGCGATGAGTCTCTCTTTGTGGTCGGAGGCCTGATTCGCGATGTCTTGATCGAAACAGATTGGAACTCTGCGCGGCCGTTGGACATCGATCTGGCGATCGAAGGACCTGCGAAACACTTTGTGCCGGCGCTGGCTGAAGCGGCGAGGGAGGGACCGGTCACTCACGAGCGATTCGGCACCGCCAGCGCGACCCTTGCCGACGGGACGCGGATCGACCTGGCGCAAACGCGGGCTGAGCGATATGCCAGTCCCGGCGCACTGCCGTCCGTCAGGCCTGCACGAATAGATGAGGATTTGGGACGCCGCGATTTCTCTATCAACGCGATGGCGTTGGCGTTGACCGGCGAGCGGGCCGGGATGTTGCTCGATCCGTACCGAGGTATGGATGATCTGGAGCGCAGGCAGATCAAGACACTGCATCCCGGCTCATTTCGCGATGACCCGACTCGCCTGATTCGTGCCGCCCGGTATGCGGCTCGTATCGGGGCCACGATCGAGCGCAAGACGGCTCGTGACGCCAGACGCGAACGGCATCACCTGCAGTCCTTGACTGCGGAGCGATTTGGCGACGCATGGCGCCTACTCCTTGAGGAGCCCGACCCGGCCTTGGCGTTGAGCATCGCGCGGCGGTTGAAGATTCTGCAATCGCGAGAGCCTCGATGGAGTGTGCCGCCCGCTGCGATCCGTGCCTGTCGCTCTAGCGAGACGTTCTGGGCCAGCGTCGGATTGCTTGACAGGGATCCGACGATCACCGGCTGGCTACCTAGGTCGGTGGGGATGCGCCGCGCGGAGCGTCTGGCCCTCGCTGCCGGCGGCTCGCTACGACAACTGAGGAAGAGTCTCGGCAACGCTCGCCGACCCTCGCGTGTCGCTGCCCAGTTGACAGCCTTCCCCGATCCGGCGCTTGAAGCAGCCTCGCGACTGTGGAGTGGCCGATCCGGGGCGGCCGTGTCTGCCTATCTGCAGCGCCGGTCGGAAGTCCGTTCACCGATTTCGCCTGCCGATTTGATCGAACTTGGGCTTCAGCCGGGACCGGAAATGGGAGAGACGATCAGCGAGCTGGAAACGATGGTCTGGGATGGAGAACTGGACCCTGAGGATCAGTCGGCTGTTGTCCGAATGAAACAGCGGATACGATTATCACGATGACCACTGACGCATCTGCCTTCGAAGGTAGCTGGCCCTGCGTTGTTTGCGGTGAACCCGCGGGACCTGAAGCCCGCTCGGACTGTTATCGCTGCGGCGAGTATTTTCACCTGCGTCTCACTACGACTGCGAGCGGACCCGACTGCGGCGATGTCTGGATCGATGACGAAGTGATGGCCCTGCAGTTCGCCTGTCGAGATTGCCTGACGGAACAGGCGGGCGAAGGGGCGCCCGGCTCGGTTGGAACGCCGACATCGGAATTGCCGCCGGAACCGTCGAAACCTCGGGCGCGCAGGGCGAGCGACGGCGTGACCGCTCGCGATCTCGCACGCCGGCGGCATTGAGATGCCTCGCCAGCGTCCGCGACGCCGTCGACGCCGTGCCACGGCCACAGCGTCTCCATCACAGGTCTCCGTGGATCACTCACGTATAGAGGGCATCGAAACACGGCGACGTTGGTGGCTGCCGACGGCCGGCATCGTGACTGCGATGGGACTAGGGATCTGGATTGGCTCAGCGTTTACCGCTGTTGGCGGGGTGGTAGAGCAAGCGGCACTCTGGGTCGGCGTGCTGATGGCCGGTCTCGGCGGCGGGCGACTCTTCAGGCGGTCCCTGCAGCGACGGCGCGACAGGCAGAACTAGTCGCGGGTCAGGTTGACTCCGCTGCCCTGCACAGAATCGAGCCGGATGACGACGGCGGCGCCCGTTCGCTCGATGTCGCGGGCCTTCTCCAGATCGTGTTGACCCTCCCAGATCCGTTCGCGCTCCTGGGCATCGGTGGTTACAGCCGCCTGACCTCGGAAAATGTAGAACTTGCGCGACGGCATGTTGGTGTAGATCAGGGCGACATTGGGATTTTGCGCGATCGCCGCAAGCGTGGAGGATGGATCGCCGCGAACCCAGACGGCGAGCGCATCGTCGCCGAAGACCTGCGTGCTGCCACGGAAACTAACGACAGGAAGTGAGTCAGCGCTGACCGCCATCAAGGAGAGCGGGAACCCTTCGTCGAGCGCGCCGTTGACCCGGTCGCGAACATCGTCAGGAAGAACCAGGGGCATCGCGGACTCCTCGGGGCTCAAGAGCTGTGTACGGAGCTGTCGGTTACGCGATCCGGCGCTGCATCCACAGCGCGTCGTTCGGGAGGCCGGAAGGCCAATCCTGAGGGCCGACGGCCAGCTCGCGCAGCGGCGTGTAGCCCAAGCGTAACCAGAAGTAGAGCGCCACTCCATTGTCGGAAGGCAGGGGAGCGAGCGCGATCCGCGCACCGGCCATCAGGGCGGCCTGTTCGAGCAGTGGAACGGCTGCGCCGCCAAATCCGTAGGCACGCCAACGAGCATCGATCGCGAGCCAGGTCCAGACCAGGGCAACGGAATCCGAGCCGTCTAGCAACTCGATCATCCTGCCGCACAACGCACCAACGATTTGTTCGT
This sequence comes from Dehalococcoidia bacterium, assembly GCA_034428415.1. Lineage (GTDB taxonomy): Bacteria > Chloroflexota > Dehalococcoidia > Bin125 > Bin125 > Bin125. Next base: position 6,321 of record DAOUHS010000149.1, read on the forward strand.
CGCCGTGAATCCACCAGCCCTGGTCGCCATCGTCCAATCTGTGTTCTATCGGACATGGCGCAGCTCGACCGGTGATCGCCTGGGCTGCCTCGGCAAACCAATCCGCCTCGATTGGTTCTTTGGCAAAGCCATGAATGGTCGCCCGAGGGCCCTGAACGGTGTTGGGCCAGTTGGCTTCCATGCTCACGGGCGGCCTCCGGTTTTGGGCAGAAACTGCGCGATGTCTTCGGCCACCCGGTTGATTGGTTCCCGGATCACCGGCGCCGGCGGCAGTGCATCGTGGAAGTGCCGACCATATCGACGACTGGTGATTCGACCGTCGAGGATCACCGCGGCTCCGCGGTCGGATTGGGTTCGGATCAACCGTCCGATGCCTTGTCGGAACTGCAGGATCGCCGCAGGCAGCGCGTATTCCATGAACTCGTTGTCATACTGTTGCCCGCGAGCGCTGAGGACGGGATCATTGGGCGGGACAAACGGCAGCCGGGTCATGATTAGCAGCGAGAGCGCGTCGCCTGGGATGTCAACGCCAGTCCATAGTGCAGCGACACCAAATGCGACCAATTTCGGATCGTTGCGAAGCGCTTCGACGATCGTCGCAGCGGTGCCGTCGCGACCCTGTCGGAGCAGCACGAGTCCGGCCTGCTCGAGGTCATCCTTGATTCGTCGGTGGACCTGGTTCATGGCGCTATAGGAGCGAAACAGGACCATCGTGCGGCCGGCGGCGGCCTCGGCAAGAATCCGAATCGCCGCGGCGACCGAGTCGTTGTGTTCGGGATCGTCGGCGTCAAGGACATCGATCGGCAGGTAGATTCGGCAGTTGCGCTCATAGTCAAAGGGCGATCCGTACTGCGCCTCAGAGGCATCCTCGATGCCCAGTCGCTCGCGCAGGTAGTCGAATGCGGAATCCTCTTGAGCGCTGGTCGCCAGGGTCGCGCCGGTGAGCACGGTCGCGTGAAGGTCCGTCCATAGCGGCTGGAGGTGCGACGATACGCTCAGTGGCGCTGATTGAATGCTAGCTTCGCCGGACTTGCGGTGCTCCCGAGTGACCCAGGCGATCTCGTCAGCCGAACGCTCCAGCACGGCTTTCGAAAGCTGCTTCGTTCTAGTGCTGTAGTCCTCGAGTAGGTTGCGGGCCTCGAGGGTCACGGAGTCCAGGTCTCGTTCGTCGTTACCCTGCGATTCCTTGGCCTGTTCCGCGCTAGCGTCCCCGATCGCTTCGATCGCCTCCCCGTAGGCACTGAGCGTTGCCTTCGTGTCTTCCCATAACAGTTCGAGCTCCGACCAGGCTCGACTGTTGCGGCTGCCCGGGCTCAGAGTGACCCGATCCTCGTTGCCTCGCCCGTCTTCGGCATGTTCGGACACGAACGTAGCAAGGCGATCGTAGAAGCGAGCGATGGCCTCTCCCGACTGCGCGGAATGCTGCTTGAGACGCTGCGACTCGGCGTTCAGACCGACCCGCGCGGCCCGCTGCATCAGCGAGTCGGGACCCTCGGTCCCACGTAGGAGCGGTTCGTTGATCCAGGATTCGCTCATCTGGAGGGTGAGTTGGTCGGTAGCGACGTCCTCCAGGGCGTGTGACTCGTCGACGATTATGACGGGAGCTTCCGGCATCGTGATCGCGCCGCTGGTTAGGGCGCGAACGAGTAGCGCGTGGTTGGCGATTACGATGTGCGAGGCCGCGGCCTGCCTCTGAACCTGAAACAGGAAACAGGTGCCGTTCATGGCGTAGCGGCAGGTGCGATCGGATAGGCAACCAGTGTTGCGGGCCGACAATCGTTCCCAGCGTGAGAGCATTGGCGACGGGATGCGCAATTCGGAGCGGTCGCCGCGAAGGGTTAGCGTCCTCCACACCGCGGCCCGAGCCAGCAGCACTGGATCTTCCCATTCGGCGACTCGTCCGAGTTCGCGATCCAGGCTTTGCTGACACAGATAGTTGTCACGACCCTTGACGACCGTCGCCCTGAGCGCCTCAGCGGCCTCCGGGGAAACGCTAGCGATCAAGCGGCGCGCGAACTCGACATCCTTGCCTTCGAGTTGTTGCTGCAGATTGATCGTGTGCGTGCTGACAATCACGGTGCTGCCGGTTTTGAGCGCCCACAACGCCGCTGGCACCAGGTAGGCCAGCGACTTACCGGTGCCCGTGCCCGCCTCGACGATCTGAGTGCCGCCGTACTGGAGCGTGTTGGCCACGTCGCGCGCCATCGCGCGCTGCTCTTCTCGCTGCTCGAAGCCGGCATCAACTGCCGAATCGAACGATGCGCGTACGAGCTCTTCGAGCGATCCGCTCGGTAGCTCGACCGGCACGAGCCCATGTGACCTTGTCGACGCGTCCGGCGAATGCCGCTGCACCAATCCGTGCTCTGCGGACGTGAGCGACCAGTCGCGGAGGACACGCCCCGGCGTCCAGAAGACCGACGCGCCGCTGCAGAGCTCTGTGAGAGCATCCTGCGCGCGCGCCGGCAACTGTTTGAAGCGACTGCCCAATTCGAGATAGAGCCGACGCGCTGCTTCGGCGTCCGCCAAGGCGCGGTGGGCGGCATCGACCTGGATTTCGTAGCGGTTGCAGAGGTCACCCAGTCGATGCGAGGGAGCGGCCGGATCGACGATCTGGGCGAGCGGCAGCGTGTCGATCGAGGGCTTCGACAACCCTATGCCAGCGGCCTCGAGAAACCGTTCGTCGAATGGCACGTTGTGACCGATGAGCGTGGCTCCATCAATCATCTCCCGCAATCGATCTTCGACTTCATCCCAGGACGGAGCATCGATGAGCATGGAAGGAGTGATGCCTGTCATTCGCTGCACGCGCAGTGGTGGCATCTCGAGCGGACGAACGAGTGTGCTCCAGCGATCGAGGATTTCCTCAGGCGTGCAGCGAATGACGCCGACTTCGATGATCTCGTCGAAGCCGGGCTTGAGACCTGTCATTTCCAGGTCGATAGCGGCGTAGATCCGGTCAGACACGCCTAGAGCCAGTCGCGTTCAATCGAAGACTAGGGAGCTTCGTCGTCGGAGCATGGTCCGAACGGGCGAAACTCTCCGATGTTGAGGCCTTCGTAGCACACTGTCGCGCCGTCGTGCAGCAGTTGCACCGTCTGCTCGCGGCAGGAGAGACGTTCCGGGAACACCGTCGCATAGCTGCCAATACCGGAGGTTGAGTGGGCGTCGGAGCCGCCGGTGACGGGCTTCCCGAGGATCCGGGCGACCTCAAGGGCGAACAGGTTCTCGCGCCTCGTGTTACCTCCGTTGCCGACCTCGATCCCATGCACGACCTGGAAGACATGCATTTTCTCGGCCGCCTCCTCTGGGGTCATCGAGAACGGCTCTTCTCCCTTGCGGCGGAACGTGACCGGGTCAAAGAAGTGGCGGAAGGGATGCGCCACCGACATAAATGCGCCGATGTCGTCGCAGACCTCACGCAGTCGCTCAGCCGATCGAATGCCCGAGTAGTACTGATCGATGCCGAAGACGATGATGTGCCCAAGGTCAGTGGAGACTTCCATACCCTGGTTGAGGTAGATACCCGCGTCGATCATCTCCCCGCTGAACCGGTTCCAGTCATATCGCTCCCAGACGCGATCGTGTTCGGTCAGATTGACGCCAGTGAGACCGATGCGGGTGGCTTCCTCGAGCAAATCGTCCGGTTGCAGGGCGGAATCGGCAGCGCCGCGAACGGTGTGAATGTGTGCGTCCAGAATCGTGCCGGGCATCGACTGAGGATCCACGGGGTCTCCAGGTCCAGGGGTCAGAGTGGGTTACTCAACTGAGTATACGCACCAAGCTTTAGAAATCCGGACCGTTCAAGCGGATGCCATGTGGGGCAACATCCAGCCGTAGCAACCTGCGGCGAGGAACGCGCTCAACGTGAATCGACGCCAGAGCGATTGCCGCCAGATCACGGCTGCGACGGTAGCTAAGGCGACGCAGGCGATCACGCCGGCCGTGAATTGCCAGGACGGACTTCCAAGGCCGAAGGAGCCGCCGTCGGCCACATTGAGGAACACGACGCCCAACAACAGCCCGAGCAGAGCGCAACCGGCCTGCACTACGAGGGCGGCGCCGAGGCTGACCATGACCCAGTTCGAGGGATCGGGAAACTGTCGGCGGAGCCAGTTGGAGGTCGGCACGTTGATTAGCAGCGGGCCAAAGATTCCAAGTCCGAGGACGCCGACCGCCGCGCCGGCGACGAAACCGGAGAACAGCGCAGCCACGGCCTCCATGGTCAGGCCGTCCAGATCTGGGTGGCCTGAGAACGGCTCAGGGGCCTCGCTACCACGGTGAAACCGTTGGAATCATGCATAAGGTTCGCGGCTTGCGTCGCTGTCTGCGGCGGCATCAGCGCAAAGACCGTGGGACCTGCTCCAGCGAGCAAGGGAACGACCGGCTCCTCTCGGCACTCGATAGCAGAGCGAGCGATTGCCCCGCCCACCTTTCGCCATGCGTAGGACAGTCCTTGCATCACCTCGCGAGCAGGGCGGTCGAACGAGTTGATGCAGTCGTCCTGCGTTGGCGGTCGGCCGCCGGCCAGCGCGTAAGCCAGTGACTGGGTCGCCTCGCCGCCTCTGAAGTCCGATGAACGCAGAGAGCGATACATCGTCGCCGTCTTCGCGGCCGGAACCGGAATCTCAGGTCGATGCAAGAGCACGGACCAGCCCTCGAGTGCTGCCTTGGAGATCGAGAGCGCCTCGACGCTCTCTCCTCGACCGGACATGCGCACGGTTCCTCCGACGATGCAGGCTGGGACATCGGAACCGACATGAGCTCCAATCCGGCAGAGTTCCGCATCGCTCAACGGCAGATTCCAGGCGTGGCGCGCAAGTCGCAGAAAGGCTGCTGCATCGGTGGAGCCGCCGCCAAGACCGGCGGCGACCGGAATGCGTTTCAGCACTTCAATCGAGGCTGCAGAAGGCAAGCCGACATGCTGATTCAGCGCGTCCCAGGCACGGACGACGATGTCGTCGTCGGTCTCGATCGACACCGGACGATCGCTCTCCGAGCGGTACAAGATCGTTCTGGCCGACGACTCCGGTGTGAGGCGAATCTCGTCAGCCAGATCCAGCGAGATGGCGATCGAGGCAAGATCGTGAAAGCCGTCTTCGCGCTTGCCGATGACCTCGAGCGTCAGGTTGAGTTTGGCGGCCGCCCTTGTGATCCAGGTGGTCATGGCCGCTACTCGGTGTACTCCGAAATGTGGTCCTCACGCCACCAGGCGAGTCGGGCCCACTCCTCCAGGGTCAGCGTCCCAGGGCGACGGGTTGGATCTATGTCGCACGCGGCAAGCCAGTCACTCGCACCACCCGGCGGCAGCCAGATGCCCTGAGCCAGCGCGTTATGTAGCTGCTTTCTCGGGCTGCGGAATCCGCCGCGCACGACTTCGAAGAATCGCTCGGGGCTCGGCACGTCGACCGCTGGTTCATCTCGCAGACGCAGCATCACGACGGCTGATCGCACCTGAGGCGGCGGATCGAACGACTCTCGCTCGACGGGAAACACCAGCTCGGCATCGGCGTAGAACTGGACGGACACGCCAATCAGCGAGAGGCGGCCTGGGGGGGCGGTGATCCGCTGGGCGACTTCGTGCTGGATCATTACCAACATCCACTGAGGACGCTGCGATTCCGCTTCGAGGAACTTGCGGAAGATAGGCGCGGTAATCGCGTAGGGGAGATTGCCGACTACGCCGTATGGGGGGCTTGACACGACGGTGGCGAGTGCCTCGGCAGGATCGATCTCAAGCACGTCCTGCTCGATGACTACGGCCCGGGCATCCGGCGCTCTGTTGGCTAGCCGACGCCTTGCGCGGAATGCCATACCTTCATCCAGCTCCACGGAAGCCAGCGGCCGCCTCAGATATGCCAGCCGCTCAGTCAGGGCCCCATCACCGGCACCAACTTCCAGGATCGGCTCCGGTCGCTGGGGCAGCGCTTCGACGATCCGGTCGAGCACGCCTTCGTCGCGAAGCAAGTGTTGGCCCAGGCGGGCTGGCCGTCGGCGTCCGCTCATGCTGCGCCTCGGCTAATCCGCGGAGGGGTGGAGAAAAAAAGCGTGGTCGTGCACCTGGCTTCGAACGCCGCCATGAGCTTGCCTCCGCTAGCCGGCTCCGCCTAGGCACTCCCGCGTCACCCGACCTGTCAACCGCTTACCGCTGCTTCCTTTCGGACCTGACGGGGTTCACGGCGGGCCGCCGCGCGGGACCCAGACTTCATTACTGCTTGGCGTCGGTAGTTCTCATGTCGCCGCCCTCAACCCAGGAATTCAACCCCGCTAGAGCGGATTGCGGGTACAGGGCACCGCTAGCTCCCCATCTAGCACGACCGACCATAATTCTATCACTAGCGGCGTTTGACTCCTGTCAGAGTAAACTCAGGTGAACAGGTTGGACAGTGAGCCGGTGGGCCACGCAGCCTGCGAGGGGGCAGCCAGTGCGAATCATCTCTCTCGGCTGTCCGATTCCCAGTCCCAACGTCGACAACCACTCGATTGCCAACGCGCCGTCGATTTTCGACTACGACGCGTGCATCCTGGACATGCAGGCCATTTCGGAGCAGATCGAAGGTATCGCAGCGAGCACACTCAACGCGAGAGCACCCGACGGCCGAACGGTCAGCACTGGCGAATCGGGAGCGTTTCACTTCGGTCTGGGCGAACTGCTTGAGTTGCGGCAGCTGGAGTTGCGCCAGCTCTTGGACAACGGCGGCCTCCTGGTGATCTTCGTCTATGCCAACGTGCGGCATCCCGGAGTCGCTTCGTTTCCAGGACTGAACCGGTACTCCTTGATTCCCACTCCCGAGGGCGACCCGTTCAAGTGGCCGACGCTGCGGCCGGCTGACGGCAAAGACGTGCAGGTCGCGGTTCCCCAACATCCGGTTAGCGGCTTTCTCAAAGATCTCTCCAACCGAATTCGCTACCGCGCCTTGTTCGATCTGCCAGCGTCCAGCACGGGCGAGATTGTGGGCCGCTCGGTCGGAGGCGCCGGCGTAGCGGCGGAGTTCAGAGTCGGTCCCGGTCGGATTGTGGCGCTGCCGCCGACCGACAACCTGGCGTCTACGCAGCGCAAGGCGTTCAGTTCCTCAATCCTGGAGATGATCGAGCGACTCGTTGAGGAGCCTGACCTTGTGGCGGCGCCGGTATGGGTTCGCCGCTATGACACTCCCGAAGCCTCAGCGGCGCGGGACGAATTGGCCGAAGCCGAAGCGGAGCTAAAGCAGGCCGAACGTCGGGTCAAGGAGGCAGAGACGCTGGTCGCCGATTCGACTCGCTTCGAAGGGATGCTCTGGCAGAGCGACAACGCGTCGTTTCGAGAGACAGTCCACGATGCCTTCCGGGTGCTCGGATACTCGGTCGCTGGAACCGACAGTGGCGGCGAAATCAGAGATGGCTCGGAGACTGCCCTGCTTGAGCTGGAATCGGCCAACAACGCCGTTAGTGATCGGCTTTACCTGGCGCTGCAACAGCGGGTCGAAGAGCACTACCTGCGCCGCCGAACTCGTCCCAAGGGAATCATCGTCGCCAACGGGCACCGTCAAACGGATCCTCGGATTCGACGTGAGCCGTTCCCCAAAACGCTGGTCGAGGCATGCGAGACATACGGCTACGCGCTGATTCCGGTCGAAGCCCTCTACGAGCTCGTGACGTTCGCCGGCGAGGCTGCGGATGAGCCAGAGATCCTGGGAGAGATTCGGCGCTCCATCGCCGAAACGGCGGGTGTGCTGGAGGTCTCGCTGGAGGAAGATCCGGAAGAGGAAGAGGTGGAGGCGTCGAGCGTCACGGCCGGCAATGGCGCTCTGGCGGCGTCGGCTGAGGCGCCCTGAGTCCTGTTAGCTCTTCCCGAGCTGAAGGACGGCCAGGAAGGCTTCCTGAGGAATCTCGACGTTGCCGACGCGCTTGAGCCGCTTCTTCCCCTCGGCCTGGCGCGCGAGCAGCTTACGCTTGCGGGTGATGTCTCCGCCGTAGCACTTAGCGGTCACGTTCTTGCGTAAGGCGCGCACGGTCTCGCGAGCCACAATCCGCCCGCCGACAGCGGCCTGGATTGGCACATCGAAGAGCTGGCGAGGGATGAGTCGGCGCAGCCGGTCGGCCAGTTCCCGGCCTTGCGTAGCGGCGGCGTCGGAGTGAACGATTGCGGAGAGCGCGTCCACCGGCTCACCATTGATTAACAGATCGAGCTTGACCAGCTTGGCGGGTCGATAGCCGACCAGGGCGTAATCGAGGCTCGCATAGCCTCTCGTTCTCGACTTCAACTCGTCGTAGAAGTCGGTCAGTATCTCGGCTAGCGGTAACTCGTACTCAAGCAGTACGCGAATCTCGCCGGTGGCGAGAGTATGCTCCTCTGAGCCGTTCGGCTGACTCGTTCGCTGGAGGTACTCCATGTGATCGAAGATGCCGCGCCGCGCAGTGACTGTCTCCATGACCGGACCCACGTAGTCGTGCGGCGCAATGATCGAGATTCGTACCCAGGGCTCGCGAATTTCGGCCACGTGATTCGGCGCTGGCAGATCGGACGGATTCTCAATCAGATTGACCTGCCCATCGGCACCCTCGACCTCATACTCGACCGAGGGCGCCGTGAAGACCAACTCCAGACCATATTCGCGTTCGAGACGTTCCTGCACGATTTCCATGTGCAACAGTCCCAGGAACCCCATTCGATAGCCAAACCCGAGCGCAGCCGAGGATTCAGGTTGGTATTGGATCGCGCTGTCCGAGAGTCGTAGCTTGTCGAGCGCGTCGGAGAGTTCCTCGTAGTCAGCAGAATTGGCGGGGTAGAGGCCGGCAAAGACCATCGCCTTGGGCTCCCGGTAACCGGGCAAGGGATCGGGCTGATTGCGGCCGCCGATGGTCATCGTGTCCCCAACGCGGACGTCGGCGACATCCTTGAGCCCGGTGGCGACGTAGCCGACATCGCCTGAAGAGAGGGAGTCGAGGCGGTGCAGCTCCGGTGAGAAACTGCCTACTTCCATCGCTTCAAAGCGTCGATTGGTCGCTGCCAGCCGTAACGGCGTCTGCCCCTTGACACCGCCGTCGACGACACGTACGTGAGCGATCACGCCCTTGTAGGGGTCGTACTCCGAGTCGAAGATCAGCGCGCGAAGCGGATCGGTGAAGGCACCCTCCGGCGGAGGAATCCGATCGACGATGGCTTCCAGCAACTCTTCGATACCCGCTCCAGTCTTGGCCGAGACGTAGAGGATCTCCTCGCGACCAAAGCCGATTATGTCGACGAGCTCCGAAGCGATCGCCTCCGGACGGGCGACATCGAGATCGATTTTGTTGATTACCGGAATCAGGGTCAGGTCCTGTTCCATGGCCAGATAGACGTTTGCCAAGGTCTGGGCTTGGATGCCTTCGACGGCGTCAACGACTAGCAGCGCGCCCTCGGCCGCTGCGAGGCTGCGGGAGACCTCGTAGGAGAAATCGACATGGCCGGGGGTGTCGATGAGATGCAGACGATGCGAGCCGCTGGTTGGCGACTGGTAGTCCATCCTCACAGCACGGGCTTTGATCGTGATCCCTTTCTCACGCTCCAAGTCCATGGAATCGAGGAGTTGATCGGACATGTCTCGCCGATCGACCGTGGCTGTGGCCTCCATCAGACGGTCGGACAGAGTTGATTTGCCGTGGTCAATGTGGGCGACAATACAGAAGTTGCGAATGCGCGATGCGTCCATGTGCTGTGATCGTAACAGTCAGCCAGGCTCGCGCAGCCTGCGCAACCTCCAGAACGGGGCCTTTCGGCCCCGTTCTGGAGGTTGCGTCCGAGACCAGGCGCTACACGCGGTGGCACCGTACGAAGTGATCCTCGACGATCTCGCGCCATTCGGGGTCTTCCTCGCGGCAGATGTCAATTGCGATCGGGCAACGCGTGTGGAAGTTGCAACCAGGCGGAGGCGCGATCGGGTTGGGCACGTCGCCGGTGAGGATCAGGCGCTCACGTCGTCGTTCCAACGCCGGGTCGGGAATTGGGACAGCGGAGATCAGCGCCTGGGTGTATGGATGCAGCGGATTGTCATAGAGCTGGTCGGATTGAGCTAACTCAACAATCTTGCCCAGGTACATGACCGCGATGCGGTGCGAGATGTGTCGCACGACCGACAAGTCGTGAGCGATGAACAAGTAGGTGAGGCCGAAGTCCGACTGCAAATCCTCGAGCAGGTTGATGATCTGCGCCTGAATCGACACGTCGAGCGCCGAAACGGGCTCGTCGCAGACAATGAAGGCCGGCTCGACGGCGAGCGCGCGAGCGATACCGATGCGCTGGCGCTGTCCGCCGGAGAACTCGTGCGGGTAGCGGCTGGCGAAGTACGGGTTGAGACCGACCGTCTCGAGCAGTTCGCGGACGCGCTCCTTGCGCCGGCCCTTCTGCAAGCCGTGGATCACCATCGGCTCGGAAACGATGCTGCCGACGCTCATGCGCGGATTCAAGGACGCATAGGGGTCCTGGAAGATCATCTGCATCTGGCGGCGGTAGGCGCGCAGGTTGCGGCCAGCGAGCGTGGTCAGATCGACCGGGCCTCCATTGCTGTCGGCGCCCGGAAGGCTCACGGACTCTGCGCCGCCGTCGTCGTCCGCGCCAATGTGCGAGGTGAACTGAGGCGGCGACATGAACACATTGCCGGCAGTCGGACGATAGAGCTGCAGGATGGCGCGGCCGGTCGTGGACTTGCCGCAACCCGATTCTCCCACGAGACCGAGCGTCTCACCCTCGCGAACGGCGAACGTGATGCCGTCAACGGCCTTAATGTCCGCGACCTTGCGCTTGAGCAGCAGCCCGGCCGTCACCGGGAAGTACATCTTGAGGTCCTGGACCTCAAGCAACGTATTGTCGTGCGGCTCGGTTCGCCCAGTGGCGATTAGGTCGGCAATTGCGGCAGTAGCCTGGCCGACCGATGCGGCCGCTGCGGCGCGCATGGCCTCCGGCGTCATCGTGCCGGCGCCGGCCTCCTGTTGTGACCCTTGATCGTCCTGAACCTCGGGCTCCTCGGCGACATCGGGTTGTTCGTTCTCAGACATTGGCCGTCTCCTCTTCCAGGATTTCCTCGGTGTGGGCGCTGGCCAGGATGGTGTCGGCCTCGAGGGCTACCGCTTCCGAGTTCCAGCAAGCGACGAGGTGACCCGGTGCGAACTCTTGCAACACGGGACGTTCTTCGTTGCATTGGTCGGTCACGAATCGGCAGCGCGGGGCGAAAGCGCAGCCGTCAGGCATATTGGTCAAGTCTGGCGGCGTGCCCTCAATCGGAATCAACCGGCCGGTCCGTGCGTCAAGACGGGGCACCGACTCGAGCAGTCCGAGCGTGTATGCGTGCTTGGGGCGAGCGTAGATCTCCGTCGCCGCGCCGCTCTCGACGATGCGACCGCCATACATCACGTTGACGCGGTCGGCGTAGCGGGCAACCACACCGAGGTTGTGGGTGATGACGATCACGGCGGTGCCAAGTTCTCGGCTGAGACGCGCCATGACCTCAAGCACCTGCGCCTGAATCGTCACATCGAGCGCCGTGGTCGGCTCATCAGCGAGCAGCAATTTGGGATCGCAGGAGAGTGCCATCGCAATCATTACGCGCTGACGCATGCCGCCCGAGAACTGGTGCGGAAAATCGAACAGGCGCTGCTCTGCGGCCGGGATACCGACCATGTTGAGCAGTTCGATCGCGCGCTCGTTGGCCTGTGTTCGGCCGAGGCCCATGTGCAACTCGATCGCCTCGGTGAGCTGGCGACCGATCGTCAAGACCGGGTTGAGCGAGGTCATCGGCTCCTGGAACACCATGGCGATGTCGTTGCCGCGGATTTCACGCATCCGAGAGTCGTCAACGTTCATCAGCTCTTCGCCATCAAACCAGACTTCGCCATTGACGATCTTGCCCGGCGGATTGGGGATCAAGCGCAGCAGTGAGAGCGCCGAGACGCTCTTGCCGGAGCCTGACTCGCCGACCAGGCCGAGCGTTTCGCCGGGCATCAGGTCGTAGGAGACGTCGTTGACCGCCTGAACGACTCCTTCAGAGGTGAAAAAGCTGGTGGAGAGGTTCTGGACACTCAAAAGCGGGTCAGCCATGAGAGCACTCCTTTAGCGACGCCTGTGGCTCCAATGTTCGCGCCACGACCGGCCGGTTCTCGGCCGGTCGAGCGTTGGTGGGGAAGAGGAGACTCGAACTCCTACGCCTTGCGGCACATGATCCTAAATCATGCTCGTCTGCCAATTCCGACACTTCCCCTGCATGCGTGAGGAGGGCCGGTAAGCCGGCATCCTCTGGCGAGAGGTGCGACGAGGCTGACAAACTGCTCATTCCATTGGTGTAACTGGTGAGCCGCCAGGGACTCGAACCCCGAACCTGCTGATTAAGAGTCAGCTGCTCTGCCAATTGAGCTAGCGGCCCCCACGCGTCAATCCCGCCCGGCACCGGGTGTGCCGGGGCGTCTCCCAATCTTACACGGCCTGCGCGACTCCAACGCCGGGTGGCTGGCTGGCTCAATGTTGCGTCCCCAAACCCACTCAATGTTCGCTTGTTCGTCGCCGCCCTTACGTCGGCTTGGCCTGCAAGCTAGCCAACGATGCGCAGAACGTCAACGAGTTGACAGCAATTGTAGTCGCTGTCGACGGCGCATTGTGGTCGGGTCAGAGAGACGCAGTTCGTTGACCAAGCGAACGGGCGCGGAATACGATGAACCGACACCGGACAGGTGCGGGCGGTTAGCTCAGTTGGCTAGAGCGCTGCGTTGACATCGCAGAGGTCACTGGTTCAAGTCCAGTATCGCCCACCACGCTCCCGGCAAGATTCTCGGCAGCGGATCGCTTTGCGATCTGCGCGGAGCCAACGCTGATGGCAGGTGGATGGCAGACGACGGGTTGGACGCCGAAGCAGCCCTCGAGGCGGACGAGACCGGTGCCGTTGGGGTCGCTGGGCGAGACGACGTTGATGATGCGGAATGGTTGCGGCGTATGCGCCATTCGGCCGCTCACGTGCTCGCCCAGGTGGTGCTGCAGATGTTCCCCGACGGCAAAATCGCGATCGGCCCGCCGATCGAAACGGGTTTCTACTACGATTTCGACCTGCCTCGTCCCCTAACACCTGAAGATCTGTCCGAGATTCAAAAGCGCATGCGCAAGGAGATGCGCCGTAACCATCGCTTCATCTGGGACGAGATTCCCGTCGAAGCAGCGCGGCAACGCTTCCAGAAACAGCCGTTCAAGCAGGAATTGATCGATCAGTTCTCGGTCGATTCAGACCAAGTCGGAATCTGCACGCACGCCGAGTTCACCGACCTCTGTCGCGGAGGACACGTGGAGTCGACCCGACAGATCGGACCGTTCCGCCTAACGAATGTCGCCGGTGCATACTGGCGCGGCGACGAGAATCGGCCTCAGCTTCAGCGGGTCTACGGAGCCTTGTTCGCTACGAGGGAAGAGCTCGACGGGCACTTCGCACGGATCGAGGAGGCGCAGCGCCGCGACCATCGTCGCTTGGGCCGCGATCTCGAGCTATTCACCTTCTCCGAAGAGATTGGCGCGGGTATCCCGCTCCTGCTGCCCAACGGGGCGATCATCCGGCAGGAGATGGAGCGCTTCATTCGAGAGCTCCAGGATGCGCGCGGGTACCACGAAGTCTGGACCGGCCACCTCGCCCGCGGCGAATTGTTCCGTCGCTCCGGGCACCTTGAGAACTACGCCGACGTCATGTTTCCCGCAATGCGCGGAGACGACGGGCACAGCAGCGATGAGGCGAGCTACTTCCTCAAGCCGATGAACTGCCCCTCGCACATGACGCTCTACAACACGATGTTGCATTCCTATCGTGAGTTGCCGCTCCGCTATGCCGAATACACCACCCTCTATCGCTACGAGAAGTCGGGCCAGCTGTCCGGCTTGACCCGGGTCCGCTCACTCACGCAGGACGATTGCCACATCTTCGTCGCTCCGGAGCAGATCTCCGCCGAAGTCGCAAGGGTGCTCGAACTGGTGCAAACCCTGTTCCGCACCTATGGCATGCCGAACTTCCGCTACGAACTCTCGCTCCCGAGCGAGGCCGGCAAGTATTCCGGCGATCCGGATGTCTGGGTACGCGCAGTGACGGCGCTGCGCCAGGCGCTCGACGCCGCTGGAGTTGATTATGTGGAGCAAAGCGGCGAAGCCGCGTTTTACGGCCCCAAGGCTGACCTCTTCGTCTCCGATGTGATGGGCCGAGAGTGGCAGCTTTCGACCATCCAGATCGACATGATCCAACCCGCTCGGCTCAGCTGTGTCTATGTTGCCGAGGACGGTGAGCGAAAGACCCCGGTCGTGATCCATCGCGCGATACACGGATCGTTCGAGCGGTTCTTAGGAATCCTAATCGAACACTACGCGGGCGCGTTTCCACTCTGGCTGGCGCCAATACAGGCTCGCTGCATTCCGATCGCCGATCGGCACCTGGAATGGGCCCGGGAGGTCGCCGCCGATCTGAGCCAGGTCGGTCTCCGAGTTGATGTCGACGACGGCAACGAACGAATGCAGGCCAAGATCCGCAATGGCCAGCGGCGCAGGATTCCCTACATGCTGGTCATCGGAGACCGCGAAGTCGAGTCCAAATCGGCGGCGGTCAGGGTTCGGACCGGAGATGATCTCGGAGCGTTGCCGCTGGAAGAGATTCGCGTGATGTTGTCGGAGCAGTATCGGTCGCGAGCAATCGAGCCGTCCTGATCCGAGTCGTGAGCTGGATAGTCTCCTCGTGTCCCGACGGGTATGATCCATACGGCCGCTGGTATGGCGGCGTCAGCGGGCGCCGACCGACTCTGGCTGCAAGGCTCACAAACCAAGCAAGGCTCCCGAACCAAGAGAGCAGGGGATGACGGACTACCAGCGGCCCTTCAAGAAGCTCCTGATCGCCAATCGCGGTGAAATCGCCGTCCGCGTCATCCGCGGCGCGCGCGACCTTGGCATAGAGACTGTGGCCGTGTTCTCCGATGCCGACCGGCGGGCGAGGCACGTCCGAATGGCCGACGAATCGGTTCGAATCGGCGGGCCGGCGCCGGCGGACAGCTATCTATCGATCGAAGCGGTCATCAAGGCTGCGAAGGACACCGGGGCGGAGGCGATTCATCCCGGCTATGGCTTCCTCTCGGAGAATGCGAGCTTCGCACGCGCCTGCCGCGAGAACGGCATCGCGTTTGTCGGTCCCTCGCCCGAGGCGATTGAGCTGATGGGTGACAAGATCGAGTCGCGACGGACGATGAAGCAGGCCGGCGTTCCCATCATTCCCGGCGCGATCGACCCGCTTACGGACCCGTCCGCAGCGCGCCATTTGGCCGACGAGCTTGGCTACCCGGTTGTGATTAAGGCGGCCGCCGGCGGAGGCGGACGCGGCATTCGAATCGTCGAATCCCCGGACGAGATCGACCGGGCGGTTGGGCAGGCGCAAGAAGAAGCGATCACGGCGTTCGGCGACGGAGCGGTCTTTGTCGAGAAGCTCCTGCGACCCGCGCGTCATATCGAAATCCAGATCGTGGCCGACACTCGCGGCAACATCGTCTGTCTAGGCGAGCGCGACTGTTCGGCCCAGCGGCGCAGGCAAAAGCTGGTCGAGGAGTCACCAGCCCCCGGTATGTCGCCGCAGCTGCGGGCGCGCATGGAAGAGGCAGCGACCAACGCCGCACGAGCCTGCGACTATACCTCGACCGGCACGGTCGAGTTCCTGGTCTGGGATGACCCCGACGCTCCCGACGGGCGGAACTTCGCCTTCCTGGAGATGAACACTCGTCTGCAGGTTGAACATCCGGTGACCGAGTTAGTCAGAGGCGTCGACCTCGTACAGGACCAGCTCAGGATCGCCGGCGGATTTCCGCTTGGCTACACGGCCGCCGAACGTCCGATTCGCGGCTGGGCGATGGAATGCCGAATCACGGCCGAAGACCCGTACAACGGCTTTTCTCCGTCGGTTGGACCGATCGCCTGGTTCCGCGAGGCCGATGGGCCAGGTGTCCGGCTGGACTCGATGCTGGCTCGCGGAGTCGGAGTCAGCCCATACTACGACTCGCTGATCGGCAAGTTGATCACGTGGGGCGAGACCCGTGATCAGTGCATCCGCCGGATGAAACGGGCCTTGGGTGAATACCTGGTAATCGGCGTGAGCACATCGATTCCGTTCCATCAAGCGCTGATGGACAACGATCGCTTCCGCGACGGAGAGATTCACACACTGTACGTCGAAGAAAACGAGATCCTCGATCCGGCCGCCCGCCCGGCCCATACTGTGGAGGCGGCGCTGGCCGCGGCGCTGTTCTTCCACACGCAGGGCGAGCGGGCCGATCTGGAACGTAACGGGCCGCAGCCACGCAGGCGCGCCTGGGCTCAGTCCGCGCGCGGTCGACGATTTCCCGTGGAGCAGGGATGGCGAAGAACTACCGGCTAATCGTGCAGGGCGGGCTGCAGGAAGTTGCCATCGATGACGACGGCAACGGAACCTACCTCGCCGATTTCGGCGGCGAGAGATACTCGCTCGAGCTGGAATCGCTCGACGACAGCACCCTCTTCCGACTCTGGATTGACGGAGAGAGCACGCCGTTGGCAATCCGGCGTGACGGCATGACGCTTGAGTTGTTCATCGGCCCCGACCGTTACTCCGCCGAGATTGAGCGCAGCGCCGGCGTGCTCAGTCAGTCCGGGCCGGCGATTGAAGGCGAAGTGCGGCTGACCGCACCGATGACGGGGCAGGTCACCGAAGTTTTGGTCGCCCCGGGCGATCAGGTCGATGAGGGCGATCCGTTGCTCGTCATCGTGGCAATGAAGATGAACAACGAGATTCGCTCGCCCGCGGCTGGGACGATCTTGGAAGTTGACGTAGAAGCGGGTGATGCGGTCGATCAAGGCGATCTGATGCTGGTAATCGACACTGAATCGACCTGAAAGAGCGGAATCAGCCGCCTGCTGTTTGAAACCGCGCGTTGACAGACGTAGCATTTGCCTCAACGGAGCTAATCACGGACCGGCTCGCAGTCAAGGAGAATTGCCCTGGCAGTCAAAGACCAACGAGAGCAAAAGGAGCAGCGCGTCAACGAAGCGATCCGCATTCGAGAAGTGCGCGTGATCGGTGCCGAAGGCGAACAGCTGGGCATCATGCCCACCGTGCAGGCGCTCGATCTCGCCCGGGCTCAGGGCTTGGACCTGGTTGAGGTTGCGCCCAGCGCGCGCCCGCCGGTCGCCAAGATGATGGACTACGGTCGCTTCAAGTACGAACAGTCGAAGCGAGAACGCGAAGGTCGCCGACGTCAGAAGGGATCCGCGCTGCATCAGATCAAGATGCGCCCGAACATCGGCAGACACGACATGGAAGCCAAGGGGCGAACTGCAGCTCGGCTGTTGCGTAATGGCGACAAGGTCAAAATCTCCATCACATTCCGCGGTCGAGAGATTACGCACCGGGACATCGGGCAAGAACGGATTCAGGAAATGCTCGACACGCTCGAGCATTACGAGGTTCCGACGATCATTGAGAAACCGATCTCGACCGAGGGTCGGTTCATGTCCGTGATCGTCGCAGAGGACAAGGTCAAGGCCAAGGCGATTGCAGACGCGAAGGCAGCAGCAGAGTCCGAGCAGGACGACGGACAAGCCGAGGCGGCCAGCCAAGCGGCGAGCTAGTCGACAGGCACACACGGGGCCAACCGTTATCACGTTCGCCATCAATCGCTGCAACCGTTGACCGTCTGATCCTCTAGCTCTTTTGTGTCTGGTCTGATTGGACTGTGTACGATTTGCTCCTAAGCTGAGTAAACGCGCAACTGCGTCGTCGACTATGAGCGGCTGTGCTGGAGACGGTCACCGATGCCGAAGATGAAGACCCACAAGGGTGCGGCCAAACGATTTCGCATTACACGAACCGGCAAGGTGCTGCGAATGAAGGGCTACCGCGGCCACAACAAGCAGAAGAAACACAAACGCACCTTGCGGGCGCAAAGCCGGATGCACCAAGTCAAGCGCTCCGGCGACCAGAAGCGGGTCAAGCGTCTGCTGCCCTACGGCTCGCCCTAGCGACCCTCCGCAGAACACTGCAGAACAGGATCCCAACTCATGCCACGAGTCAAGGGCGGCCCGCGAGAACGCCGCCGGCACAAGAAAGTCCTCAAGCAGACCAAGGGGCATCACGGCGTACGGCATCGCCTCTACCGACGTGCCTCCGAGTCCCGTCTGCACGCGCTCTCCTACGCCTACGCACACCGCCGTGAACGCAAGGGAGATATGCGCCGGCTCTGGATTCAGCGAATCAATGCTGCTGCCAGACTGAATGGCACGACATACAGCCGCCTGATCCACGCGCTCAAGCAAACAGGGATCGTGATTGACCGCAAGGTCCTGGCCGAAATGGCCCTGCATGACCCGGAAGGGTTTAGCGCCGTTGTCAAGCAGGCCAACGCCGGCTAACCATCCTCCGAAGTCAAGAAACGGAAGCGCCCGGCGCCGTTCAGAGGCTGCCGGGCGTTGATTTGCCCTGAGACTGCGTCGCTCAGGACCCCGTTGACAGCGCCGGTGTCTCGCTGACGTCGAACACCAGATCGGTCGCATCGGCGTCTGGCAGGTGGTCGACCAGCCAGTCGGCGACATCGTGCTCCTTCAGCCAAGGCAGAATATCCGTCAAAGCAAGGAACTCGCGCATGTGCAAGGCATTCTTGATCACGTCGAATTCGATCTCGCGGTTTCGCTCACGCCACTCTTCAGGCAGGTCGATGTGAGCGTCGGCAAACGCCCGGGCAGCGACGCGGGCATCCTCGACACTGAGCTGCAAGAAGGCGCGCAGTCGCCTGACGACCAGCTCGTGCGCCACGTGCCAGGGTGCGCCACCCTCACGTCGAGCCATCGCGCGCATCACGCGTCGCAACTCGATAGGGGGCAACGTGGTCGCGTCGTAGAGGGTTGCGGCAAGCTCGATGTGATTGCTCGCATCATTGAGACGATGCCTCAGATCATCGAGGTCAAAGGCGCTCCCATAGTGTTCGGAGAGGTTCGGATGCACATAGGTCATGATCGGGGTCCTTCCGTGGCCATCGTCTTCAGATGCAATTCTGGCACTCTCTCAAGGAGAGTGCCAACTCCATGAGGGCGATCTGGACGTCGACCGCAAAGCAGGACACAGAAGGAGGATTCCTGAAAGGACGGGCACCTTAGGAATCTCGCAGCGTCGCCTTGAACTGGGACTCCAGACGTCGCACGATTCCTCTTCGCGCCTTCTCCACGTCGCCCTCGGTCAGCGTTCGATCGGGCGACCGATAGAAGATGCGAAAGGCCAGCGACTTCTTTCCCGATGGAATCTGATCGCCCTCGTAGATATCGAATAGTTCGACCGCCTCAACCAGTCCGTTAGCTCGGATGGCCGAAACGAGTTCACCAGCCGTCGTCTGCTCCTCAACAATCAACGCCAAGTCCTCAACGGCGGCGGGATAGACCGACGGCGAAGGAACTGGCTCTGATTCCCCCACCAAGGGAGCGAGTGCCGCAATCGATAGTTCAAGCGCAAAGACATCGCCTTCAATCCCGAACTGCCAGGCAAGGCTCGGTGCGACCTTGCCGAGCACTCCTACTGGCCGACCGCGCACAGAGACTTGAGCGGACTCCCCGCTGACAAGCGCGGCGTCATCAACGCCAGCCTCGAGGCTAAGATCGATTTTGAGCCCCGCTCCGAGTTGCTCGAGCACGCCTTTGCCGTCATAGAAGTCGAGGGGCCTGGCCGCCTCGCCGTGCACGGACGCCAACACCTCGCCGCCGAGCAACGCGAGGACCATCCGCTCTTCGGCCGGTTGGCGACCAGCTCGATGCTTGAACGTCTTGCCGACCTCATAGATGCCGAGTCCACCTCGAGCTTCGCGCTGATTGGAAGCGAAGGTCTCAAAGCCGCGCGGCCGAAGGCTTGTCCGCAGGCGATCCTGTGCTGCATTCATCGGATTCTGAAGCCTGACCGATGATCGGCCTGCGTCCGACTCAGCCGCGGTTGCGGCCACCTCCGACTCCCCGACCGACACGTACGTGATGATCTCGCGTAGTCCGAGACCTGTCAGGAGATCGCGTATTCGCTCGCCCCGCTCACGCTCAGGATCAATGTCCGGTTCGGGCACAGCGCCAGGTAGGGATTCCGAAGGCAAGTTGTCGTATCCGAGAATCCGCCCGATCTCCTCGACCACGTCGTCCGGGACATTGATGTCCGAGCGCCAGGGCGGGCAACTGACCGCATACCGATCCGGCGGCAGCCAGCGGTTTGGGATATCCAGAGCCGAAAGGATGCCTCGCACCTCTTCGACGCTCGGCTGGACCGAGAGGATCTGCTCGATCCGGCGCTGAGTGACGATTACTTGTGAAGGGTGCGCCTTACCTGGATAGGTATCGACCATTCCCGAGTATGCAGTTCCACCCGCGGTCTCGATGATCAACGCAGCCGCCCGTCGGGCGGCGAGTTCGGCCAATTCTGGGTTGAGCGACTTCTCGAATCTGCGGCTCGCCTCGGTGCCGCTTTCGGTGTGCCGGGCTCGGCTGCGGCGGATCGACGACTCCTGGAAGTTTGCGGTCTCCAGCAGGACGGACGTGGTGGCGTCCGAGATCTCCGAATCAGTGCCGCCCATGATGCCCGCCAACGCGACGGCTCGATCCGCATCGGCGACAACCAAATCGTCCGTCTCCAACTTCAGCTCGGAGCCGTCCAGCAGTTTAATCCGCTCTCCTGGGCGTGCACGGCGCACGACAATCCGACTCTCGCCAAGAATCTCATAGTCGAATGCGTGTAGCGGTTGTCCCCACTCCAACATGACATAGTTGGTCACGTCGACGATGTTGTTAATCGGCCGCATGCCAGCCGAGGCGAGCGACGCTTGCATCCACTCCGGCGACGGCCCAACGGCCACGCCGTCGATCACGATCGCGGTATACCGAGGGCAGCCCTCGGCGTCTTCAATCTCGACGCTGGTCCGATTTTCGGCCGGGACATCAGATTCCGGGTATGCGGCCGACGGCTCGCGAACGCCGCCGCCCGTCAATGCGGCGACCTCGCGAGCAATGCCAAGAATCGAGAAGTGGTCTGGCCGATTCGGCGTCGGCTTGATGTCAAGCACGACGTCGCCCAGCACATCGGCAAGCGGCGTGCCCAGCGCAGCGTTCGTATCGAGTACGAGGATGCCCTCGTGCTCGTCTGACAGTCCAAGCTCACGTTCAGAGCAGACCATCCCCAGCGAGGTCACGCCGCGGATCTTGCCCTTTCGCAATCGACGCGGTTCCCGGCTATTCGGATCGATCAAATGCGCGCCGACCTGCGCGAACGCGATGGTCTGGCCATGAGCCAGGTTGGGCGCTCCGCAGACGACCTGCAGCGGTTCGTCGGCGCCAAACTCTACCGTGGCCAGACGCAGCCGGTCGGCATTGGGATGCTGGTCAACCGCAACGACCCGTCCGATGACGACGTGTTCCCATTCGCCGCCGCTGCGCTTGATCGCCTCGACTTCGGCTCCGGCCATGCTGAGACGATGCGCCAGTTCCTCCACCGACATGTCCCAATCGATGTACTGCGCCAGCCACTTGAGCGGAACGTCCATCAGCCACGCCCCTCAAACTGGCGCAGGAAGCGAACGTCATTGCGGTAGAAGTGGCGGATGTCGCGGACGCCGTAGCGCAGCATCGCGACGCGCTCGACGCCCATGCCGAAGGCGAATCCGGTGTATTGCTCGGAATCGAGACCGGCATCTTCGATGATCTGAGGATGGACCATCCCGCAGCCGAGGACCTCAAGCCAATCACCGTGCCAGCGGACGCCCAGCTCGGCGCCGGGCTCGACGAAGGGGAAATAGTCGCAGCGGAATCGTGTCTCAATGTCGGAGCCGAACACGCGCCGGACAAACGCTTCGAGCGTCCCCTTGAGGTGCGCGAAGGAGAGATCGCGGTCGATCACCAGCCCTTCGATTTGAGTCAGCATCCACTCGTGAGTGGCGTCCGTCGCCTCGTATCGGTAACACGTGCCGGGCACGATCACCCGGATTGGCGGCTTGCGACGCTCCAGATAGCGAATCTGCATCGGCGACGTGTGTGTGCGTAACAGTTGACGGGCACCGCCGGAATCATCGTCGGCGACCCAGATCGTGTCCCACATGTCACGCGCCGGATGGCCGGCCGGGATTCGTAGCCGGTCGAAGTTGTACTCCTCCAGCTCGACATCCGGTCCTTCGACTACGTCGAAACCCATATCCCGAAAAGTCCGCTCCATCATGCGCCGGGTCAAAGTGATCGGATGCAATGAGCCCAGCGGCGGCCGTCGGCCCGGCAACGTGACATCGATCCCCTTTCCTTTGTCTGCTGCCTCGAGCAGTTCGGCTCGACGAGCCGACACAGCATCCTCAAGTGCGCCCTTGAGCCGATTCGCGCCCGCACCGATGATCGGTCGTTGCTCAGCGGGTAAATCCCTGACCCCGCGCAGCACGACCGTCAAGCGGCCGCGCCGCCCGAGCCATTCCACTCGCCAGGCATCAAGATCGGCCTCGTCGCCCGCCTCGGCGAGCGACGCCCGAGCCTCTGCCTCCAACGACTCAAGGTCGACCACAGCGCCATTCCAGCAGTGAAAACTCAGCCGTACGCTACGTATCGTACCCGTCTACCTCTTCGAGACAAACGACACTGATAGTAAACTGGTCCCATTCTCACGGTCGCGCGTGCAATCCGAGAGCCTGGAGTTATCGACATGGCGGTAAAGAGCTACATCCTGATCGAAACGGAAGTCGGCACGGCCAAGCAGGTAGCGCTCTCGCTCGGCGAGATCACTCACAGCGAGGGCGAAATCAGGACGGTCGAACTGGTAACCGGTCCTTTCGACGTCATCTGTCTGGTCGAAGCGGAGAATCTGGAACGCCTGGGCAGTTGCATAACGGATTCAATTCAGACCGTTGCCGGTGTCAAGCGCACGACGACCTGTTTGACCATCCAAGTCTGATCTGGAACAGCAGCTTCTTCATGTCCACGCAGAAATCGCCTGTACTGCGCTCGACAGAGCCGCCGGTTGACATGCTTCCGGTTGAGGATGCGGTCGAACGCATCCTCTCGTTTTGTCGGAAGCTTCCGTCGGAAACACGAGCCATTGATGAGGCCGTCGGGCAGGTACTGGCGACCGACATCACCGCGCCCTTCGACATTCCGCCGCACGACAACACGGCAATGGATGGCTACGCCGTGCAATCGGTGAGTACCGATGGCGCCACAGAGTCCACACCGGTCCGTCTGCGCGTGATTGGTGAGCTCGCGGCGGGCTACCTCTACGAGGACACAGTCGGCCCTGGCGAAGCAGTGCGAATCATGACCGGCGCGCCGATGCCGGACGGTGCCGACACAATAGTCCCGTTTGAAGAAACGGACGAGTTGGGCCTTCGGGCACCGGGCCAGGAGCACGAAAAGATCGAAGATGTCGGCATCCAAAAGGCAGCTGAGCCAGGCAACAACATCCGACGCCGTGGAGAGGACGTTGGCCACGGTCAACAGGTATTGAATGCTGGAACCGTGCTGCGCGGGCCAGAGGTTGCGGTCCTCGCTTCACTCGGCGTTGCCGATGTCGAGGTCATCCGCAGACCTCGGGTGGCGATCCTCTCGACCGGCGACGAACTGCTGAATCCCGGAGAAGCGCCAGCGCCCGGCAAAATCTTTGACTCCAATTCCTATGGTCTGAGCGCTTTGGTAACTCAGTACGGTGGCATCCCCCAACGCTTTGGCATCGCACAAGACACCATTCCCGCGCTGACCGCAAAGATCAATGAGGCGCTAGAGTCCTGCGACCTCGTGATCACCTCGGCCGGTGTCTCGCGCGGCGACTTCGATGTGGTCAAGGAAGTACTCGCCCGCGAGGGAGCGATTAACTTCTGGACCGTGCGAATGAAGCCAGGCAAACCGCTCGCCTTTGGCGAGTTCGAGGCTCCGAATGGTCGCCGCGTGCCGCACATTGGCCTTCCGGGAAATCCGGTGTCGTCATTGCTCGCCTTCGAACTCTTCGGACGCCTGGCGATCTACCAGATGATGGGTCGCCGGCCGCAGCCTCGACCGATCGTCCAGGCAATCGCCGACGAAGACATAGTTAACACCGATTGGCGCCGAGTTTACGCCCGCGCCATCCTCGACCAGGACGAAACCGGCCGCTGGCACGCACGACTGACCGGTCCGCAGGGCAGCGGCGTGCTGACCTCAATGGCGCTCGCCAATGGGTACGCTGTTTGTCCAGAGGATCAGGAACGCATCCACGCCGGCGAGGAGTGCGATGTGATCATGGTCGACTGGGATCAACCGCTCGACTAGAACACTCGCCGATCAAGATTGGATCGAGGGAAACATGTCACTGGGAACCGCCATCCGCTCGGTCGTTGCGCCGGTCTACATCAAAGCCAAGCTGGCGCAGGAGAGGCTTCAGTCCGGGGTTGTCTGGTACCCGCTGGATCCAAATTTCATCGCGAATCCATACCCGACCTACAAGGAACTCAGGGAGCGCGACCCTTACCATCACAGCCCTTTGACCGGCGCCCTCGTGGTGTCCAGATACGACGACGTTGACGATGTGCTGCGCAACTACAAGGTCTTCTCCAACAACCGCGGACCGGTCGGCACCCGCAACCGGCGCAACATCGGCGAGCAGATTGAGAACGAGTTGCAGCCATCCATGCTCTCCCTCGATCCGCCCGACCACACCCGACTGCGCGGTCTCGTCAGCCGAGCCTTCACCCCGCGTCAGATCGCCAAGATGGAAGACCACATCCGCGAGACGGCCCACGCACTGCTCGACGAGGTCGAGGCCGAGAACGAGTTCGACCTGATGGCCAACCTCGCCGCATTGCTGCCGACCGTCGTCATCGCCGAGATGATCGGCGTCCCGACCGGCGATCGCCAGCAGTTCAAAGTCTGGTCCGACCGCTTCGCCCGCGTCCTGGAACCCAACCTCTCCCAGGACGAACTCGGCGTCGTCTTCGACACCGCCAAACTCTTCGACGAGTACTTCAAGGGCATCGTCGCCGAACATCGCGAGGAACCCCGCGACGATCTCGTCTCCCGACTGATCGAGGCCGAGGAAGAGGGCGACAAGCTGACCGAAGACGAGATGATCGTCACCCTCCGGCTCCTCCTGGTCGCCGGCAACGAGACCACCACCAATCTGATCGGCAACGGTCTCAAAGCGCTGCTCGAACATCCCGACCAACTCCAACTGCTTCGCGAGCGTCCCGAACTGATTGACAATGCGATCGAAGAATTGCTCCGCTACGACTCTCCCGTCCAGGTCGACGGACGCACGACGCTGGACGAGTTCACGATGGACCGACACACGCTCAAGCCTGGCCGACCGGTTTCACTGCTGATCGGCGGGGCGAATCGCGACCCGGAGGAGTTCAGCGATCCGGAGACCCTGGACATCACCCGGGAGGACGCAGGCAACATTTCCTTCGGCCGCGGCATTCATCACTGCCTCGGCGCCCCGCTAGCGCGCCTGGAGGGCAAGATCGCCTTCGAGGCGTTGCTGGAGCGGTTCGACGACATTCGCTTCGGCGCTCGCACGCCCGAATACAAGCAGAACATCGTTCTGCGCGGACTCAGGCACCTCGACATCCGCGTCGAGCGAGCGAGCGGCAGGTCGTTTGTGGCGCCAAGTGCCGAGGCCGCCGCCGACTAACCGGAGCCTGCTAGAAGATCGTCGCAAACCGGCGGAATTCGCCGTTGGCAATCCCCCACTCGACCTTGGCGCCTCTCACGACCGCGTGAGCCGGACCGACTTTAAGCTCGTCCAGAAACTTTTCCAACGAGTCCCGGCGTCCCTCGGCCACCACTTCCACTGTCGACCCATCGGGCAGATTGCAAACGGTGCCACTGATTCCGCCTATTCGATCAGCCGTGACCTCGGCGAACATTCGGTAGCCGACCATTTGGACCCTCCCGTGCACGCGGACGGTCATCCGGACCATCAGGAGATGGCCACGACTGCGTCAATGGCGTCTGACACGACCTCGGGCGGCACGTCGTCGCGCACGATCGGCGAGCCAACGCTCTCCAGCAGCACCCAGCGTTGCTTGCCGCCAACGACCTTCTTGTCCCGCGACATCGCCTCGACGATTGCGGCTCGTCCCAGCCCCGGCGGACTCTGGGTCGGCAGGCCGAAGCGTTCGATCAGCCGTCGATGGCGGCTGACCAATGCTTCGTCGATCAATCCGAGCGAGCAACCCATCTCGGCGACGGCGATCATGCCCATCGCAACTGCTTCACCGTGCAGAACCGTGCTGTAGCCAGTGACGGCTTCGATCGCGTGCCCGAGCGTGTGTCCATAGTTGAGGATCGCTCGGATATCTGACTCTCGCTCATCGGCTGAGACCACCGCGGCCTTGATCGCCTGGTTGCGCGTAACGATGTCGACCAGCAACTTGCGACGGGACTCGTCGATCAACGCGGAGGATGGGTCGAGCAGCGCGTCGGCCGAGACGTCCAAAAGGTCCAGCATGGGCTCGTCGCGGATGAAACCGTGTTTGATCACTTCCGCGAATCCCGAACGGAGTTCTCGCGGCGGGAGGGTGGCGAGTGTTGCTGGGTCGGCCAGCACTGCTCGCGGCTGGTAAAACGCACCAACCAGGTTCTTGCCTAATGGCAGGTCGATGGCCACCTTGCCACCGATCGCCGCGTCGACCATTCCCAGCATGGTCGTCGGTGCGTGAACGAGTGGCATGCCTCGCAGGTAGGTCGCCGCTGCCGTCCCGGCGAGGTCAGTGGTGACGCCGCCCCCGAGCGCGAAGACAACATCCCTACGTTCCGCGCGATGGGTTGAGAGCCACTTATAGAGGGACTCCAGCGAAGAGAGCGACTTGCTCGCCTCACCCGAGGGCACGGCATAAGAAAACACCAACCGCCCGGTCCGCTCTAGTGAACGCCGCGCGGTGACGCCGTGCGATTCGATGACTGCTTGATCGGCAATCAGAAAAACTCGTCCGCCGAGACCGAGACGTTCAAACACGTCTCCGGACCGATCCAGCAAACCCCAGGCGCAGTAGACCGGATACCTGGCCGAACCCGCCTCGACGATGCAGCCGACATCCGCTCCGAAGTCGCCGATCGACGGAGGATCGACGCCGGGACCATTGCGCAACTCCCGAAGCCGCGAATCCGAGCGGATCACCGTCGCAGCACGTTGCGTCACTGCCTGGACGATCTGGTCAACTGCTTCGCTGATCTCGATCTCGTCTGTGTGGACTGTCAGGTCAGACAACGCATAGAAGGGCTGCCGAGCGGCTTTGAGCGTCTCAACACGACGGCGAGGGTCCGTACCGGTGAGCATTGGACGCACCTCAGTCGTACCCTGCTCCGCCGCCGCGTAGCGGGCGAGAATGGTCGCCGACCGCGCTTCCAACGTCACCACGTATCCGCCGTCAGCCAGTACGGAACGGTTGTCGGCGTTCAGCCACACTCCGCCACCGGTGGCAATGACTACCCCCTCAAGGGACGCGGCGTCTCGAACAGCCCGATGCTCGCGCGCGCGGAATCCGTTCTCGCCCTCCGACTCGAAGATGCGCGGAATCGATTGACCGGCGGTCCGCTCAATCTCGACGTCGAGGTCTACGGCCTGCCAGCCGAGCCGATGCGCAATGAACGGCGCGAGGATCGACTTGCCAGTCGCGCTGAAACCAATCAGGACGACGCGCGTGAGCCCGAGGGGCAGACTCATGGCCACTCTCCACGCGGCACGGCCGTCGCCAGGAACGACTCCATGTTGCCTCTGGTTTCTGCCAGCGAATCGCCGCCAAACTTCTCCAGCACTGCGTCGGCCAGGACCAGTGCCAGCATGGCCTCGACGATCACGCCAGCGGCCGGGACGACGCAGACGTCCGAGCGCTCGTAGTGCGCTTCGACCCGTTCGCCGGTCGTAAGGTCAGCCGATGGCAATGGATGCGCCAGCGTCGCGATGGGTTTGACCGCCACTCGAACAACCAAGTCCTCGCCGTTCGAGATGCCGCCCTCGATGCCGCCGGCGTGATTGGATCGCCGGCGCCAGGGATGGTCGCCCCATGCGTCCTGGGGCAACACCACATCGTGAAAACCGCGTCCTGTCAGAGCTGCGCCGCCGAAGCCGTCACCGATTTCAACTCCCTTGAACGCGTTCATCGAGAGAATCGCCTGCCCGATCCTGCCGCTCAGCTTCCGATCCCACTGAACATGCGAGCCGAGCCCGAATGGCACTCCGACGACTCTCGCCTCCAGCGTGCCGCCAAGCGTGTCGCCTTCCTGTTTGGCTGCGTTGATCTCGTCGATCATCGACTGGGCCACTCCCGGGTCCGAACAACGAACCGGGGAATCTTCAACTGCGTCCCAATCCGCCTTGATCGACGGATCGATCGCCGCCGAGCCAATCTGAACGACATGGCTGTAAAACGAGCAACCCAGCTCTTCGCAAAGACGCCGAGCAATTGCGCCCGCTCCGACACGCGCGGCGCTCTCGCGGGCCGAGGCTCGCTCAAGCGAGTCGCGAACGTCTTCGTATCCGTACTTGAGCGAAGCGGTCAGGTCGGCGTGGCCGGGTCGTACGCGGGTAACTTGAGTCGGCGGCGGCACCACGGACGCCAGCGACATCGTCTCACGCCAGGGCCGCTTATCTGGGCCCAGGCCCTTGTCGAAATCGCGGTTCTCGATCCAGAGCGCAATCGGGCTGCCCATGGTTCGACCCTGACGCACGCCGCCGCGAATGTACGCGTAGTCGGTCTCGATCTTCATACGACCGCCGCGGCCGTATCCCTTCTGTCTACGCGCGAGTTGCAGGCGAATCTGTTCCTCCGACAACGGAAGACCGGATGGCAGACCGTCAACGATTACGGTCAGGCCCGGGCCGTGCGACTCGCCCGCGGTGAACCAGCGCAGACTGCCCATCAGTCGGTCCTCTGTTCCTCCGAATTTGCATTTGACGTTTCCGCCACCATATCGGCGAAGCGGTCGGGCGGCAGCTCGATGGGACGCGGTTCGCCCGTTGGTGCTCGATTGGCGATGGTCTCGAATTCACGGGCCAGCACGCCCGGTGGAAGATTCCAATCGAGGCTCATTGCGG
This sequence comes from Dehalococcoidia bacterium, assembly GCA_034428415.1. Classification (GTDB taxonomy): domain Bacteria; phylum Chloroflexota; class Dehalococcoidia; order Bin125; family Bin125; genus Bin125. Next base: position 35,354 of record DAOUHS010000149.1, read on the forward strand.
CGGCGCGATCGGCCTCGAGGCAGAGAATCGGCAGCGCGCTGGCTTGTCCCTCCGCGTCGCGGAAGGTCGTGTAAATGTCGACCCGGACGTGGTTGGGTCGGAAATTGGGGATGTCGTAGAAAATCATCTCGACCAGCCTGAGCGCGGTCGAGTAGGCCGTATCAAGCGACGAGGCAATCTGCTTACGCTCCCCGTCGACGGTGCCGAACTCCGCGTCAGCCGAAGTGCTCACTCGCACATGCCTGGCTGAGGCCCCGATCAGGTTGAGTCCCTGCACACCAGCCCAGACATTCGCGCTCACGTCCTTGGGCGGACGTTGTGTGCGCCAGTGCTCAATCTCCTGGTCGAGAATACCCTGAATCGCTTCCATATCGTTCTGGGCGACGAGCTGGCGCCAGAATCGATGCGTCCGAGCCTCCTTGAACAGCAACAGTCCGACAGCGGCGAAAAACGCGGCGATCAGCGTGAAGCCAATTGTGACTCCCTCGCTCATGATCCAGACCCTGCCATCGCCGCCTTCGCCTCTGCAAGCATGACCTCGATAGGCGCCTCTCGCTCCGTCCAAAGCTCGAACGCCGCCGCCCCCTGGTAGACCAGCATGGGTAGACCCCCCAACGTGCGTCGACCCGAAGCTAGTGCAGCCTTTAGCAGAGGTGTCTCGACCGGATTGGCGATCAGGTCTGCCACAAATGCATCTCTGGACATCTTGCCAAGATCGACGGGAATCTGCCCATCGGTTTCGCTTCCCCTGAGTCCGACCGACGTGCACTGCACCACGAGCTCGGCGTTTGCCAATGCCTCCGCCACGCCCTCCTCGTCAGCACCCATCGAGCGCAGCGCGACCCCCGCAGACGCGGATGCCAAGTCGTGCCGCAGCCGGCCGGAGCGGACGGCAGTCCGATTGACGATGGTCAGGCTCTGGACCCCGCGCCAGATCAGCGCCCAGGCGACCGCCCGCGCGGCGCCTCCGGCTCCCCAAAGGACGGCCCGAGCTCCCGATGGATCGAATCCGGCCTCGGCCAGTGATCGCTGGAAGCCGGTTACGTCGGTGTTGTAGCCCTGCAGGTGGCCGTCGTTGTTCACAACCGTGTTAATCGCACCGACGAAGCGAGCAGTCTCATGCAGACCGTCCATGTGGCGGAGGGCGGCCTCCTTGTACGGGATCGTGACATTTGCGCCAAGCGCATCGTCGCGCCGCAGATCGTCGATGAATCCTTCCAGTTCCGCAGGTTGAACATCCCACGCCTCGTAACGGACATCGAGACCTGCTGCGTCGAATCCGGCTTGCTGAAAGCGCGGCGAGATGCTGTGCGCCACGGGATGACCGATGACTCCAACGCGCAAGGTCATCAGGGGTCTCCGTGATAGCGCTCGACATTGGCCTGGTGTTCTTCGAACGTGACCGCAAAGACGTGCGTGCCGTCGCCCTTGGCGACGAAGAACATGTACGGCACATTCGCAGGATTCGCGGCCGCCTCGATCGATGCCAGTCCGGGCGAAGCGATCGGTGTCGGTGGCAACCCAGGTGACCGGTACGTGTTGTACGGCGAGTCAACGCGGAGATCGGCCGCTGTTAGATCGCGCTTCCACCAGTCGCCTTCCCGGCCGACGGCATATTGAACCGTGGAGTCCATCTGCAACAGCATTCCCGCATCGAGTCGATTCCGGATCACCGCCGACACCAAGGTTCGCTCTGAGTCTTCGAGCACTTCACGCTCGATGATCGAGGCGATGATCAGAATCTCATGCAATGAGCGGCCGGAGCTGTTGATCTGTTCCCAGAGTTGCGGCGTCAGCGAGTCGTTGAATCGCGACAGCATCTGTCCAATCACGTCTTCAGCAGAACCGTCAAGGGGAAAGGTGTACGCGCTTGGGAAGAGATAGCCCTCCAGAGACGCGCCTGCAGGTCGATTGACGGCCAGGGAACCGACAAGGGTCTTCGCAGAAACAGACTCCAACGCCGCTCGGAAGGCGTTTGGGCCAACAACATTGGACTGTGCGAGACGTTCCGTCACCTGCTCGAGCCTCAAGCCTTCGGGAATCACCACGCGCAGCGGTGAAGTCTCCCCAAAGTGTATGCGCCTGAGGATTTCAAACGTCGTCAGGCCGGGCTCGAATGTGTAATCGCCGGGTTCGAGCCGAGATTCCCAGCCCAGCAACGAGGCCAGCAACTCAAATCGATTGCGAGACCCGATGGCATTGCCTGCCTCAAGTCGACGGGCGATCAAAGCCGCAGAGTCGCCGAGCGCGATTGAAACAGACGATGGCCCGTACGTCAGATCAGCGACCTGTTCCTGCAGGTCGCCTAGCGTCCGTTCAGAGGGCGTCCTCGAAATCGCGACGGTTGCGGTAGCGGCGGCCACGAAGGCGACCACCAATACTCCGATTGTCATGCTCAACCGCCACTGCGAAGCGGTCATCAGGTCTCAGCATCCAGACGCATCCGAGCGCGTCTCCCCTCTTCGCTGTCTAGCCAGCGTTGGAGGATGCGCGCCGCAGCGGTAGCGTGAGACCGCTCCCGATCGCGCCGCTGACGCTGGACGCTCCTGCGGCCCGGCGAGCGTGCTTTTCGGCCCCGGTCGACATTTCCTACGAGGCCGGCGACTGAGTCGAAGTCGCTGGACGAGCGTTCGTCTTGCGGCAAGCACGTTGCACCGAGCGCGGAGGCAAGCACCTCACCGAATTCTCTAAAGGCGGTCGCCTGAGCGTCCTCGAGCCCATCTCCACGCAACGGTACGCCGATCACGAGAACCGAGACTTCTTCGCCGCACAACAGATTCCGAAGTGCTTGAACGATTGCGTTGTGCCCGGCGCCGCGATCCAACGTTCCGACGGGTAGAGCGAGGCTCGATCCCATTCCTGCCCGAGCCACGCCAATCCAGCGCTCACCAGGGTCTATCCCCACCGCGCAACCGCGCGACATTGCAACTGTCCTATCCAAGCTGCTCTCGGACCGCATCGGTCACTGCGGCCAACGCGTCGTCGAGCTTGTCGGCGTTGCGTCCGCCGGCCTGTGCCATGTCAGGCGCGCCACCGCCGCCGCCACCGGCGATACGGGCAATCCCGCCGATCAACTTGCCGGCGTTGACGCCTTCCTGGACTGCGCCCTCAGTCGCCATGGCGACGAACAGGGGCCGTTCGTTGGCCACCGCTCCCAGTACGATTACGCCGTCGCGGCCACTCTCCGTGATTCGTCGGCGTACCTCATCGCCGGCGCGCCGAAGAGCATCGGCAGACTCAACAGCCACCACTCCCGCCGCAACCGCGACAGAGCCGACATTGACCGCGTTCGCGGCCAACACCTCGGCCAGGCTTGCGCCGGTCTTGGCCTCAACCGCCTCCAAACGACGCCTGAGTTCGGTCGCCTCCGCATGCATCTGCGCGATCCGAACGCCGGCGGTGTCAGGTGTGGCTCTGACCGAGGTCGCGATTTCCGCCAAGGCGTCGAGACGGGCGTCGGTCCAGGAAGAGGCGGCAGCCCCGGTGAGCGCCTCGATTCGGCGCAGACCCGCCCCGACGCTGCCTTCCGAGATGATCTGGAACGCTCCGACAAACCCGGTCGCTGGCGCGTGGGTACCGCCGCACAACTCCTTGGAAAAACAGTCGTGGACGTGAGGCGCCGGATCGCAGATCTCGACCACGCGGACATCAGTCTCGTACTTCTCACCGAAGATCGCCATCGCGCCGGTCTTGAGCGCGTCATCGTAGGACATCTCCGAGGTTGAGACGGGAATGTTGTCGCGGATGCGCTCCTGCACGAGTTGCTGGACGGTTCGCAGATCGGCGGGAGAGGGCGCCTCGGGTTGGGTGTAGTCGAAGCGCAGATGGTCGGGCGCGACCAGCGAACCCGCCTGACGCACGTGGTCACCAAGAACCTGGCGCAGCGCCGCATGGAGCAGGTGTGTGGCCGTGTGGTTGCGGGCCGCGTCGGCGCGGCGCGCTCGGCTCACAGCCGCGGACACACGACCGCCAACGGCGATGCCGCCCGAGGTCACACTGCCGATGTGCGCGATGACATCGCCGAAGCCGCGTGTGTCTTCGATGTCGACCTGCAAATCCTCGCCCCGCAGCCACCCGGCGTCGCCTACTTGTCCACCGCCCTCCGGGTAGAACGGCGTGCGATCGAGCACGACGCTCACATCCTCGCCAACCGAAGCGCGTGCAACGCGTTCTCCACCGGCGACGATCGCGACGATTTCTGCTTCCGACTCGATCGACTCATAGCCCGCAAATGCGGTTGCGACGTCTAACTCGGCGTACTGACTTGCCTCTTCGTCGTAGGCAAATGTTGCCTGCTGACGTGAGCGCTTGCGTTGCTCTTCGAGCGCCGCCTCAAACTCGGCGCGCACGTGCTCCTCCTCGCCCAGGGCGCTCTGTTCTCGCGCCACCTCGGCAGTCACTTCGAACGGGAGACCATAGGTGTCGTAGAGTTCGAACGCGTCGCGACCGCTGATCGTCTCTGCATCTAGTTCAGCGATCCGACTTTCGAGCAGCGCTCGACCGGTCGACAGGGTACGCCGGAATCGGTGCTCCTCTTGGTCCAGAACGTTTGCTAACAGGGACGAGTGTTCGTCGAGTTCCGGATACCAGGCGGCCATCACTTCTCGGACCCTGATAGCCAGGTCGGAAAGCAAGTCGTCCCGAATGCCGAGCGAGTCCGCCATGTAGAGCGCGCGACGAATCAGGCGGCGCAGGACGTATCCGCGACCCTCGTTGCCAGGGATCGCGCCGTCCGCGATTAGAAACGTCATCGCTCGGCCATGCTCGGCGACCACCCGCATCGCGCGTCGCTGTGATTCATCGGCGCTGTGATAGTCGAGATCGCAGCGAGCACCGATGTAGTCGAGCAGCGGCACGAACAGGTCGGTGTCGTAGAGGTTGTCCTTGTCCTGGAGCATCATCGCCCAGCGCTCGAGACCGGCCCCGGTATCGATGCTCTGGGCCGGCAGGTCCTCCCTCGTGCCATCCTCGAACCTCGTCCACTGCATAAACACGAGATTCCAGATTTCGAGCCACTTCTCCTCAGCCTCGGCTGGGCCGGTGCCCTCGCGATAGCCAGGTCGCATGTCGTAGTGGAGCTCAGAGCAGGGCCCGCAAGGTCCAGTTGGGCCGGCAGCCCAGAAGTTTCCCTGATCGGCGCCGTAGCGGTAGATCTTCGAGTCGGGCAGACCGATCTTCTTCCATTGGTCATAGGCGAAGTCGTCGTTGGTGAAGACCGTAGCGACCAGGCGCTCGGGCGCAATCCCAATCACGTCCGTCACGAGTTCCCAGGCCCAGGCCTGGGCTTCGGCCTTGAAGTAATCGCCTAGCGAGAAATTGCCGAGCATCTCGAACATGGTCAAATGCGATGCGTCGCCGACTTCGTCAATGTCGGTCGTGCGGAAGCATTTCTGGATCGACGTGAGCCGATGATGCGGCGGCTGCGCTTCGCCGAGGAAGTACGGCTTGAACGGCACCATGCCGGCACTCGTGAACAGCAAGGTGGGGTCGCCCGGCGCCGTCAACGGTGCCGACGCCACCGCTAGATGGTCTCGCTGCACGAAAAAGTCGGTGAAAGTCTGGCGAATTGTCTGTGCGTCCATAGCTCGGCAGCCGCCTCTGGGAACTGTCTGCACACGGGAAAAAAACACGCCGCCCGCTGAGCGGCTCGCAGGATTCGAGTATACGCAGCATCGCTTCAGCCGAAGAAGGCTGGAACAACGGGCTATCGCAACGGTTGACAGTCCGTAAACTGGCTACCTAGCGTTATCACACCGGTCCGCTGGAATCGGAGCCCCGATTGAGTTCCGACGACGATCCGCCAGAACCTGAGTCATTCCCGCAGATCACCGGCATTGTGCTGGCCGCGGGACGTGGCGAACGCCTGCGCTCAAACATACCCAAGCCCGCCTATCCCATCTGCGGCCGCGCGATGGTTGCCCACGTGCTTCACGCCCTCGCTGAAGCAGGAGTCCAGCGAGCAGTCGTCGTTGTGCCGCCAAGCGCAGCCGGGAACACCCTCCGGGAGGCCCTCGAGTTGGATTCAGGCTGTCTTGAGCTGACGTTCGCCGTTCAGGAGCGAACTCGCGGCACCGCGGACGCGGTTCTGTCTGCGCGGGAAATGGTGGGAACCTCACACGTGCTCGTGGTCAACGGAGACCTCGCATTGCTCACCGCCGAGCAGGTGCGGCCCATGATTCGCTCATCCAGTGCGGACGCGACCGTCGCGACTGCGGTGGTCGAGGACCCGGCCAAGATGGGCCGGATCGTCCGCGACCGTAGCGGCAACTTGAGCAAGACCGTCGAGTGGCGCGACGCTTCGGAAGCGGAGCGCTGCGTCCGTGAAGTCAATGTCGGCATCTACCTGTTCCGCTCTGAGTTCCTCTGGCCGACGTTGCAGCATGTCCTGGAACGGACACCGGGCAGCGGAGAGGCCTACGCCACCGACGCCATTCCGGACGCGGTCGCACGGCAACGGGCCGGCGCCGTCGAGGTGCCGCTCAATGACGGCCGGCTGAACGTCGAGACGCCGTCCGACGCCGCGGCGGCCGAAGCGGTCATTCGCTCTCGCATCCTCAACCGACTGCTTGACTCGGGCGTTCACATTCGCGATCGACTCGCGACCTGGGTTGACGCTCGGGCCGAGATCGAGCCAGGCGTCGCCATCGAACCGGGGACCCACATTCGAGGGCGAAGCGTCATCGCCGAAGGCTCCCGAATCGGTCCGAACGCGATCATTGAGGACGCGACGATCGGCAGGAACTGCGTTGTCGAGTCCTGTACGATTCGCGGCTCCAGGCTGCGCGATTCCGTGGAAGTCGGTCCGTACTCAACGATTCGCCCCGGTTGTGAGATCGAGTCGCATGTCCATATCGGCACTCATGCCGAACTTAAGCAAGCGCGCATTCGCGAGGGGGTCCAAATCGGTCACTTCAGCTATATCGGCGACGCGGACGTGGGAGTGCGAACAAACATCGGCGCCGGCGCGATCACGTGCAACTACGACGGCGAATCAAAACACCGGACGACCATCGGCGAAGACGCGTTCATCGGCTGCGACACGATGCTGGTCGCGCCGCTCAACGTCGGCGATCGCGCCCGGACCGGCGCCGGTTCTGTGGTCACCAAGGACGTGCCCGCGGATGGCCTTGCGGTCGGCCATCCTGCGAGATTGACGCCCTCTCGTCGCGCGCAGCGTGAAACGGAACCGAAGCCATGAGCGATGGCTCACTTGTCGCGCTCGTCATTCTGATCCTCGCCGTCACCTTGCTGACGCTGGAGGCGATCGCCGAGGCTGGCGTGATCTCACTCTCGCGCTCCCGAGCGCGCTTGCTGGCCAGTCGACAGCCCGATAGCCGTCGCGCGCGGCGGCTGACGGAGATTACTACCGATCGCGAGCGAGCGCTCGGATCGTTTGCCGTCGGACGGACCGTAGCCGTCGCCTGCGGGTTCACGGCCATTTTCTACATCGTCATCCGCGAGACGGGATTCCAGTGGCAATCGCTGGTCTACACGGGACTCGCTTCGGCCTTTGTCGCGGCCCTCATTCATTCCGTACCGAGACGGCTCGCGGCAACCTGGCCCGAAGGCTTCGCGATGAACTTCGTGCCCGCAATCGATTTGCTCGACGCGGTTTTTCTCTGGCCGGCAGCGCTGTTAGAGGCGCCCGCTCGGCTTGTGACCGGGCTCGGGCGTCGGCACACCGAAGTCGCTCCTCAACCCACGGACATCGAAGTACTGATCGAAGAAGAGAGCGAAACCATCGCCGAGGACGAGCGTGAGATGATAAGGGGCGTTATGTCCATCGGAGATCGGATCGTCCGCGAAGCAATGACGCCGCGCCCCGATGTCGCCGCGCTGCCGGCCGTCACCAGTCTGACCGACGCGGTCAACTTTCTGCTCCAACACGGTTACTCCCGTGTGCCTATTTTCGAGGACTCGATTGACAACATTACCGGCATCGTCTACGCGAAAGATCTGATGGCGGAAATCCTCAAGGAAGAAGATGAACGCACCATTTCGGAAATCGGACGCGAGCCGATCTTCGTTCCGGAGTCGAAACTGATTGACGATCTCTTGCACGAGTTGCGCGGCTCGCGTGTGCATATGGCGATCGTGCTGGACGAATATGGCGGCACCGCAGGTCTGATCACGCTGGAAGATGTGCTTGAAGAGATCGTCGGCGAGATTGCCGACGAATACGACCCGGCCGGCGCCGATGACGAGGGCGCTCGCATGGTCGATGGCGCGCTGCTTCTCGACGGGCGCGCGCCCCTCGCAGCGCTCGAGCAGATTGGCGGACACATCGAAGCCGCCGACTATGACACCGTTGCCGGTCTCGTGTTCGATCGGCTGGGACGCATCCCCGAGGTCGGGGACGAAGTGCGATTGGGCACGCTTTCCGTCTTCGTCGAGCGCATGAACGGGCGACGTGTGATACAAATGCGCGCTGTAACCCATGAGTCAGCGCCGGCTGACAGCAAGGCGTTATCGCACTAACGTGAGCGGTCGTGTCGCAAAACTCCGAAAATCGTCTGTCCGACGTTGCCTTCCGAGTGGCGTTTTCGCACGTGGCCGGCATCGGACCGGCCCGTTTGCATGCGCTGGAGCGCTTCTTTGAGGCTCTCGAAGAAGCCTGGGGCGCAGATCGATCGGCCTTACGCGAAGCAGGACTGGATCAGCGCACGATTGAGGAACTGGAAACCACGAGAGCCACGCTCGATCCGCAGGAGGCGTTCCTGCGCATGCAAGAGTCCGGGATCGCGGCGCTGACTCCGGACGCCCTCGGTTACCCGCGCCGCCTGCGGGAAATCACCGATCCGCCACCGTTGCTCTATGTGCGCGGCGACCTGCTCGATCGTGATGAGTGGTCCCTGGCGATCGTCGGCACTCGCCGTCCAACGCGGTATGGGGTCCAGGTTACGCGCACCCTGACGGCGGAACTTGCCAATTCCGGATTGACGATCGTTTCCGGGCTTGCCCGAGGCGTAGATGGCATCGCACACGAGATCACGCTCGAACAGGGCGGCCGAACCATCGCCGTGGTGGCCAGTGGTCTCGACCGTGTGTATCCGCCTGAGCACAAACGACTGGCCTCCCGAATACTTGAGAGCGGCGGCGCCCTGCTAAGCGAATACCCGATCGGGGCCCGGCCTGACGCCCGGCATTTCCCGCGTCGCAACCGGATCATCGCGGGAATCACGCTGGGCACGTTGGTCACCGAGGCCGGCGAAAAGTCGGGCACCTGGCATACCGTGACCTCGGCACTCGATCAGGGGCGCGAGGTGTTCGCGGTACCGGGTCCAATCACTTCGAAACAATCCGCAGGCGCCAACAACGTCATCAAGCGAGGTCTGGGTAAGCTCGTGTCTTGTGCACAGGACGTTGTCGAGGAACTCAACCTGGGACCGATCGAGCGCCAGGCGCAGTTGGCGGAACAGCTCCCCGAGGATCCGGCTGAGGCCGCCCTGCTCGAGCGCATCGGCGACGAGCCGATTCACGTCGACGAACTCTCCCGGCTCCTAAAGCAGCCGGTGCACGAAACCGCGGCCGCGATGGCCACTCTCGAACTCAAAGGCCTCATCCACCAGGTAGGACCGATGACCTATGCCCGACGCTAACGCCGCAGGTTCAGACGCCGGTTCAGACGCGAGGAAGACGCTGGTCATCGTCGAATCAGGGGCCAAAGCGGATACGATTTCCCGCTTCCTGGACGACGATTATCTCGTCACAGCTTGTTTCGGACATGTTCGTGATCTGCCGCGACGCGCCGCGGAACGTCCCGCCAAGATCAAGGGTCAGCCCTGGGCCGATCTCGCTGTGGATGTCGATCATGGATTCCAGCCCTACTACATCGTGCCTGGCGAATCGAAGAAACACGTCACCCGCCTGCGCAAGGAACTGAAGCAAGTAGATCGAGTACTGCTGGCCACGGACGAGGACCGCGAGGGCGAGTCGATTGGCTGGCACCTCGTCGAAGTGCTGAAACCGAAGGTGCCGTACGAACGCATCGTGTTTCACGAGATCACGCCATCGGCCATCGAACGAGCCCTCGAATCGCCACGTGGCATCGACCAGCATCTCGTCGAAGCGCAGGAGTCGCGACGCATCCTCGATAGGTTGTACGGCTACTCGCTCAGCCCGGTGCTCTGGCGCAAGTTGGGCCAAGGCACCTCGGCCGGCCGTGTGCAGAGCGTTGCGCTGCGCTTCCTGGTTGAGCGGGAACGCGAGCGGATGGGCTTCGTCACGGCCGAGTACTGGGGAGCGAACGGCGATTTCGAGAGCGGCGGAAACCAGCTCAGCGCTCGGCTCCACACACTTGGCGGAGTGGAGCTTGCAAGCCAGACCTCCGACTTCGATCCCGCCACCGGACTGCTCGCAGCGCTCGACAAGCGCTGGGAGACAGAGGAATCGCTCGAGGGTCTGCGCCAACCTCTGCTGAACGCAGAATGGGTCGTGCATGCAGTCAACAAGACTCAGGCGAGCATCCGTCCGGCAGCGCCGTTTACGACCTCAACCATGCAACAGGCCGCTTCGAATCGGCTCGGCATGGGGGCCGCACGGGCCATGGCCGCGGCCCAACGGCTCTACCAGGGAATTGACCTCGGCGCGGAGCGCGTCGGGTTGATCACCTACATGCGCACTGACTCGGTCACGCTCTCCAACCAGGCTCTAGCTCAGGCAGCTGAATTCATCAAGTCAACCTACGGGGACGACTACCACCAGTTCCGCACCTATAAGACGCGGTCCCGAAATGCGCAGGAGGCTCACGAAGCGATCCGGCCAACCGACATCTCTCGAACTCCGCAGTCCCTGCGCGGCATCCTCGACGGCGACGACCTGGCGCTCTACGACCTGATCTGGCGGCGGGCTGTCGCTTGTCAGATGGCCGACGCCCGGGTTGAACGCACTCGCATCGAGCTGCTGGCTGCGCTCCCCGACCGTCCGGCCGATGACCCGGCCGTCATGATCGCCAACGGACAGGTCGTCCTCTTCCCCGGCTGGTACGAGGTCCTTCCCCCACGCGGCGACGGACAGCAGCTGTTGCCCGATGTGTCCGAAAGGGCGTTAACGAAGCTGGTCAACTTCGAGCCGAAACGCAGCGAGTCTCAGCCGCCGCCCCGCTATACCGAGGCCTCGCTGGTCAAGAAGCTCGAGGACGACGGACTTGGTCGACCCAGCACCTACGCCGCGATCATCAAGACGCTCACCGATCGCAACTACGTCAGCCGCAACGGCCGAACGCTGATCCCCACCTTCCTCGGCTTCGGCGTCACCGACCTGCTCACCCAACACTTCGCCGACCTCGTCAACGCAGAGTTCACCGCCGACATGGAAGACACCCTCGACCAGATCGCGCGTGGCGAGGCTCGTGCTGAGGCGCATTTGCACGCCTTCTATTTCGGTGATGACGACGCCGAGAACGGACTCAAAGGGCGCGTGGCGGAGAAGATCGAGACGATCCCATTCTGGGCGCTCGATCTGACTGAAGACGGACTCGCCCTCAATCTCGACGCTGACGATCAGGTCGGTCACGACGATGTGCAGGTCCGCATTCGAGGCGGTTCGTCGTTCCTCCGCCGCGGCGTCGGCGACAACATGCGCACCGCGCCGCTGCCGCCGGATCTCGCACCTGCCGACCTGACCCTGGGCGCTGCTGACGAGCTACTGGAGACGACGCTCCAGTTGCCGCGCAAGCTGGGCCATCATCCCGACTATGAAGATGACGTCTGGCTGCTCAACGGCCGATTCGGTCCGTTCGTCCAGGTTGGAGAGACAGTGGGCCGGCCCAGGAAGGGGCAACCCAAACCCCGCCGTGCTTCCGTGCCCAAGGCCATGGAACTATCGGACGTCAACCTGGAGCACGCCATCGACTGGCTGCGCTGGCCGAAGGCCCTTGGTATTCATCCTGAGTCAGGCGAAGAGGTCAGCGTCAGGCCGGGTCGCTACGGCCCATATGTCCAGAGCGGCGACGAGCGCCGGAATCTGAAGCCAGAGGACGACCTCGAGACGATCGAGCTTGCTCGGGCGCTAGAGCTGCTGACCGAGCCCAAACCTCAGCGCCGAGGGCGCGGGCGTTCCGGTCAACGTCGCGGGCGGCGACGATCCTGATCGGCTCCTGATCATCCTAGAGTGGCGTCGTGAGCATCGGGACTATATCGCAGCAACATCAGGACTCGCTCGAACGCTATCTCTCGTTGCTCGAACATGGACGCGGCCTTTCACCGAACACCATTCGCAACTATCGCTCCGACATCGCCAGTTTCTTGCTCTGGCTGGAGGAGTGCGAAACCGACCTCGCGAATCTCGGCCGCGGCGACTACCGCGAATATCTTGCCAATCTGCAGGCGGATGGCGTCGCAGAAGCATCTGTGCGACGACGGGCATCGACGATTCGTTCGTTCACCCGACATCTGACTCGGACCAATGAGCTCGGACGTGACCCGCTCGTGCTGGCGGCGACGCCCAAGACCACTTCACGTCTGCCAGGCATCCTGAGCGAACAGCAGGTAGACGCATTGCTCGCTGGGCCGGATACTTCGACACCCACTGGGCTGCGCGATCGCGCAATCCTTGAGGTCTTGTATGGAGCCGGCCTCCGAGTCTCCGAGTTGTGCAGCATGCGCACCACGGACTACGACGCGGATCACAATGCGTTCATTGTGCGGGGCAAGGGCGACAAGGAACGGGTCACGCTCGTGGGTCGTCCGGCGCATCACTGGTCGGGTCGCTATCTGCGCGACGGACGACCGTCGTTGCGGTCCCCAAAGACCGAAGACTGGCTCTGGCTGAATCGATTCGGCGGCGCGCTCTCAGCCCGTGCCGTGCAGCTAAGCGTCGGACGATATGCCGAACGGGCCGGCCTGCCGAAAGACGTGCATCCGCATCTGTTGCGACACTCATTCGCCACTCATATGCTCGATGGAGGCGCCGACGTTCGCGTGGTCCAGGAACTGCTCGGTCACTCCTCCGTGTCCACGACGCAGATCTACACCCACGTGAGCGACGCTGCCCGCCGCGACACCGTGGAGCACGCGCTGGACGGGATCGCGGACCTCCTCCGCGAACGACGCAGCCGAGATGGGGACGACCAGCCATGAAAGTCCTGCTCATTTCGGGTCCCAATCTGAACATCCTCGGTCAGCGGCAGCCCGAGATCTACGGCTCCCAGACCCTGGCCGATATCGAAGACCTGGTCGGCAAGCGCGCCAAGGAGTGGGGCGTCACTATTCGCCCCTATCAGTCCAATCACGAGGGCGCGATCATTGACTTCATCCAACAGGAGCGCTCGGCCGAAGGCCTGATTATCAATCCGGGTGCCTTGTCACACTACGGATACTCGCTGCGCGACGCCCTCGAAGCGTTCCCTGGCGGCAAGATGGAGGTTCATCTTTCCAACGTCCACGCGAGAGAAGAGTTTCGCCACAACTTGGTCACCGCGCCGATCATGGACGGCGTTGTGGCCGGACTCGGCTGGCGCGGCTATCTCGCAGCGCTCGACGCCCTAGTCCCGATGCTCCAGGAACGCCAGGGACGCAACGCCGGCTCGCCGGACTCGAGCGCCGCCTCAGACACATGACCGATTCGCCCAGCCGTCTGGATCGAATCCGTGAGCGTCTCCAACGGGCGAATGTTGACGCATTGCTCGTGACCAACGCTTACAACCGTCGCTACGCTTCCGGATTCAGCGGCTCCAACGGCTGGCTGCTGATCACTACCGACGATTCGACTCCGCCCAAACTCGCAACCGACTTCCGCTATCTCGAACAGGCCGCCCAGGAGTCGCCTGAGTTCGAAATCGTCAACATGAACGGCGGTATCGAGAAGTGCTGGGCCGGGCTGGCCAAACCGCTCGGCCGCGGACGGCTCGGATTCGAGTCGCACGACCTGACCGTTGCCGCCCACAAGCAGCTGCGGGATATCAACGCCAAGCTGCCGGCGAGTCAGCGACCGGCGCTGGTGCAAACCGACCAGATTGTTGAGCATGTGCGAGGTCAGAAAGACGAGGCGGAGGTTGTGTTGCTGCGCAAGGCGGCCCAACTCACCGACGACGCCTTCGACCATGTACGGCGAACCATGCAGCCCGGCTGGACCGAGCGCCAGGTCTCCTGGCAGATCGAACAATACGCCCGCTCCAACGGCGCCGACGGGATGGCCTTTGAATCCATCGTTGCCGCCGGACCCTGGGGCGCAAGACCCCACGCACGGCCGCGCGATGAGTCGATCTCAGAGGGTGAACCAATCGTGATCGACATGGGCGCCCGCTACAACGGCTACTGCGCCGACATGACGCGGACGTTTGTCCTCGGCGATTGCGACGACACGTTCCCCGGGATTTACGAAATCGTTCTCGCCGCTCACGAGACGGCCGCCCAGATGGTCGAGCCCGGCATGTCCGGCAAGGACGCCGACCAACTCGCCCGTCAGGTCATCACGGACGCCGGCTACGGCGATCAGTTCGGCCACGGCCTCGGACATGGCGTCGGACTGCAGATCCACGAGAAGCCCTATCTCGGCATTACGTCGAAAGACAAGCTGGAAGCCGGCATGGTCATCACCGTCGAGCCCGGCATCTATCTGCCCGACTGGGGTGGCGTCCGGATCGAAGATATGGGTCTGCTCGACGAGGACGGGTTCCACTCGTTTACCGGCACGCCCAAGCTGCGGATGCTCGCCTAGCCCGTCTAACCTGCGCTACAACCTCGTCCATCATCGAACACAGTCGACCAAACCCGACAGCCAACGAACCCAACTGACAGGCAGAAGATGATCTCCACCGGCGACCTCAAGCGCGGATTCGTGATCGACCTCGACGGCAACGAGTATCAGATCGTCGATTGGGAACACATCAAGGTCGGCCGAGGCTCGGCCCAGGCGCGACTCAAGCTGCGCGACATTCGCGGCGGCCACACGATCGAGCGAACCTTCCAGGCCGGCACCAAGTTCCGCCGCATTCGCACCGAGCATCACACGATGCAGTACCTCTACCGCGACGGCGACCTGCTCTACTTCATGAACACCGAAACCTACGAACAGGAACCGCTTTCGCTCGATGTCGTCGGCGATGCGGTCAACTACCTCGCCGAGAACGCCGAGGCGGAAGTCCTCATCGTCGGCGAGAATCCGGTTGCCGTTGAACTGCCAGCAGCGGTTGCGCTGCTGGTCGCCGAGTCCGACCCCGGCGTCAAGGGCGACACTGCTACCGGCGCCACCAAACCGGCCACGCTCGAGACGGGTTTGACGGTCAACGTGCCGCTCTTCATTGGACCCGGCGACACCGTGAAGGTCGACACCCGCAGCGGCCAGTACTTGGAGCGCGCCTGACCCGCCCCTTCCTCTCCATCTGATCCCCTCTCCCTCTAGGAGAGGGCTAGGGTGAGAGCAGATCGACTCATGCCCAAGCGACCACCAACCGGCTTCAACGTCCGCCGCGCTCAGCAGAGCCGAATCGACTGGGACAATCCGCCGGCCCAGCCCTACGAGCCGGCCCGGCCCACGCCCCAGTCCCGACCCGTCGGCGAAGTCGCCCGACACATCCGCACGCAACTCAAAGCCGATCCGCAGCTCAACGACGTCTGGATCGAGGGCGAGGTCCGCAGCTTCAGCCGTTCCGGCGCAGGCCACTACTACTTCGATCTCGCCGACGCCCAGAAAACCGGCAAGACCGACGCCGCGCTCGCCTGCGCCTTCTTCCGCCGAGAGAATCGTGGCATGCCAGTGCAGCAGGGCGATCACGTGCTCGTCCACGGCAGCGCCGACCTTTATCTCGCCCGAGGCGCGCTCCAGATCATCGTCGACGACCTCCGACCGATAGGCGAAGGCGTCCTGCAAGCCGAGTTCGAGCGCCTCTTCCGCAATCTCAAAGAGGAAGGCCTGTTCAATCCCGAACGCAAGCGTCCCTTGCCTCCATACCCCCGACGGATCGGTGTCGTGACTTCACCGAGCGGCGCGGTCTGGCACGACATCCAGCAGGTCCTGACGCGGCGCTGGCCGTTGACTGCCCTTGTCCTCTCGCCTTGCCTCACCCAGGGCGCCGGCGCGGCCGAGTCCATTGCCAAAGGCATCCAACGGCTGAACCTCCTCACGGTCGACGAGCCCGACCTGATCATCGTTGCCCGCGGTGGCGGTTCGCCCGAGGACCTCTGGGCCTATAACGAAGAACCGGTCGCTCGTGCCATCTTCGCTAGCGACATCGCCGTCATCTCCGCCGTCGGACACGAAACCGACGTCACCATCGCCGACCATGTTGCCGACCGCCGCGCGCCGACCCCCTCCGCCGCCGCCGAAATCTCCGTCCCCGACCGCGCTGAGGAAGCCGCCCGCGTCGCCGGACTGCGCCAGGCCGGCGACCAGCAGATCGACGACCGGGTCGTGGAACTCTCCCAGCGCGCCCTGCTCAACCGCGAACGTCTCGAGCGATCCGCGCCCCACCCTCCGACCATGCGCGTTGAACTCAACCGCCAACGACGGGACCTCGATCAGGCGATCGAACGTCAACTCGCTCTACTCAAGGCTCACCAGGCCGCCGATGCCTCCCGGCTCAAGGCGCTCAACCCGCTCGGCACGCTGCAACGCGGCTACGCGATCGTCTCCGACCTCAGCGGCACAGTCCTCACCTCAGCGGCCGTATTGAGCGACAATCAGGACATCGCCATCCAGTTCGCCGACGGCAAGGTCGCCGCCAGAACCACACCGGATGAGGAGCCGTCAAGTGCCCGATGAGCCCGAACCTTCTTACGAAGAAATCGTCGAGGCGCTCGAAACCGTCCTCACCGAGCTGGAAGACGGCGGACTCTCGCTCGACCAGGCGCTCGACGCCTATGAGCGCGGAGTCGCCCTCAGCGAACAGGCGCAGAAGCTCCTCGCCGAAGCCGAACTCCGCATCGACACCCTCCGCAGCGAACCCTGAACCCTATCCTCCCCCCCTTGTGAGGGGAAGATGTCACGAAGTTACAGTTAGGGTCCGACTTCCGCCAATCACCAATCAACAAAACGTCAGTGCGTATTTGATGGTAGGACCGGACACCGAAAGGAAACCCAGGGGAACCCGTAATGACTAGCCCCCACATCCGGATTGTTCCAGAGATGCTCGGATTGACCCGGAAAAACACTCCCGTTTCCAAGACAAAACTGGACAGTCTTCGTAAGAGTTGTCAGCCCAGAACAGCACATTCTCCTCTTTCCACCGCATTTTCCCCGCACTACCCGGGCGAACGCCAATGACACTCCGCATCGCCTGGTTCGCCACCGCCAGAGGCACAGGCTCGCGTTTGCTGCTCAACGCCGCCCTCGACGCGATCCGCGAAGGTCGGCTCGATGCCGAAATCGCCTGCGTTGTCTGCAACCGCCAGCGGGGACAGTCGCCCAACACCGACGCCTTCCTCGACGATGTGGACAAGGCCGGACTCCCACTGATCGCCGATAGCTCAGGCGAATGGAGGAAGCGGGTTAGGGGGGAAATCTCGGATCCAGCCGCTGGACTCGCTCCTTGGCGGCAGGAGTTCGACCGACATCTGTACGAGCGGATGCAGGCACACGCGCCCGACCTCGGCATGCTTGCCGGATACATGCTGATCGTCACGGATGTCATCTGCGACAACCTGCCCTGCCTCAACCTTCACCCAGCCCTGCCCGACGGCCCGATCGGAACCTGGCAGCAGGTCATCCATGACCTCATCCGAGAGCAGGCCGAACGTTCGGGCATGGTCCTCCAGCGGGTCACAACCGAACTCGACCGAGGCCCAACAGTCACCTGGGCCCAGTATCCGATCCGCGGACCCAAGTTCGACCCCCTCTGGGCCGCCCATGAAGGCGACTCTGAATCGGAAACCCCTCTGTTCCATGCAATCCGCGAGGCGGGCGCCAGCCGCGAGCCGGCATTTGTTCTGCAGTCACTTCAGGCCATCGCCGGCGGGACAGTGCACATCCTTGGACCCGGTACCCCCAGCGCAGGAACCGAGATCACGGATCAGCTCGAGCGGGCAATGAAGCTCGAGTAGGCTGTGTAGACGTTATGTAAAGTTGATCGTGTGCACAAACTGTTCACGCGCTTAGTCCAATAACTATATGATTTCCGTATGTCTGACCCCGAGCCTCCCGTGCTCACACCCACAATCATTGATCCTCGCCCGAGCGCCCTCATGCCGGCGATCCGCGAGGACCTGGCCCCCTTCCTCCCGGCCCTGCGCAGCGCAGCCGGGCTGATCGCCGCCGCGGCAGTCGCCGAGTTCGCCGCTCGTTATGCTGCACCAGCGGTGATCGATACCGCGCGGCAGATCATCGCCTCGGCGCCGCAGCACAAGCAGACGATTCTCGTTGAAGAGCAGACCACCGTTCGGCGCAAGGTCACGGTCGTTTCTTGACCTGCTGGCCGCCATCTCTCTCGCCGCAATATCGATCTTCATTGTCAACGCCGTTCACCCTCTCTCGGCCGCTCACAGTCCCAGGCTCTTGATCAGCGAGGTCTACCCGGCCATCGTCCCGTCTGACTCCTCGATCGAATCCAATGAGTGGATCGAGATACACAACCCGGAGCCTCACGCCGTCGACCTCAGCGGATGGACAATCGAGGACTCACAAGCCATTTCACTCCTGCCCGAATTCGTTCTTCCCGCCGATGCGACAGTCGTGATCGTCGGCCGTTCGGCGAACGTTGCCGTTCCGCCGGGGAAAGCCCTGATCATCCTGAGTAACCGACACATCGGCAATGGTTTACGGAACGCTGGCGACCGCGTTGCCCTGGTCGACCCGTACGGTGTCCGTTCCGACGCCATGAGCTGGGGCGACGTGAGGATCCCCCGGCACAGCGAGCCGCCCGAACCTGGCCAATCGATCACTCGCACGCCGGGTGGAGGCCAGTACCTTTCGGATCGACCGACGCCATGGTCGATCGATGGGACCGTTGACGCCTCGAGCAAGCGCTATACACATCCGCTTCCAGATACCAAGGTGCGCATCATCTCGGCGCGTCTCGACCAGACCGAGGATCAACCGGAGTCCGTCACCATCCGCAACATCTCCCACGAGTCGCTGCTCACCGTCAACTGGCGTCTCACGGTGGGATCATCCTCCGTTCGAGTTCGCTCCGTACGGATCAATCCCGGGGAGACGTTCACGATCTTCGAGCCCGACGGCCGACTTGGGTCGGGACTCAATCGAAGGGGAGGGTACTTCGTTCTGCGAGACGCCAACGGGAACTGGCTGTCGACGGCGAGTTGGGGCCAGGACGTGACATTCCACCGCTTGACCCCACCGGCCGAGGGCGAGGAACTCAGTTTCAACCCTCTCGCTCGCGTGCATCCCAGGGTGCCCTGGCATCGTCGATTTGACGGCGCGAACCACTTGATCGTTGGTCATCAGGGACCGCGACATACCCTCCAGGCTGATGCCGTCTCGCACTCGAAAACCCGCGAGCAGAGTCTCGCTCTCACAGCTCAACAATCAGAGCGCGAGATCGTATGGATTAGCGAAGTCCATCCTGCTCCCGGCCAAGGACGGAATGACGCTGCCTACGAGTGGTTCGAGATCACCAATTCAAGTGACATTGCCGTCAATCTCTCCGGTTGGACCGTTGCCGATAATCGGTCTTCAGACCTGTTTGAAGAACTCGTAATCCCGCCCCGTTCTTCAGTAGTGGTCGGGGTCTCGCAAGAGGCCGGCCCTGAAATTTTGCCGATCATCCGCGATGGCCGGATCGGCAACGGTCTTGCGAACGCTGGAGATCGGCTGACGCTGATCAACCCGGCGGGCGAAGTCATGAGCGCAATCAGTTGGGGTAACGATCGCACCCATGCCAACGTCAGAGCGCCGAAATCCGAGGAGTCCATTCACCGATCCTCTCCGACTGCAGAGCCGACAATCTCAGCACCCTCCGCCGGCCACATTGAGATATCGGCGGCGCCGGACTCGAGCACGGTTGGCGGCCGACAAGCATCTGGAAGCGAAGTTCAGTCCTCAGCCGAAGCCTCCCAGACTACACCGGCCCGATCCGCACCTAGCCCGCTTGCTCAAGTGAAACTACCTTCGTTGCGCATCACCGAGTTGTTGCCTGCCCCATTGCCCGGAGAGGCAGAGTGGGTGGAGATCTTCAATCCCACCGATGAGCCGGTTGACCTTTCCGGCTGGACGATCGGCGATCAGGCGCGCCGCACGCCGCTGATCGGCGTCATTCCACCGCGCTCTTATCTGCTCATCGCAAATCTTGACCTTCGGAGTCCAACGCCGGCCTTGATTGTCGATCGGATCGGCAACGGCCTGAACAACGACGCAGACACGATCAGTCTTCACGATCCGGATGGCGAAGCCCGATCTACGATCAGCTACGGCACCAGGGATGTCCCCACGCCCGGACCGGGGCTATCTATCGCGTTGGATCCCGAGCGGTGGGTTGTGACCGCCGTTGCCTCACCAGGGTCAGAGGAGGTCACACCATTATTGGATGATGCGTTTCGCTCGCCAAGTGTGCAACCTGCTGCTCCGGAAGGGGAGCGACTCCCCATTGTCTCCGAACCGCCGAAGCAAGGTCTCAATGCCTGGATGATTGTCAGCTTCGCACTGATCGGCGTCATCCTGACGCTGATCCTCAGGCGCTGGCAACCCGAACCGCTGCCGTCCCAGGACGCCGTCAGCGGCGCGCAATATTCCGGACCACTGCCAGCAACGTCGGAAGAACACGAGCGCGAGCCCAACGGAGAAAATCAGCGTGAATGATTGACGCCGACTGTGTCCGCATCGCCGTCGCCATCGCCAGGAGCGGCCTCGCTTCGAGGCGCAGCGCGGAGACCCTTGTACGCGAGCGGCGCGTCGCGGTTGACGGGCAGGTGGCAACCGACCTCTCCTTGCGGGTGAATCCGAAGTCACACCAGATACTCGTGGACGGCGCCCCGCTGCCGAGAACGGAACCGCTGCGCTACTACGCGCTCAACAAGCCTCGCAACGTGCTCTCGACCGCACGAGATGATCGCGGGCGTCGAACCGTCGTGGACTTTCTACCAAAGAATGCTCCGCGCTGCGTACCGGTAGGTCGTCTCGACCTGCACAGCGAAGGCCTAGTCCTGCTCTGCAACGACGGACCGTTGATCAGCCGTCTGTTGCATCCTTCCTCCGAGGTGCAACGCGTCTATCTGACCGAAGTGATTGGCACCCCTTCAGACGAGTCGTTGGATGTGGTGCATTCGGGAATCGAGGACGCGGGCGAGCTGCTGCGAGCCAAGCCCGCTCGCTCACACAGACCTGGTAGGACGATCCGCGATCGTCGATCCACCTCGTGGTTGACGCTAACCCTGCACACAGGACGCAAGCGCGAGGTACGGCGGCTCTGCGACGCGATAGGCCATCCCGTCGTCACCCTCCGCCGCGTGCGCTTCGGCCCGCTGCTTCTGCGCGACCTCGAACTCGGCGTTGCGCGCCCCTTGAGTCGTCGTGAAGTTCGCTTGTTGCGACGCGCCGCGGGGCTGCTGGACAGCTCGGCGCGCGCTGAGCCATAGCCTGCGCGCCACTACCATTGCTATATGACAAATGCGGCCGATAGAAGTTGCAAGCAGCTCGTCGTCGCAATCGATGGGCCCGTGGCATCGGGCAAGACCACGGTAGGTCGTGAGTTGGCGAAACGGTTCGGCTGGCGGCTGTTTGACACCGGCATCATGTACCGCGCAGCTACCTGGCAGGCCCAACGCCGTGGTGTTCATCTGGACGAAGACGAGACCGTGACCGAACTCATACGCGATTCTGAGTTCCGCCTGTGGCCCGGCGCATCAGGCGATTCGGTGGAACTGGACGTGTACGTCGACGGCGACAATGCCACGCCTCATCTCCGCGACGCCGCTGTCGAATCCGGGGTTCCGACCGTGGCCGCGATCGCGGGCGTGCGCACTGTGATGGTCGAGATTCAACAGACACAGGCGGCCGAGGGTTGCATGATCGTCGTCGGACGTGACATTGGCACGGTCGTTCTGCCCGACGCGCCCGTCAAGATTTTCCTCGATGCAAGCCAAGAGGTACGTGCGCGCCGACGAGCCGACGAACAGGCCAACGGCGCTGATCAGGCCAGCGTACTCAGAGCGACTCGACGCCGAGACGCCCGCGATAGCGGCAGGCGCACCTCGCCGCTCGTGGTCGCCGCGGACGCGATCTTCCTCGACACCTCTGAATTGTCGCTGAACCAGTCGGTCGAGGCAGCGGCGACGATCATCCTCGATCGACTGCCGGACCTTGCACGTGACGCCGCGGCGTCAGAGAAAGGCTGATGAATGCGGCGTCGAGCCTACCGCTGGATCACCCGCCAGCTGACACGATTGATGTTCGGCGAGTACAAGGCACTGGCCAACATCGGCATGTCGGGAATGCCCAACGCTTCCCGAGTCTGGTTCCTCGTCGCCGGTTTCTTCGCCAGGCTGGCGTTCATGCGAATCGTTCAATGTGAGTGGATTCACTTCGACCGTGTTCCCAAAGGCGGCGTGATCATTGCCTCGAACCATGTCTCCTCTGCCGATCCGGCAATGGTGGCCTCCGCCACCTATCCGCGCTCACCCAGATACATGGCAAAGGTCGAGCTGTTTCAGAAGGAACCGATCCTCGGCTATCTCTTCGCGCTGTCCGGGGCGTTCCCGGTCCGTCGCGGTGCCGGCGACCGACTCGCGATCCGCGAGGCCGAGCGCCTGCTACGTGAAGGCGCGATCGTCGGCATGTTCCCGGAAGGCCACCGCTCCGACACAGGAGCGCTGATGCACGCCCATTCTGGCACCGCGCTCCTGGCGCTGCGGACTGAGGCGCCCGTTGTCGCCGTCGGCATCACAGGATCGGAACGCATGAGAGCCGGCTGGCGCGCACTGGTCGCCAGGACCAAGGTCCGCATGATCGCATCCCGGCCATTCGTGGTCAAGCCCAAAGGTCGTAGGATTACGCGCGAGGATGTAGAGGAAGCACACAAGACCATCATGCGTGCCATTGCCGAACAGCTACCCCCCGCCTATCGTGGCGTGTATGCACACTTGGTCGACAACGACGCCGACCGAGATCGGGACTCCGAGCGGTCCCGCAGCGACAGACCAGGAGCAGCAGCATGAAAATTCACCGCGCGAGCGATATGGGCTTCTGCTTCGGCGTCCGTCGCGCCGTCGACATGATGAAGGAAGCCGCCGCCAACGGCACCAGAGTTACCACCCTGGGCCAGGTCGTTCACAATCCGCAAGTTGTCGCCCAACTTGAACACACCGGAATCATGGTCAAGAACGACCGCTCCGCCGATGAGGTAGATACCGACACCGTCGCAATCACGGCGCACGGAGTCGGCGAAACCGTCGTGCGAGACATTGAGGCTCGCGGGCTCAGCGTGATCGATACGACGTGCCAGTTCGTCTCACGCTCGCAGCGCGCCGCCAGAAATCTGGCCGAACGGGGCTTCACCGTCGTCATTTTCGGCGACCCAACGCATCCCGAGGTCAAGGGTGTCCTCGGTTGGTGCCGGGGGCGTGGAATCGTGGTCAAGGACGAATCGCTCGAGGATCTGCCCGATTATCTGCCGGCGAAGATCGGCGTGATCTCGCAGACGACGCACACGCCGGAGCGCTTTGCCGCGTTCGTCTCCAATCTGATGCGCGCCCGCATCGACCAGATCACCGAGATCCGCGTGGTCAATGTGCTCTGCAACGCTACGACATCGCAGCAGGCGGCCACCCGTGATCTGACCCAGGATGTCGACCTGATGATCGTCGTGGGCGGTCACAACTCGGCCAACACTCGCCATCTCGCTGAACTCTCACGAGCGAACGGCGTTGAGACATACCACGTCGAAACGGCGAACGAACTGAAGCCCGAGTGGTTCAAAGGCCACGAAGACATTGGCGTGACCGCCGGCGCGTCGACGCCCGACTTCTCGATCGACGCTGTCGTCGATCGAATCGAAGAGATTGATCAGCTTGCCTCTGCCACGATCTAGCTGACTCCAATGCCGCGTAGCAGCCGATGACACCTCCGCGCCGTTCCACTGTTCCGGTCGGGGCGATCAGCGCCATTGAAGCCGACTCGCTGGCCGAGGCAGCGGGACTGCGGCCTGGTGACCAGGTGCTCGCCGTCAACGGGCAACCTGTCCGCGATCCCGTGGATTACCGCTTTCAGACAACCGACAACCTGGTCGAACTCGAAGTGGTGCATGTCGGCGAACTCGCATTGGTCGAGTTCGAAAAGCCGATCGATGAACCGCTCGGAATCGAATTCGACGATGACGCATTCGACGGAACCCGGATCTGCAACAACAAGTGCTTCTTCTGCTTCCTCAAAGGGCTGCCCAAGGGCCTGCGCCGGCCGCTCTACATCAAGGACGACGACTATCGCTTGTCCTTCCTCCACGGCAACTTCGTCACCCTGACAAATCTCTCCGACGATGACTGGGTTCGTCTCGAGGAACAGCGGCTTAGTCCACTGCACGTCAGTGTTCATGCGACCGACCTCGCACTGCGCCGAACC
This sequence comes from Dehalococcoidia bacterium, assembly GCA_034428415.1. Lineage (GTDB taxonomy): Bacteria > Chloroflexota > Dehalococcoidia > Bin125 > Bin125 > Bin125. The sequence continues at coordinate 59,795 of DAOUHS010000149.1, forward strand.
CTGCTGGGCAACCGAACCGCGCCCGACATCCTCGAGCAGCTTCGCCGCCTGGCCGATATGCGGATCGAAGTTCACACGCAAGTGGTGCTCTGCCCGGGCGTCAATGACGGCGACGCGCTCGACCTGACCGTGGGCGATCTCCTGCGTCAGCAGAACGTTGTGTCGATAGGTGTCGTACCTGTCGGCTCGTCACTCGAAGGCGAGCAAAGGATCAGCGACAACGGGATGCGCGCGCATAGCTCGCAGGAGGCCAGGCGCGTGGTCAAGCAACTGCGCCGCTGGCAACGACTCGCAAGAACAGAGCGAAGCGCTTCGGTCGTGTTTCCCAGCGACGAGTTCTATCTGACTGCCAACGCGCAGATCCCGGCCGCCCGGCGCTATGACGGATTCCCGCAGTGGGAAAACGGGATCGGCATGACGCGCACGTTGATCGATGATTGGCGCAAGACTCGAAACAAATTGCGCCAAGGACGACTCGAGGTTCCCACAACTTCAGCGCTCATCGCCTGTGGAACCCTGATCGCGCCGACGCTCCAGACGCTCTGCGATGAAGCAGCCGCGTTAACCGGAATAGATTTCACGATCCTGCCGATCGAGAACTCGCTGTTTGGAGCGCGGGTCAACGTCAGCGGCCTGATTCCTGGCATGGACTTCCTGTCTGCGCTATCGCTACGCGAACTTCCACCTCACGTATTCCTGCCTCGCGCGTCTCTCGACTACTTCGGCACAAAGTTCCTCGACGACCTGACGGCAGAGGAACTGGAAGCTCGCTTGAATCGGCCCGTGTCATTCGTCTACACCCTCTCCGAGCTCTTAGAGTTGATCGTTGAGGGCACCGACCAGCAGGATTCGGGCAGCAGACAGCCCGGACCCAACGAGCGATCCAACGGTCGCAGTTGGACGACGCCTGTGGCGGGGTAGACGCAAGGCTTCGTATGTGTGGAATCGTGGGCTATGTCGGCCGCCGGTCGGCCGGACCCATTCTGCTGGAAGGACTCCAGCGCTTGGAGTACCGCGGCTACGACTCCTCTGGTATCGCCGTCATTGACCACGACGGCGTGCTGGCGGTGCTAAAGCGGCAAGGCAAACTGCGAGATCTTGAAGCCTCAATCAAGCGAATGCCAGCCGGCGGCATGGGCATCGGGCACACGCGCTGGGCCACGCATGGAGAACCGTCCGATCGCAACGCACATCCGCACGCCTCATCAACAGGCGACGTGATCGTCGTCCAGAACGGAATCGTCGAGAACTATCGCGAACTCAAGGCGGATCTGCAGGAAGAACTCGAATCTGTCGGTCGCACCTGGCAATCGGACACGGACACGGAGGTGATCCCCGAGCTCATCTCTCGAGAGCTGACCGCCGGCCGATCCTTCGAGGACGCGTTGCTGTTGACTCTCGGTCAACTTCGCGGAGCGAACGCGATCGCAGCCTTCTCGCGCAGCAATCCGGGACGAATCTACGCCGCCCGAAAAGGCTCGGCCGGCGGGATCGTGATCGGCTATGGCGACGGCGAGATGTTCATCGCCAGCGATCTGCCGGCATTACTCCCTCACACGACCAGCGTGTATCACCTGGAAGACGGCGAGATCGCCACGATCGACGCCGAAGGCGCGACGATCCAGCGTGCCGAACGCCGGGCGTTCGAGCCGACCCCTCATCAGGTCGACCTCGATCCGGTCGCCATCGCTCGAGGACCCTACCGGCACTTCATGCTCAAGGAGATTCATGAACAGCCGCGCGCCCTGTCGGACACGATCCGCGGTCGGGCCAGACTCGATCCGCCCAGCGCCCTGATAGACGACCTGACTATCTCGGACGAGACGTTGCGCGGCATCGAGCGGGTCTTGGTCATCGGTATGGGCACATCCCTGCACGCGGCGATGATCGGTCGCTGGTGGATCGAACAACTCGCCGGCGTCCCCGCCGACTTTGACAACGCGTCGGAGTTCCGCTTCCGCACTCCGCTACTCGGCCCGTCAACGCTGGTCGTTTCCGTCACGCAGTCCGGCGAGACCATCGACACCCTAGGCGCCATGAATCACGTCCGTCAGCGCTGGGGCGCACCGCAGATTGCGATTACCAACGTGGACGGATCGGAAGCTACACGCAGGGCGGACGCGACCATCCTGATCCGCTGCGGGCCGGAGGTCGGCGTCGCCTCGACCAAGACCTTCTCCGGCTCGCTCGCCGCCCTCTATCTCCTCGCCTGCCGACTCGGCAGGGCACGTGGCACCATCGCCGACTCCACTTTCGTCAACGCGCTTGAGCAACTGCTGACTGCGCCCTCGCTCGTCGAGCGCGGCCTTCGCAAAACAGAGCGTTGCGCCGAAATCGCGCAACTGCATAGCTCGGCGACCAACTTCCTCGTCCTCGGTCGGGGAATCGAGTATCCGCTGGCCATGGAAGCGGCGTTGAAGTGCAAGGAGATCTCCTATGTCCACGCCGAGGGCTATGCCGCTGGCGAGATGAAGCACGGGCCGATCGCACTGCTCGACGGCGACTTCCCTGTCGTTGCCCTCGCGCCCCGCGGGCCGTTGTTCGACAAGATGATGTCGGCGATCCAGCAGGTCAGCGCGCGCCGGGCGCCGGTCATCGCCGTTGGCGATGAGGGGGACGACGAGCTGGCCGCAATGGTCGATCACTTCATCGGAGTGCCTCCGGCGCCTCCACTCCTGACACCGTTCGCGTTGACTCCTGTGATCCAGTTGCTCGCCTACCACATCGCGTTGTCGAGGGGATTCGATATCGACCAGCCGCGCAATCTCGCCAAGACCGTTACGGTCGAGTGATTGCTACTCGCCCGATCAAGTGCGACAGACGACACGCGCAAGTCGCCAACCCGGTGATATCCTGCCTCCGCGAGCCGTGTACGTCCCAACAAGAACTCGCGGGCTTCCCCTATGACCTCAGACTCCAACCACATCGTCTGGTTCGCCGAAGTCGGACGGGATGATGTCGCCTTAGTCGGCGGTAAGGGAGCCAACCTGGGCGAACTCACCCAGGCGACGATTCCTGTCCCGCCCGGATTCGTGGTCACGACTCGCGCCTATCGCCAGTTCATCGAACATAGCGGCCTGAATCACACGCTTCGTCACCTCCTTCGCGGCCTCAACGTGGACGACGACACGCAGCTCAATACAGCCGCAGCCGCCGTCCGACATGCGATCGAGCAGGCCGAGATGCCCGCCGCGATGCAGGAAGAAATCACCGCTGCCTATGTCCGCCTGGGAGAAGGACCCGTGGCGGTCCGCAGTTCCGCCACCGCCGAGGACCTGGCCGAGGCATCATTCGCGGGTCAGCAGGCGACGTTCCTGAACATCGAAGGGGGCGTCAATGTCGTCGAGGCTGTGCAACGCTGTTGGGCTTCGCTCTTTGAGCCGCGAGCCATCTTCTATCGAGAACAGGCTGGCTGGGGCCACCTAGACGTCGACTTGGCCGTTCCTGTGCAGCGCATGGTGCAGAGCCAGTCCTCGGGCGTGATGTTCACGGTCGACCCGATCACCAACGACGCCAACCGAATTGTAATCGAAGCCGCGTTCGGACTAGGCGAGGCAGTGGTCGGCGGACTGGTCTCGCCGGATCACTTCGAGGTAGATAAATCAGCCGAACACATCATCGAGCGCCAGATTTTCGCCCAGGACCGGAGGCTTGTTCGGTCTCCCGATGGTGCGCTTGATCCGGAGCACGGCCCGAACATCTGGCAAGAGCTGTCCGACACCGAAGGATCCCTGCCGAAGCTCAGCGACGACCAGGTCGTTGAGCTCTGCCTGATCGGGAAGCGGATCGAGGCCCACTACGGTTCGCCGCAGGACATCGAATGGGGCTGGGCCGACGATCGCTTCTACCTGCTGCAAACGCGACCGATCACCACCGTCGCACCGCCGGCCAAGACCAATGGCGACAACCCCGCGCCGAAACCGCAAGCGGAACCGATTCTCGATGGCTCTCCCGCCTCGCCCGGCATCGCCACCGGCCGCATTCGAGTCATCCTCGATGCACGCCAAACAGCCAGCATTGGCGAGGGCGACATCCTGGTTGCGGAGATGACCACACCTGACTTCGTTCCCGCTATGAAACGCGCCGCAGCGATCATCACCGAGCGCGGCGGACGCACCTGTCATGCAGCGATCATCTCCCGTGAACTCGGCGTGCCCTGCGTCGTCGGCGCATCCGGTGCCGCAAAGCTGGCGGACGGACGCGAGGTCACCGTCGACGGCGCCAACGGCCTCATCTACGACGGCGTGCTGACTGAACTACTCAACTGGTGGCACGACCGCGAAGAGGAGCTACACGCACCGATCGCGACGACGACCAAGCTGTACGTCAATCTCGCCGAGCCGGAAATCGCCGACCGTGTCGCGCAACGCGATGTCGACGGCGTGGGACTCTTGCGCGCCGAGTTCATCATCGCCCGCCTCGGTGAACACCCGCGCAACTTCATTAACACCGGCCGACAGGAAGAATACGTTCGCCGATTGTCGGACGGCATGCGCAAGATCGCGTCCGCCTTCGATCCGCGTCCCGTGGTCTACCGCGCTACCGACTTTAAGACCAACGAATACGCCAACCTGACCGGCGGGCAGACCTACGAACCCGATGAAGAGAACCCGATGATCGGCTATCGCGGGGCCGCGCGTTACATCCGCGAGCCCGACCTGTTTGAGCTGGAGCTGCGGGCGCTCGAGCACGTCCGCGAAGATCACCCCAACCTGCATCTAATGATTCCTTTCGTCCGCACCCCGGACGAAATGAGCCAGGTCGTGCAACAGGTCGACGAGTACGGTCTCGAACGAAACCCCGACGTTCCCGGCGGATTCCAGCTCTGGATGATGGTCGAAGTGCCATCCAACGTTTGGCTGCTCGACCAATTCATCGACTGTGGTATCGACGGCGTTTCGATCGGCTCCAACGACCTGACCCAACTCACGCTCGGCATCGACCGCGACTCCGAGCGGTTTGCCGATACCTTCGACGAGCGCAATCCCGCAGTGCTCAAGGCCATCGAGTACGTGATCACCACCGCCAAACGGCGGGGCATCACCGTTTCGGTCTGCGGCCAGGGCCCCTCGGAACATCCCGACCTCGCCCAACGTCTAGTTGACTGGGGGATCACCTCGATCTCCGTGACTCCGGACGTGATCGAGCAGACGCGTCGCCTGGTCGCCAACGCCGAAGCGCAACGACAACGCCAGTAGCCTCGGCCTCCCTGCGATATAGAGTGACGGCGAATCTGTCCGACACGAGCTTGGACGTCAACTCAGTAGGCAGGTGGCCGGAGAAAAATGGGCAGCCGCGCCGGTTCCATTGCCATTCTCATGGTCATAGCGGGCGTCGTCGCCGCCGTCGTCATCGTCATCAGCCGACTCGATCTGCTCGACACCGGCGAACCGGATGCCCCCGTCATGGTCGTTTCGCTCGACGAAGGCGAGCTCGTTCTGCTCAACGAGCCGCAGAGCATCACCGTAACCATTTCCTCCGGCAGCCCCATCGCCACTCTTGAGCTGTTTGTCGACGAAGCCTCGATCGTCTCGATCTTGCCCGCCTACTCCGCCGACCGGGGCGCGTGGATCGGTTCCTTCGTCTGGACGCCGGAACGTCTCGGCTTCGCCGATGTCCGCATCGTCGCGCTCGACGACCAGGGTCACGAGTATGTGCGCACCATCCGGGTCGAGGTGACCGACGACGAGGCGCGGGTCGCTGCTGCATTGCGAGTGCAGGTGCTGGGAATCACTCCCCTGCAACAGTTCGTGGCTGGCACGGTCATACGCTTGGCCATTTCGGCGACCGGGAACCAACCAATCGAACGCTTCGACATGATCGTCAATGATGAGCACATCCTGTCGGTGACGCCTCTTAAGCAAGACACCGGCGAGTACATCGCCGGGATTGATTGGACCGCCAACAGGGCCGGTGAAATGGAAGTCACCATCGTCGCAGTTGATTCTGCTGGACGCCAAGAGTCTCAAACCGTAATGGTCATCATTCTTAGCCAGGATGGCAGTGTCCCTTCGAGCGGAAACCGGGAGGAGCCAGATGAAGCGGAACCGGCAGATTCCGATCCGTCTAGCGAGACAGCATCAGATGACGTGGGCGTGGCGCGGATCGAATCACCAAACGACGGCGAGCGATTCACGTTCGATTCAGACCTCACCATCGACGTTGAGCTCGTAGCTCGCAACATCGGCGCGGTTGCCAGCGCCCTGCTCTATCTCACTCCTGTCGCGCCCGACAACACGCTCGGGAGCTCTATCTTGATCCACTCCTCCGAGGGTCACGAACCCGGAAACTACAACGAGCGAGTCAGTGATGTCGAACGCTGGATCACCGGCTCAGGCTCGTACGAACTGCAGCTCGTCATCTTTACCCCGGAAGACGAGCGCTACGACGACCGCATCATGATCCATATCGTCGCCGTCGCGGACGGCGACCGTGACCAGACCGACGAACTCCAGCAAGACGACGAGCCGCCGATCAGCGACGAAATCGACCTGGCGATCGTCACTGCCCGTCAGGCAGAAGACGACCGACAGCGTCTCAATGTCTCAATCACCAACGAGAGCACGGTCGACATTGAGCGGACCGACTTGGTGATCACAGTGATCGATGCGAGCGACGGCGCCGAACTTGCTTCCGTCGCTGTATCGATCGGCATCGAATCGGACGGCCTGCGCACAATCCCGCTAGACCTCGATCTGCAACCGGGCGCTGCACTGGAAGCAGTGGTGCTGCTCGAATCCGTCATTGACACCGACACCGCCAACAACACCTTGCCAATCACCCTGACGCCTCCGGACACCCAGCCAGAACAACAACAAACCGCTCAGCAGGAGCAAGATTCCCAAACCGAGTCCGAACCTACCGGGCCGAGCCCTGACCTCTCGTTCCTCGACGTCCAGGCCACGAGCGACGGCTATGTCCTGCTTACGATCATCAACAACGGGGCCGGCGAGGCCGAAACGTTCTCCATTGTGATCACCGACGAGAACGGTGCACAGCTGGAGACGATCTCGCGACGCGACGGAGACTCCGAGCCATTGGCGCCAGGAGCGACGCAAATCCTGACCAGTCTGCAGCCGCATTCGGGCGTGGTCGTCATTACACTGGTGCTCGGCGGTGACGCAAGTGAGCAGGACTTGACCAACAATCGGATCACATTCGAGGTCTCCGGCTAACCCACATTCATAAGTTTCGACAGTGTCGTCTGCGACACATTGAACAACGCCATCGATCCTTGACTGCGCTCGACTCTCCGCAGTACATTTGTACGACTAGCACAGCTTAGAACAGGAAGGTGTTGTGTCACCGTCTGAGCTGCACTTGCCGACAACTCAGGCCCATCCGCACCTTCAGGCCACCCTGCAAACACCTGAAGACATCTGAAAAAACCTGAAACCTCTAGCGCATGATCTCCAGCAACACACGGATGTTCCGCCAGAATCGGGCCGTGGAAAAAGTTTCGCCGAAACCTGAACCCACCGGGGTCTGGACGGCTCGCAGTTGGAGCCTGCGAAAGTGCGCAACCAACCGTGAACGGATCCTGGAGAATCGATTCGCGCGATTCTTCTTCACGAACATTGAAAAAAGTTCCGCATCAACGTAAATTTGCCGTATGCCCTCGTGGTCCCTCTCGAATAGCTCGCCTGACTCCTGCGAATGTCGGTAGCGGAGGAAGTCAAGGCGAAGATCGACATCGTCGACCTGATCGCCGCCGAGGTCCCGCTCAAGCGGAGCGGCTCCTCTTTCAAGGCTCCCTGTCCCTTCCACGCCGAGAAAACGCCCTCGTTCATCGTCAACCCCGATCGCCAGACCTGGCACTGTTTTGGCGCATGCTCCGAGGGTGGCGACATCTTCAGCTGGGAGATGAAGCGGCACAACGTCGATTTCCGCGAAGCGTTGCAACGCTTGGCCCAACGCGCCGGCGTCCAGCTTCGGCCACGGACGCCCGAGCAGGCGCAACGGGACGAACAGCGCCAGCGGCTGATTCGGGCCAATGATGCCGCGTTGCACTTCTGGCGCGCTCAACTCCAGGAAACCTCCACCGGTCGCGAGGCGCAGGTGTATCTGCGTGAACGGGGCATCTCCACGGATGCGGCTCAGCGCTTCAACCTCGGTCTGGCCGGTTCGGAGCCGAACGGATTGGTCCACCACCTTTCGGCCCGAGGCCACCGCGCCGAGGATGCAGTGGCGGCCGGACTCATCCTGAACACCGAGAGCGGCCCGCGCGACCGCTTCCGTGACCGCTTGATCTTCCCCATCCGTAACGGGCGAAGCGAGACCGTGGGATTCGGTGGCCGCACCTTGATCGACGATCCGGCCAAGTACATTAATACGCCTGAATCGGACCTCTTCCGCAAGCGTGACCTGCTCTATGGGCTCGACTTGGCCCGGTCCGCAATCCGCGAGTCCGGCTCCGTGATCATCGTTGAGGGCTACACCGATGTGATGAGCGCCCACGAATACGGCAGTCCGAACACGGTCGCCTCAATGGGAACCGCGTTGACCGAGACGCAGGTCGGACTTCTCAAGCCGCTCGCAACCGACATTCGCCTGGCTCTCGACCCCGACGCCGCGGGCCAGGCAGCGGCGCGACGCGGGATCGATACAGCACGCCAGGCGATCGGCGCCGAGCAGCGCGTCGCGACCGACTTCCATCGCGTCGGCGCCCTCCAGAACCAACTCTCCAACGACATCAGGATCATTCCCTTGCCCGAAGGCCGAGACCCGGACGCTTTGATTCGATCCGAGCCTGAACTCTGGCAACAACTGGTCGACACCGCCCCGACGTTCCTCGACTGGCTCGTCGATCACGCCAAAAGCGTCCATGACCTCGACAGCCCTCGAGGTCGAGCGGATTTCATCGATTACCTGATGCCAACGATTCGTACCATCGGTCACGCCGTGATGCGCGAGGAGTACATCCGCCGCGTCGCAGCCTGGGCTCGTGTGGAGCCAACTGCGCTGCTAACGAGGTACTCAGCCCCAGCGCCGGCCGTCGCGGCATCCGCGTCTCACGGCTCGCAGGGCGCAGAGCGCAAGGGCGACCGCCAACAGACCTTCATCGTCCAGGTGGCGCTCAGCCATCGGTCCGCCTGCGATGCCATCGACGATGACGTCCTCGAATTGATCGAGAATTCGGAAGATCGTGCCATTCTCAGCGCCAGAGTCGTCTCGGCAGAGACCTCCTGGGCTGACCACTTGACTGATTCCGGCCAGCGAATCTCGCAACTGTTACGTGACGCGAAGCATCTTCCGCCCTACAGTGACGCGGAGGCCGCCGCGGCCGTCGAAGATGCCGCCAATCGCATCAGAAGAAATCGCAGCAAAGAGGGCCTTCGCCTGAAAAACCTTGCAATAGGCGAACGCGAACGCGAACTCGGAGCCAACCAGCTCGCGCACGCCGCCGTGATGCTCGACCACAGCGATGTTCGCGACCCCGATTCCGACCTCGCTGAGGCCGCAGGGACAGTCGTACACACCCGAAACGAAGCCAGGGATCTGCATCAAGCCTCCCGTTCTGGCGCTGCTTGATGCTGCAGAAACGCTCCGACGCACGGGGACCAGTTGAGAAGGGACCACAAACATGGTGATCGCTCGAAACGCCGCCGCCGGTGCAACTACGGAAGTCGCTCCACCAACGACCGAGACTCCGTCCGGCTCACAGTCGAGTCTCCCCGCGCCCGCCTCGTCAAACGGTGCAGAGCAACTGACCGGTAAGCCTCCGAGCGGCCACAAGAAATCTGCTCTGGCCACGACCGCCGGCAGCCTTGCGCTCCGTGCACGCGAGGCTGATGTTTCCAATCACCTCGTCGGCAATCTGCGACACTTGGTCCGCGATCAACTCGGTGACCGCCGAGTAACCGCCGAAGCCCCGGGACAACGCAAGCCTCGAGCCGTCGCGAAGTCCGAGGAGGAAGCACGGGTCCGCGCTCTGACGGCCCCGGTTGACGAGTTCTCGATGCCCGCCGGTCGCCGAACCATCAACTTGGCCGAGCAACCAAAACGAACCACGAAAAAGTCAACCAAGGCAGCTCCCACGCCGAAGAAGGCCGCCGAGCGGCGCAACCAGGCCAAAATGCACGAGGAGCGCCAAATCTCCCACGCCTCGGTGGCCAGTTTCACCCTGACCGGAGAAGAGAGCGAGGAGGAGGTCAACTCCCTCGGCGAACTCCTCGGCGTACTCGAACGTCCGCTGCAGCCCAAACCCGAGCCTGCGCCGAAACAGACCGGTCGCCGAAGTCGGAGCGGAAAGTCCCGCGGCCGAGGTAGGGGCAGAGGCAAGTCCGAGCCAGCCGCTCCGCCAACGCCTTCCGTCGACCTCTATGGCCGGAGCAAGGCAGTCAGCTCGCGCCGAATCATCGAAATGCGCAAGGAAGGCCGGCAGGGCGTTCACGAGGAAGCCGAAGGCGTCGACGATCCCGTGCGCATGTACCTCCGCGAGATCGGACGGGTCAACCTGCTCACGGCGCAGGATGAGCGGCACCTCTCCCGACAGATGGAGGAAGGCAACTGGATCCGCGATTTCGAGGAAGAGTGGCGCATTCTCAACGGTCGTTGGCCGACCGCAATCGAAATCACCATCTTCTTGCTGCTGCAACTGGAGTCGCTGCTGCCTGAAATCGCCGTGATCGCCGATGAAATCGGCAAGTCTGATCTCTCGCTGTTCGATCTGACCAAAGACGCGGACTTCCGCGACCGTGTTGATCAGGAGATGGACCCCGAACTGCGCGAGGCCTTGATCAACAAGTTCCAACCGGTCGATGAAGAGTACGACGAAGCCAGAGCCGAAGAACGACTCGTCCAAGTCTCGGTCGTGACCCATATCTTCGACCAGCGCCACGTCCGCCACCTGCTTCGGGCTGCCGGCGGTGTCGACCAGCTAATCCCTTGTCCGCCCGATCTCGATTCGAGTTTGGAACCGATCAGCTTGCGCTGCGAGCGCCACGTCGGCGTGCTCAAGGAAGACGCCTACCTCTCGGAGAAGCGTCTGACCGAAGCCAACCTCCGGCTCGTCGTCTCGGTTGCCAAGAAGTACATTGGCCGCGGCATGTCGATGCTGGACTTGATCCAGGAAGGAAACATCGGGCTTGTCCGCGCCGTCGAGAAGTTCGACTACCGCAAGGGGTACAAGTTCTCCACCTACGCCACCTGGTGGATTCGCCAGGCCATCACCCGGGCAATCGCCGACCAGGCCCGCACGATCCGCATCCCGGTGCATATGGTCGAGACCATCAACAAGCAGGTTCGCGTCTCGCGACGGCTGGTCCAGGAACTCGGCCGGGAGCCGACCTATGAGGAGATTGGCCAGGGCATGGGCGTCGACGCCCAGCGCGTCCGCGAGATCATCAAAGTCTCACAGGAACCGGTCTCCCTCGAAACACCGATCGGCGAAGAGGACGACAGTCACCTCGGCGATTTCGTCGAAGACGAGAAGATGGTCGCTCCCGACGCAGCGGCCGGCCAACAACTGCTCAAGGAGACTGTCGGCGCCGTGCTCGGCTCGCTCTCACCGCGGGAGCGCCAGGTGTTGGAGTTGCGCTTCGGTCTTGGCGACGGCCGCGCCCGCACGTTGGAAGAGGTCGGTCGCGACTTCGACGTCACTCGCGAGCGCATCCGCCAGATCGAAGCCAAGGCCCTTCGACAGCTCCGCCACCCGACCAGAGCCACCCGCCTGCGTGACTACATCGAGTAGCCGGACGCTTGGCTCCAACCATGTGGCAAGACATCGTCAATCTGCTGCGCCGTTCGGGCCTCCTCAGGCCGATCGAAGAGTTCGCCGTCCGAATGACCGGCTACTCGGTCATGGGACGGATGATCACCTGGAACGAAGGCGTTCCCTATGTCGACTCTTTGATGCTTCGATCCGTAGGAGCAAAGTCCGGCGACCTGCGAGACGCCGTGCTCTTCTATGTTTCCGACGATCAGAGCTGGGTGATCATCGGCTCAGTCGGCGGCGGACCTAAGCACCCGTCCTGGGTCCACAATCTCCGCGCCAACCCGCATGCCTGGGTATTCGTCAATCGCAAGCGACACCCGGTCGAGGCGGAGTTCCTCGAGGGCGATGAGCGCGAGCGTCTCTGGGCGGCAGCAGCCAAGGTCTGGCCGCCGTACGTTCAGTACGCCGTACGGGCGCAGCCGCGCACCATTGAAGTCATCCGGCTCAACCCAAGCGCCTGACTACAGCGTCGGCGCCAGCGAACCCAGGAACTCTTCGGTCCGCGTTCGCTCGCCATCGCGGCCGAAGACGACACCGACGAAGTCTGTCGTACCGGCATCCTTGAGCTGGCGCAACTGCGTCTCGATCTGTTCCTCGGTACCGAGAACGGCTACGTCCTCCGGATGGGCTGCCCCCTGCTTGTCCAGCATCGATCGATACGACGGCAGTCGTTCGTAGTTGGCGAACTGCTCGGCCGCGGTTGCGCGAGCGCTATCGACATCCGAACTCAGCATGACCGGCAACCCGACCACAATCCGCGGGTGCGGCCGGCCAGCTTCTTCGGCGGCCGCGTTCATCGCCGGCGCGATGTAGGACTCCACCACACCGGCCGCGGTCATCCACAAGATGGTGCCGTCGGTGCGGGAGCCGGCGAGGCGGAGCATTGCCGGGCCCATGGCAGCGAGCATGCAGGAGACGGGTTTCTCAGCGTCAGGGATGTCCAAGCTGACCTGGCCTCGGTAGTGGTCGCCGTCGGTCTGGACGGGTTCTCCATTGAGCAGGGGGAGGAGAACGTCCAGGTATTCCTTCATATGCCGCGCAGGACGGTCGAACGAGTAACCGAACATCCCCTCGATCACGATCTTGTGCGAAAGACCGATACCCATCACGAAGCGCCGTCCGCCCGAAGCCGCCTGGACCGTGAGCGCCTGTTGCGCCATCGCATGCGGATGCCGCGGATAGGTCGGTACGACGGCCGTCATCAGCTCGATCCGCTCCGTCTGAGCGCCAGCGAGCGTCAACGCTCCCATCGCGTCGTGAGAGAAGATATTGGCCATCCCAAACGTCGAGAAACCGGCCGCTTCGGCCGCTTGCGCTTGCTCAACGATGCTCTGCACGCTCGGCGCCGGTCCGGCTCCGCCGATGAAGATTCCGATCTGCATGTCATGCCTCCAGCATTGGCTTGATTACGAAGGTCGAACCAGGATGCGTCCCCTGACGCCGCCGGCGAGGATTTTCGACGCCGCCTCGGGCACGCCTTCCAGTCCGATCCGAGATTCGACCAGGTCGAGCAGGTTGCGGTCGCGGAAGTCCTCGGCCATCCGCGCCCAGAGCCGGGGCCGATCTTGGCTCGGCCAGAAGACCGACTCGATCCCGACCAGCGACACCCCGCGCAGGATGAACGGCATCACGTTGGCGTTCACGCCAACGCCACCGGTCAGGCCCGAAAGAGCCACGATTCCTCCGTATTTGCTCTGACGAAGGATTGAGGCAGTTGTCGAGCCACCCACCGGGTCGACCGCGGCCGCCCAGCGCTCGCGCTCGAACGGTCGCCGCGACTCTGCAGCGACTTCCTCGCGGTCCAGAATCTCGCTCGCTCCCAGCGTCCTCAAGAAGTCGTGCTCTGAGGATTTGCCCGTGCTCGCGTGCACGGTGTAGCCACGCGCGGCCAGCATCGCCACGGCGGTCGAACCTACGCCGCCGGTGGCGCCGGTCACGATGACCGGGCCCGCCTCAGGGCCAATGCCGCCCTTCTCAATCACATCGATCGACATCGCCGCCGTGATCCCTGCCGTGCCCAACGTCATCGCCTCTTCCGCCGACATACCGTCCGGCAAGGGAGCCAACCAGTCGGCCGGAACGCGTGCCCGCTCGGCGTAGCCGCCGGCATGCGCGGCCCCGAGGTCGAAGCCGGTCGCCACGACCGAATCGCCCTCTGCGTAGCGTGGGTCGGACGACTCCAGCACGGTTCCGGCAAAGTCAATCCCGATCGTCATCGGGTACTTGAAGACGACCCGACCGTTCGGAGTACATGCGAGCCCGTCTTTGTAGTTCAGGTCCGACCATTCAACCGCGACAGTGACGTCGCCTTCTGGCAGCGACGACTCGTCCAATGACTGCACCGACGCGCTGAAGTCGTCTTCATCCTTGTTCACCACGAATGCTCTGTAGCCCACAGCAACTCCTAATCCCAGGTTGAATACGAAGACCTAGTGCAAACGGGCAGCCAGCATCGGATTCGCGGTCTGCGGATCACTCTCCGCGCCGTCGTGCAGTTCGTGACGGACGACGACGCCTTCGGCCCTGAAATCGACGATCGTCGCGCCGCCCGAGTGCCTGGGAGCGCCCGGATAGTAGGCCGGGATCGTCCCGTCCCCGACGCCTTCGTGGACATCGATGTGACCTAACGCCACGTAGTCCGCCTCGAGTGCCGCAATCTCCGACGAGTGAATCTGGTACGAATAGCGCGATTCGCCGGTTCCCACGTAGTAGCCGTGCGCCATCGCGACTCGCCAGATGTACTGGTCGGAGCCGTTGGCCCAGGCCGGCATGGCTGAGGCGGGGGAGAAGTCGTTGTAGCTCTCGTGGGCCTGGCCCCAGAACTGGACGCCGTGCTCTTTGAGGAGGACGAGTTCGCCCTCGGCCGAAGCGATGATGTGGACGTTGGAGGGGAAGGCGTCGGCGAACCTCTCGTAGATGCCTTCAGGCATGTGCGGGTCGTGGTTGCCGGGCAGGACGACGACCGGCCGTCCGACCGCTTCCATGAGCTGTCCGGTGACCTCGACGTATGGCTGCTTGACTCGGACGTGGTCGAAGAAGTCGCCGGCGATGGCGACGACGTCTACGTTGGCCTCGACGCCGAGCTCGAGCACGTGCTGGAACGCCTTGAGGGCGGGTTCGAGGGTCTCGGAGCCGTCCTGGTCGGTCTTCCAGGGCTGTGAGGTGTAGGCGCC
>DAOUHS010000150.1:0-7792 GCA_034428415.1 Dehalococcoidia bacterium
GCACACGAACAAGCAGTACGCCGAGGACACCCAGTTCGGCCAGCGAGTCGTCTCCGGGCCGTTCGTCTACTCATTGATCTTCGGCATGACCGTGCCGACGATCTCAGGCAAAGCAATCGCCAACCTCGCCACAACCGATCTGCGACACACCGCCCCCGTCTTCCACGGAGACACGCTCCAGGCCCAGACCGAGGTGCTAGAGGTTCGGGAAAGCAAGAGCCAAACGGATCGAGGCATCGTCACCGTCCACACGACCGCCGCAAATCAGGACGGGACCGAGGTGCTCTCATTCCATCGCGCAGTGATGATCCCGAAGCGACCGGATTAGGGTCCATTCCGTCATTCCTGCGCAAGCAGGAACGATGTGATTAATGGCGCGGACTGAATCAGGTACTCGTGGACTGGTCCACGCCCCCTGGCATCTGAGTTGATCGCTCGCCTGACTCGCACCTCGTTGAGCCTGAACAGATCCGACGAATACATGGACGCCACATCCGGATGGCCTGAGTTTGACAGGACCACCTGTGAACCCTGACATGCCAAAGTGGCCGCTGTTATCACCAGTCGTTCCTGTTCCTCTTTGCTGAAGTCCTTGGCCGTGTACGACGTGAAGTACGCGGTCTCACTGACTGGCACGTACGGCGGGTCGAAGTAGACGAAGTCACCCTCGCCGGCCGGCGAGGGTGACTCAGCGAAATCCGCCACCCTCAACTCGACTCCCTGCAGCACCTCCGACACAGCAAGAAGATTCGCCTCGTCACAGATCGTTGGGTTCTTGTTCCGGCCGTGCGGCACGTTGAACCGACCTTTGCTGTTGACTCGATAGAGGCCGTTGTAACAGGTCTTGTTAAGGAAGATCAGGTTGGCCGCTCCGCCGAGACTGCATGTCAGCTTCTTGGCGCGGATCTTGTAGTAGTACTCGGCCCGATCCACGGCATCACGGTACTTGCGCTGATGCACCTGAAGCGCCCGAATCAGGCCATCGACGTTGTCGCGGACCTGGGTGTAGGCGTTGATCAACTCCTGATTGCTGTCCGACAGGACGGCGTGCTTGAAACGACACTCGGCCTGCAACGCGAAGAAGAGTGCGCCACCCCCGACGAAGGGCTCATAGTAGGTCTCGATCTGTTCAGGCGCCGCTTTGAGCAGCTCGGGCAGCAGCGCGGTCTTGCCGCCCGCCCACTTGAGAAATGGCTTAGCCATCTCAGCCGCCACTCCGGACGGCATCGATCGCCTGACCGACGGCGGCGTCGATTCGCTGCATCAGCAGCTCGGACCGGTTCCGGTAGAGATCCCGCGTCCAATCGATCCGCCAGCGCTGATCGAGGCTGAGTTTGTGCTCGGCCGTCGCCTCTTCGACTTCGTCCTCGTCCTCGATCGTGACCTCGCCGTCGGGACGAATCAGCGCGTCGAGCAGCAGGTCGTGAAACTCGATCGTCTGACCGTCGAAGCAAACATGATCGACCGTATCCAGCCGATACATGCGCAGCGAGCCGTCCCGCCGGTGCAGCCGGTAAGCGCTGTACGGTTTGCCCGGCCACCAGACGCCCCAGCTGGTGAATCCCCCGGCTCTGGGGTACCGGCTGATCGCCCGCGGATCCTTGTCAGCGACCCAGCGGCCGACGATCACTTCGGGCGTCGTCAGCCAGCGTTCCAGCGGGAATTCGAGGATCTCTCCGTCTAGCGCGACCTTGCGCTCAGTGATGGTCTCGGACGGGGCGGGAGGCAGGTCAGAGCAGTCGGCGGACTCGCGCATGTGCGCAGATTACTGCGAGCGCGCTCGCGTCGGATACCGCCTCCGGAGCGTGCTACGCTTGCCTGCGGATCGCGGTGATCCTCCCTTTCACGGTCGTGTTGATCACGGTCGAGGCAGCCGTGGCGCTCGCCGTTGGCGGTTGAGCGCCTGAGTTGGAGTGCGCAGAGATGCCGGCAGTCGTGGCGATTGGTGGGCAGTGGGGCGATGAGGGCAAAGGACGAGTCGTAGACCTTCTGGCGCGCCATGCGTCGATCGTCGTGCGTTACTCGGCCGGCAACAACGCCGGACACACGATCGTCAATGCCAAGGGCAAGTTCGCCCTGCATCTCGTCCCGGCCGGGATCTTCTATCCCGACAAGACGGCCATCATCGGCAACGGTCTGGTCATCGATCCGCAGGCGCTGATCGACGAGATCACGATGCTCGAAACACGCGGCGTCAGCACCGACAAGCTCAAGGTCTCCGACCGTGCGCACCTGGTCATGCCCTGGCACCCGATCATCGACCAGCAAGAAGAGCAGTTCCGCGGCAAGTCGGCGGTCGGCACGACCGGCAAGGGCGTCGGACCGGCGTTCTCAGACAAAGTCGCGCGCTGGGGCATCCGGATGTCGGAGTTGGCCGACGCCGAGGGATTCATGGCTCGGCTGCGACTGGTGCTCGACTACAAAAACGAGATGCTGACGAAGCTCTACGGCGTCGAGCCGCTCGACTTTGACAGCGTGTACCAGACCTATCGCGAATACTGGGCTCGGCTCGCGCCATACGTGACCGATACCTCGCTGATCTGCCACGAGGCATTGCGTCGCGGTGACCGGATTCTGCTCGAGGGCGCGCAGGGTTCGTTGCTCGACCTCGACGCCGGCACCTACGACTACGTCACTTCCTCAGTCCCGACCTCGATGGCCGGCGGAGCAGCCGTCGGTGCAGGCATCGCGCCGCGCGATATTGACCGCGTGATCGGCGTCTACAAGGCCTATCAGACCCGCGTCGGCAACGGTCCAATGCCAACCGAACTGCACGGCGCCGAAGGCGACCGCCTGCGCGACGCCGGACAGGAATACGGCACGACCACCGGTCGGCCGCGCCGCTGCGGCTGGTTCGACTCGGTCGCCGGACGCTACACAATCCGCCTCAACGGTTGCCACAGCATCTCGCTGACCCGGCTCGACGTGCTGGACGAGTTCGAGATGCTCAAGGTCTGCGTGGCCTACAACATCAACGGCCGTCGAGTCGACGCCTTCCCCAGCTCGCGTCTCGCGCTGGAAGCGGCAGAGCCGATCTACGAAGAACTGCCGGGCTGGCAGGAAGAGACTAGCCACTGCCGCCGCTTCGACGATCTGCCCGCCAACGCCCAGCGTTACGTGCGACGGATCGAGGATTTGATCGGCGCACCGGCCGCTTTGGTCAGCGTCGGACCGGAACGAGACCAGGCGATTATCGTTGACCCGATCCTGTAGCACTCGGTCACACTGAGGTCTAATCGAGGTCGGAGGACAGCGATGTCGGAAACGGTCATCTCGATTCTCATCTGGCTGCACGTCATTGGTGTCGCCATCTGGCTAGGCGGACAGATCGTCACGGCGGCCTGTGTAGTCCCTGCCCTCCGCGCCGTCGGCGACCGCACCATCTGGCTGAACGCCCTCGAGGGATTCACCAAGCGATTCGGACGAGTCGGCATCGTCACGATGGTGATCATCGTGATCACCGGCGGCGCGATGGTCGATCCCCGACTGGATCAGGTGGAAAACTTCGGCAGCGACTTCTACGGCGCCCGTTGGGGCTACATCTTCGTGATCAAGATGGCGCTCTGGGCCGTGATGATCGCGCTGATCGGCCTGCACCAATTCGTCTTCGGGCCGCAGCAACTGGAACTGGCCCGCGAGACAGCGGACGCCGATGAGGATACGCCTGAGCTACGGCGCGTGCGTCGAATCACGATCGCCCTCTCGATCTCCGGGCTGATCGTGACCCTCCTCGTCGCCGGGGCCGGCGCCTTCCTCGGCAACCACAACTTCTCGATGCTGCCGTCCTGAGATGACCCTGACGCGAACCCTTGCCGCGTTCACCCTGCTAGCGCTCATTGGCCTCATCGTCCCCGCCGCAGCGTTGGCGCAGGATGGAGGTGGCGCCCTGACAGCGCGGATTGCCGCCCTGCGAGCTGGCAACGGGACGATTGAGTTCTGCGTCGAGTTGGGTGACGAACAGGCCGACCGGGTCTGCCCCCAGCGCCGCCGAGTTCGATTCGCCAACGCCCGTGACGGAACCTGGCTGCAATCCGAGTGGTTCTTCATCGCGCCAGAAACCTCGCTGCGCATTCGCGCGCGGCGTGTCGACGAGCGGCTCGAATTTGGCTTGCAACTCAACGCCGAGGGCGACCGCGAGACGCTGCTGCCGCGTCTGCGATTTCTGACCTGGGGACGCACGCCGGTCGCTCGCTGGCTGCGCAGTTCATCAGTCGCACTGCGCCTGCCCGCGCTGGCGCATTGGGAGTTGAACGGCTCTGGCGTCGCCCCGTGGGCCAACCGGCTCCAACTGAACCAACCCGCGCCCGAGTTCAGATTGCAAGCGCTTGGCAGCGACCGACGCCTAGCCGAACTGTCGAAACTGCGAACGCCGGGCGCGCCAACCCTGATCGTCTTTTGGGCATCCTGGGCGCCCTACGCCATGGAGACGCTGACCACGCTGGAGCAGTTAGCGGCGCAGGGAGCGCTCACGCTGATCGCGATCAACGTGTACGAGACGGCGCGCGAAGCTGAAGCAGCCTTGGCTAATCGTCCATCCGCCCTCGCGCGCCATCTTCACGACGCCAGCGGAGCAGTCGCCCGTCATTACCGCGTCGACGGGCTGCCGGAGGTGTTCTTGCTGGACGAACGCGGCACCTACCGAGCAGTGATCCGAGGCGCGGCTCCGCTCGAAGAGATCCTGGCCGCGCTCAGCGCCATCGAATAGCCGCCGTCGGTTAATCTGCATCCCAAACCCCAGAGCAGGATCGAGGAGTATCACGATGCCTGAGTACGAGGACATTCTGTACGAAACCAAGGGACGGCTGGGAATCGTCACGCTGAACCGCCCTGAAAAGATGAACGCGCTCAGCCACCGCCTGCGCTCGGAGCTGTTCGACGCGCTCAAGGAGGCAGAGAATGACGACGGAGTTCACGTCGTCATCATCCGCGGCGCGGGCCGCACCTTCTCGGCCGGCTACGACATTACGCCGGTACCCAATCTGTCCGAGTCGGAGTACCTCGACCTCCGCTCCGGCCTGCCCGATGTCGGGCCGATCCACCCCGGCCAGGGCCAGTGGCCGCAGCACCTGCTCTCCGGCTACTGGCAGATCTGGGAGTTGGCCAAGCCCGTGATCGCTCAGGTCCACGGCTATGCGCTGGCCGGCGGCTCCGAGCTCGCCTCGATGTGCGACCTGATGTACGTCGCCGAGGATGCGATCATCGGCTACCCACCGGTCCGCGCGATGACGACCGTCGACATCCTCTATCACCCTTGGCACATGGGCATGCGCAAGGCGCGCGAACTCTGCTACACCGGCGACTCGGTGACCGGCCTCGAAGCGGTCGAACTGGGCTGGGCCAACCGCGCCTTCCCGGTCGACCAACTCGCCGAGGAGACCGAGAAGATGGGCGAGCGGATCGCCAACATCGCGCCGGACATGGTGATGATGTCCAAGCGTGGCCTCAACCGCGCCTACGAGGTGATGGGCTTCCGCACGGCGCTGCAGGTCGGGGCCGACATCCAGTCGCTATCGACCTTCCGCAAGTCGGCAGGCGACTTCGGTCGGATTGCCCAGGAGAAAGGCCTCAAGGCCGCCCTCGACTGGCGCGACGGCCCTTTCCAGGACTACGGCGCGGCGAAGAAGCGGCCCTCGGCCCCGAAGAGTTAGGGCAAAGCCGAAGCTCCCCCTCTGAGGGAGCTGCCACGAAGTGGCTGGGGCGGGACTCGGCCTCTGCGGCGCGTCTAACTCGGCGACGAAGGGTGCTCGCGACAATTCCGCCTAACCAGATGCTGCGGTAGGATACGTCGGAGTCGTGCGCATGCGTGTCCGCCATGAAATATGGGCGCTAAATCGAAGCAGCGAGATGAAGTAGAGGTCTATGCCAAGTCGCACCGGGATACCGCAGTCCTTCGGCATCATCATGGTGTTCGCCCTGCTGACCGCAGGCGTCTTGGCCCTGGTCGGCTTTGCCGTCTACAAGGGCTCCGACCGCCACATCGTCGAGGCGAAGGCGCTCTCCGAAGTGGCCAGCGCCGAGGGCTGGGAGACCGGACTGTTCTGCATCGAAGAGGGCAAGGAAGACCATCCCTCGCTCTCGCTGACCGAACGCCCGCCGGAGACCTGCGCCGAAGCCGCGCCGCTGCCGATCGAGAACCTCAGCGACGAAGAGTACGGTGGCGAAGACGCGGTCCGAGCGGGCGGCAACGCGCTGCGCGGAGCCGAACTGTATGTCGCCAACGGCTGCCAGGTCTGTCACGGAGAGATGGGCGAAGGCATCGTCGGACCGACCATCGCCCGTACGGGCCTCGACATCCAGGGTGTGATCTCGCAGTACCGCCAGCCGCGCGGCATCATGCAGGAGTTCTCGGCCGAGGACGTCTCAGTCGAAGACATCGCACACATCTGGACCTGGCTGCAGACGCTGCCCGCCGTCGATCCGCTCATCGACCCGAACAACGACGCGCTGGGCCACGAGAACTACGGTCAGTGGGCTGAGTAACAGCCATTCTTGACCCTCCGCGGAGGTCGGCTGCCTGGATTCCTTTGCTCCCCTTCGCGGAGGGATCTGCCGCAGGCGGAGGGGCCCTTCCCCGCATTGGCGAAGGAGCACAAGTCATGGGCGCACACCCCACCCCGACCGCCGCGTACTGGGCCTTCTTCGATAACTTCAACGCCAAAGACCCGGCCGGCTGGGCCGGCGCGATGTCATACCCGCACGTCCGAGTCTCGGCGGCTCAACAACCGCCAGCCGCCAGCTCCATCAGACCGCGCACCGCATCGGGCGTCTACCCGACCGCCGGCGACTACGCCGCAATGGCGGAACGCGCCGGCTGGGAACGATTCGAGGTCACCGGCTGGGTCCGCACCCAGGGAGTCACGCCGCGCGTCGTCTTTGCGTCGGCCGACAAAGTACACCTGGCCGGCGGCTGGAGCCGATACCGCGCCGACGACTCTGAAATCGTCACCAATCGGGTGCTGTACGTCCTGAGCCGCATGGACGAGGGCTGGGGGATTCAGGCGCGGTTCGGCATCGACGGCTACCAAAAGGGTGCCGATCGCAGCGCGCAGAAGACAGCGGCGCTCGCCGCGCTCGAACAGTTGATGGCCACCCTCGAGCCCGGAGACGTCGACAACTGGCTCAACTGCTTCCACTACCCGCTCACCCTCATCGGCGCGCCAGGCGAGGTCAGCACCATCGAAGACGCCGATGCCATGCGCGCCGCCTATGGAGACTGGGCCGCCCAGGCGCTGCCGATCGAATACACAGCGGACGTGATTGCCGCAGGCGAGAACGGGGTCACCCTCTCACAGTCGATCACGCGCGGCGAAGACTCCTTCCACCAGTCCTTCCTCGTCGCCCAACGAGCAGGCGCATGGAAGATCCTCGCCGTCTCCGCGGTCGCGTGACCATCCAAACGAACCGAAAGGCGTCAAATGGGCGCGTACGAATCCCCTGAAGCCGCCTACTGGGCCTTCTTCGAGACATTCAACGCAAAGTCCGCCTCCGGTCGCGCCGGGGTCATGTCCTACCCTCACCTCCGAGTCGCCGCCACGCGAGTCGAGCCGTCGATCCAGCAGACTCCCGAGGAGTTCGAAGCCTCAGCATCGTGGGAGCAGTTCGAGCGCGTCGGTTGGGCCTGGACCCAGCCGATCACCCCGCGAGTCGTCCACCGCTCATCGGACAAAGTCCACTTCGCCGGCGGCTGGACGCGATTCCGAGCCGACGGCTCCGAGATCAGCCGAAACCGCCTGCTCTACATCGCAACCAAGATGGAACAGGGCTGGGGCATCCAGGGCGCATTCGGCGTCGA
>DAOUHS010000151.1:0-2778 GCA_034428415.1 Dehalococcoidia bacterium
CCCATCCCGACCTTTTCCTGGAACGGAACTCGCCGTCGCGACGGGTCCTGCACCCGCCGAACGGAGACCGACTTGATGCTGTGCGAGATTGACGAGAGCGACGCAGGCAACGCGTCCATCAGGAAGCCCGGATTCACACCCGTCCCAACGACCGTGCGCTCAGCCCGGCGCGCCAATACGTCCAACCCAGCCGCGATCTCCGGGTGTCGTGTCTGGGCGAAGGCCAACTCCTCGCAGGTGGAGACGACGTGCAGATCCTGCCTCAGGGCCTCTTCAATCTGTGGCGACACTTGCTCCAGGTACGAACCGGTGCAATGCAGCAGGATGCCCCCATCGGAGCGCGAATCAACCCGAGCCGCCGCAACCGATTGGCGGATCACGATCTCCGGCGCCCCGTCGACGAAGTCTGAGAGCGGTCGTCCAACCATCTCCGGATTGATCTCAACTGCGCCCACAACCTCGAGGAACGAATCGTTGAGCGCGGCCTCCGTGATCCTCAGTCCGATCGGTCCAAGCCCTTGAATGATCACAGGCAGTGGTGCACTCATGTCAATCTCCCTGCGCATATTCGGGATACGGTGATAATCTCGACGGTCTGCGCCTACGGTACCAACGGACGGAAGCGACATGGTCGACTACCCCGACCACAACGTTGAATCAATCAGCGCCTGGGACACGAACGCCGAGTTCTGGGATCAGGCCCAGGGCGATGACGGCAACTACCGGCAGCGAGTCCTGGTTTTTCCCAACACGCTCGAGCTCTTGCAGCCGCTACCGACATCAGTGCTGGAAATCGCCTGCGGCAACGGCAACTTCGCTCGGCAACTGGCGAGACTGGGTGTCGCCGTCACCGCCACCGACGGCTCGCAGGCCCAACTCGACGCCGCTCGCCAACGCTCAGAGGGCCTGCCTGTCAACCTGTTCCAACTCGACGCCACCGAGCGCACTCAACTGGCCGCGCTCGCCGGTGCAAAGGACGCTCCCTTTGGAGCCGCCGTTTGCAACATGGCGCTGATGGACATCGCCGAAATCACTCCGATATTCGACATGCTCCCGCTCGCCCTGGCCGATGGCGCGCCGTTCGTCTTCTCTGTTCTCCACCCGGTGTTCAGGCCCGGACCTCGAGTGCAACTGTTTCGAGAGCGCACGGAGACACACGATGGCCGGTTCATCGAAGAGTCGGGCGTGAAAATCACCAACTACCTCGACACCGGCGTCAATCACGGCATCGCCGTGAAGGGTCAACCGGCCATTCAGCCCTACTTTGATCGGACGCTGACCGAACTCTTCACCACCGCCTTCGACCGAGGCTGGGTCCTCGACGGAATCCGAGAACCCTCAATCACCGACGGAGGAGAGGGAGACGCCGAAGGACGGCTGAGTTGGGACCACATGCCCGATATCCCACCAGTCATGGTGGTCCGGCTACGGCATCGGTGGTAGGCAGAAGCTCTGCCATATGAGGTCTACAGCCCGCCTATGGCATCGGCGACCACTCGGTCGGCTGCAGGAGCCGGTTCTCGATGTGGTGCACCAGCGGACCGTTCTCCTCCGACGCGGCGCGGGCGGTCTGCCACTCGGGATCCGAGGCGAAGTTCTTCCAGGCCTCGTCGCGCTGCCCGGCGCTCTCGAAGCTGATGATGTACCAGAGCTCGTCCGAGCGTCCGCCGACCGAGTTCGTCCAGTAGCCCACGTTGTGGATCCCGTGGCGCTCAAACAGCTCCATCGTGTGGTCGCGGAAGCGCTTCATCAGGGCGCCCATCTTGCCCGGATGCGCCGTATAGATGCGTAGTTCGTAGATCATCGGTCGTTCCTCTTTCAATCCGTTAGTTGGTGGAATCGCAAGGCCGACGGATACGCGCCGCCGCGCCGAATCGAGTTGATCGCCGGCTGCATGTCGACCGCTGAGTTGACCGAGCCGCCGTCATTCGAGTTCGCCATGAACCGAGGGTAGTTGCTGCTCGACACTTCCAGCCGAATTCGGTGTCCAACATCGAATCGGTGTCCCAGCGACGCCAGGTCGACGGTCACCTTGACTACCTCGCCGGGAGTCAGCATGACCTCCCGGTCAAAGCCCTCGCGGAAGCGAGCCCGCATGATCCCGTCAACCAGCGAGACCGGCTTGCCATCCTGATCGACATCCACCAGCTTGGCCGTGATATCCGTGTCCGGCTGGTTGCTGGAGAACCAGATATCCACCTCGACCGGGCCGGCCACGTCGACCGCTTCGCTCAACGGTTCCGTCGTGTAGCAGAGCACATCGTCCCGACTCTCTGTCCGAGTCTGATCGCGCGGACCCGGCAGACCGATCGCCTGCTGCAGCGTCGAGCCGCCCTCAGTAATCACCGGCTTGTAGCCGATGTACATGAACTCGTCCCAGCGTTGATCGTCATCCGGACACTCGTCCACGAGACGGCCGTCTCCGTAGAACATCGTCGCCCCGCCGTCCGAGGCGAGGTACAGCGACCGTTCCTCTGCGTTGGGCGGCGGCCACGACTCGTCAGTCCGCCACTCATTCGCACCCATCAGGAACCAGCGCACACTGGGCAACTCCCGCTCGGCGCCCTTCAGGTGCCGGTCGAGGAACACATTGATGTCTGCAATCACATTCGCCGCCGCTGCCGCGCCCGTCGGCCCAAACTCCATCTCGCCCAGCCAGCGGTCATAGTTGGTGTGCGCCCACGGACCCATGATCAGATGCTGTTCCGGATTTCCGTCGGCCGAGATCCCGCGGAAGTTGCGCACCGTCCCGATCCCGAAGATGTCGAACCTCCCGCC
>DAOUHS010000152.1:0-1920 GCA_034428415.1 Dehalococcoidia bacterium
CGCCGCCTGTCATGGCGCAGACGGTGAAGGCGTCGAGGACTGGATGATTCGAGATGAAGATGGACGCCTGCCGCCACCGCCGCTGAATGGTGAGGGCCACACCTGGCACCACTCCGATGGCGTCCTCTACGGAATCGTGAGCGACGGCGGCCTGGGGCTCGGTTTTGGCAGCAACATGCCGGCGTTCAAGGATGAGTTGACCCGCGAGGAGATCATTGCCGTGCTGGAGTACGTCAAGACGCTGTGGGAGGGCAAGGAGATCGACAGGTTTTCGATCGTGGAGTCTCAGCGCGAGCTCAGCGAACTGGATCCGTATCCCGAGCCGGGTGGCTGAGCACGTTCAGGCGGTCGCGGAATCTCCGACGGCTCCTGCATCTCGCAGTGCGGAAATTTCTTCCTCGCTGTAGCCGTGCTCGCGAAGGATGTCGTCGGTGTCGCCGTCGAAGGTTGGTGAAGGACCCCTGGCCGCAGGCGGCGAGTCCGACATGCGATAGACCGGTCCGACCATTCGCTCTGGACCTGTGAGTGGATGCTCGATCTCGGCGATTGCGCGGATGGCCTGGACCTGTGGATCGTCAACCATGTCCTCAGGGATGTTGACCTGCGAGGCAGGCGCGCCGCTGGCGTCCAGTTTGGCGACCCAGTTGGCCGTCGTATCGCTGCGAAATCGAAGCGAGATTCGCTCGCGGACCGCATCCACGATGGCCGCGGAACCATCGTCGAGCGGATTGAACTGTTCCATATCGGTCGGATCTTCCGCTTCGGTCAGTCCAAGCGCATTCCTGACCTGCTGTCGATTCTGCGGCGTCAGGCAGCCGAGCATGATCGCGCCGTCGGACGTCTGGTAGCCGCCGTAGTAGAGTAGATAAGCCGCGCCGATCGTGGATCGCGTGCCGGTCCGCGCTTCGAGCAGTTCCAGGTACGTCCCGCCCTGTTCGCGAACCTGCTGCACTGCATCGAGCGATGGCTGAAGAAAGGTCGCGTCGCTGACCGGCAGCCTGGCGGACGCGAAGTTCTGCAGCGTGAGCGCCGCGCCAAGCAGTGACGTTTCAATCAGCTGTCCGCGTCCGGTCCGCTCGCGATGGAACAACGCCGCACAGACTGCGACCGCGCTGGTCCAGGATGCGCCGATATCGGCCGGCGTCGTCGCCGTAATCAGCACCGGGTTGCCTTGCTCGTCCACCTTTTCGTCGCCAACCATCAAGCCCGAGTAGGCCTGCGCGATGATGTCCGCGCCCGCGCGTCCGGCCGACGGTCCTTCCGGGCCGAATGCCGTGTTTGACAGAAAGATCAGCCGATCGTTGAACGATCTCAATGACTCGTAATCGACCCCCAGCCGCTGCGGTACGCCTGGTCGGGCATTGATCAGGAAGACGTCGAAGTCTCGAATCAGGCGGTGGAGGACTTTGCGCCCGTCGTCGGTCTGCAGGTTGAGGACCATGCCTCGCTTGCCTCGGTTGAAGACGTGGAACGCCTTGGATTCGTGAGGCATGAATTGACCGATGACGCGGGTCCCGTCGCCGGCCGGCGACTCGACCTTGACGACGTCGGCGCCAAGATCGGAGAGCATCACGCCGCACATCGGCCCAGCGATGATCTGGGTGAGTTCGAGGACCTTGATTCCGTCCAGCGGACCGGGCATTCGCGACTCCTAACTGTCGCCAGGCAAGCCGATTGCGCCGGATGAGCGGAGCGCTGCGACTTCCTCAGCGCTGTATCCGTACTCGATCAGCACTTCGTCGGTGTCGCCGTCGAGCGGAGGTGATGCGCCCTCGGCTTGCGGCGGAGTCGCGGACATATTGAACGGCGGACCGACCATCCGCTCGGGTCCGGTGAGTGGATGCTCGAGGTCGACCATGATGCCCAGCGCCTGGACCTGCGGGTCGTCGATCATCTCCTCAGGGATGTTGACCTGCGAGG
>DAOUHS010000153.1:0-23197 GCA_034428415.1 Dehalococcoidia bacterium
GAGACCCCCGACGGCGAGGACGAGGAATCCAACGTCGTCGTCCGCGAGTGGGGAACGCGGCGTGCCTTTGACTTCGAACCGAAACCGCATTGGGAGATCGGTGAACGGCTCGGAATCATCGACATCGAGCGTGCCGCCGCAATGTCCGGCTCGCGAATGTACGCACTCCGGGGAGCGGGAGCCCGCTTACAGCGAGCGCTGATTGGTTGGTTCCTCGACTCTCACGGTGCGACCGGCTACGAGGAGTGCTACGTCCCGGCGATGGTCCGAGAAGAAGCAATGCGTGCATCCGGGCAACTGCCAAAGTTCCGCGACAATCTCTATCGGGACGAGGAAGAGGACTACTACTTCGTCCCAACAGCCGAGGTGCCCCTGACCAACATGCATGCAGACGAGATTCTCGCGGAGGAACAACTGCCGATTCGATACGCGGCGCATACGCCATGCTTCAGACGCGAGAAGACCAGCGCCGGTCGGGACGTGCGCGGGATCAAGCGGGTGCATCAATTCGAAAAGGTCGAGATGTATCAGTTCACGACGCCTGAGGCGTCGGCGTCAGCGCTGGACGAGATGCTCGCCTCGGCCGAGTCCCTGCTGCAGGGTCTCGAACTCGAGTATCGCGTCCTGCAGATCTGCAGCGGCGACATTGGCTTCAACGCGTCAGTGAGCTACGACCTGGAGATCTGGGCACCGGGTGCTCAAGAGTGGCTCGAAGTCTCCAGCGTCTCGAATTGCACCGACTTCCAGGCGCGCAGGGCGAACATCCGCTACCGGCCTTCTGAGAAGAAGGGCACGCGGTTCGTCCACACATTGAACGGATCCGGATTGGCCCTGCCACGCACGATTGCCGCGCTGTTGGAGAACGGTCAGCAGTCAGACGGTTCAGTGATTCTGCCGGAGGTGCTGGCGTCGCGGATGGGTTCGCGTGTCATCGCTTGACCCGTATCGCGAGGCCAATCGGGCTCGTTGGGACGAGTCGGTCGCGATTCACGCCGCCTCGGATTTCTATGGCGTTGATCGGTTCCTGGCCGGCGAGTCGACGCTGCTGGAGCTTGACCATCAGGAAGTCGGCGACGTCGCCGGAAAGTCGCTGCTCCATTTGCAGTGTCACTTCGGGCTCGACACGTTGTCCTGGGCTCGGATGGGCGCCGACGTAGTCGGAGTGGATTTCGCGGCATCGGCGGTCAAGACCGCAAAGGAGATCGCGAAACGCGCTGGTCTGCCAGCAGAGTTTGTCGAGTCGGAGTTATATGCGTCGCCGGATGTCTTGGCCAATCGACTGAGCACATTCGACATCGTCTACGTCAACCTTGGCGCATTGTGCTGGTTACCCGACATCACCGGCTGGGCGCAGGTCTGTGCCGGATTCCTGCGAGAGGGCGGCAAGCTCTATGTGCGCGACGTCCATCCGGTAACGCAGACGCTGGACGATGAATCTGCCCCGGGAGAATTGAGACTGCTCTACCCATACTTCGAGACGACGCAGCCGCAACATTGGGCCGGGAGTGAAGATTACGCCGACGACTCAGCGTCGCTGGAACACCACGATTCCTACGAGTGGAATCACAGCCTGGGCGAAATCGTGTCGGCGGTGATTGACGCCGGTTTGCAGGTCGAGTTCCTGCACGAGCAGGATTGGACCGTCTATCGAGCGCTGCCCTGGCTCGTCGAGGCCGAGCGAGGCATCTGGCGCCTGCCCGATCGTGAGGGGACGGCCGACCTGCGGTTGCCGCTGATGTTCTCTCTGTTTGCGAAGAAGGACGCTACTCGACACTCCCCATCGGCTCCTCCTTCCAGGTAAAGAAGGGACCGCCGACTTTCACATGTACCGGCTCGGTAAAGGTCGGATGGGTGGCCAGGGTGAGCTGGTGTCGGGCGCGGCCTCCGTTAGCGAGTTTGGCCCGGACGTCATCCGGACCCCTCCAGGAGTCTTGACGGGCCCGAGTCGCGCGCCAATGGTCATGGTCGGTGTACTGCGTGAGTAGCACGACCATGTCGCAAGGCTCGGTCACCTCATCGTTGGGATGGGGCTCCTCCGCGCGGAACATGCCGAGGATTCGGGCACCGGCAGCTTCGATCGGTGGCCAGATCTCTTCTCGGCTGAGTCGTTCGAACTCGTCGAACGAGCCTTTCTGGATCCAGAATCGACGCATGACGACCAGCATGAGCGGCCTCCTCTTCAGCGCGTAGCATTATGGCGCACTCGGCAAGGAGGACGCGTGAGCATTCTGCGCCGCACACTCCGGCGATTCGCTCGGCGAGGTCCTGATCCTGAAGCGACGGATGCGGTCATCGACATGCTGGCCAAGCGACGCGTCAGCGGTCAGCCGGCTCCCGACGCTGACGGCGTCGTTCGCGAGCTCCATCTGCCGCGTGGAACCCGGGCGCTCGCGGTGATCGAGTTGGAACCAGATGCTGCGCCGTTGCGCCATGTGGTGGCTTCGCGGATTGGCGGTGACGCTGCCGGACACATGGGCAAGATCTCTGTCACCGGGATACACGTGACCCTAGATCGATCGGACTTGCCTGAAGAATGGCCGTCGAGCTGGGCGACACCAATCTTGGCGCAGCCGGAGGACCGTGGGTCATTTGCCTGGCGTCCGTTTGACGCGACCGGTGCAGGAGCGTCCGAGGTGGTTTCGTTGCTCTCTGCCAGTGATCGAGTGGCACGCTGGGTGACGGTGGTGCTGAATGAGCCGCAGACGCTTCAGTTCGAAATCGCGCCCTCGGCATCGAGCGTGCGAGTCGCGGCGCATCATGGTGGCGCCGGATTGCCGCAGCCAACGACGGTGGAAGCGGTGTTGACGGTGGCTCGGACGATCGCCGGAACAGAGGACTAGCGAAGTTTCGTTGCTGGCGGAGGGGGAGGGATTCGAACCCCCGAGACGCTTGCACGCCTAACGGTTTTCAAGACCGCCGCCTTCGTCCGCTCGGCCACCCCTCCGTCAGGGTCAGCGTACAGGTCAATGCAAGAAGAGAACGGGTCCCCGCATAAGGCGGGGACATAGAACAGCAAGGGCGGCCACAGGGGCCGCCCTTGCCGTCTGTGCGGTTGTAGTCCCAGTCGACTAGAAGCTGGTGAGGACGGTGCGGGCGACCTCTCCGGCCTTCATGGCACGGAAGGCTTCGTTGATGTCCTCGAGTGGCGCGGTGACGCTAACCATCTCGTCGAGCATCAGGCGGCCCTGGCGGTAGTACTCGACCAGGTTGGGCATGTCGGTACGGAATCGGTTGCTGCCCATGCTTGAGCCCTGGAGCACTTTCTCCGAGAGGAGCTCGTGCGCCGGGATTTCGAGCGTCTGGCCCAGCGGCACCATGCCGATAATGGTGGCGACGCCGCCGCGCTTGATCGATGCGAAGCACTGCTCGGCGACCGTCTTCAGGCCGATCGCTTCGAATGAGAAGTCGACACCCTCGCCGTCGGTCATGTCCTGAATCTGCGCGACTGGGTCGCCGCTGGAGGCGTCCACTGAGTGCGTCGCGCCAAGCTCGCGGGCAAGCGCGAGTTTGTGTTCGTGCAGGTCGACGGCAATGATCTGCTTGGCTCCGGCGATCCGTGCGCCCTGGATCGCGGAGAGTCCAACGCCGCCGGCGCCGAAGACGGCGACCGTGCTGCCGTGATGCACCTTGGCGGTGTTGAGCGCGGCGCCAGCGCCAGTCATCACGCCGCAACCAATCAACGCTGCCTGTTCGAGCGGCATCTCGTCGTCGACGTAGACGAGCGCGTTCTCGTGGACCAGGGTGTACTCGGCGTAAGTCGAGAGGTTGGCGAACTGCGCGACGGGATTACCGTTCCAGGACAGGCGCGGGTCCTCGTCGGGTCGACGCTGGGTTTCTGGGCTGCGGCAAAGGTTTGGGCGGCCGCTGAGGCAATATGAACAGTTTCCGCAGAAGACAGAGAGGCACATGATGACGTGGTCACCGGCCTTGAACTGCTGGACGAGTTCGCCGACCTCTTCGACGATGCCGGCAGCTTCGTGCCCAAGGATGCCGGGCGCTTGGAAGGGATAGAGCCCTTCGACAAAGTGAAGGTCGGAGTGGCAGACACCCGACGCGCCCGTCTTAACGAGCACCTCGCGCGGGCCTGGCTTGGAGACGTCAACGTCTTCGATGGTCAAATCCTGGTTTGGGCCGTGGAACACAGCGGCTTTCATCGCGACATCCTTTCAGGGCACGGCGCTTGGCGAGTGGCGTGGGCGCGCCGTTGCGCTGTGGAGTCTAGTGCTTTGTAGTTAGGCGTTGGAGAGTGGTACCGGGAGAGGGGCTCGAACCCACACGGCCAATAGGCCAGCGGATTTTAAGTCCGCCGCGTCTGCCAATTCCGCCATCCCGGCACGGATTGACGTGCCTGAACACTCAGGCACGTGTTGCGACGATATCGAAGATTCAGCGCTCCGTCGTGAGGCTCATAGACCGCCCCTCGGTACTCAACGAAATGTTCCCACTCTCCGCCGTGATCAGCAAGATCGCGCCGATCCGAACCAAATTGGCCACAACCTCGGGGTGAGGATGTCCGTGCGGGTTGTTTAATCCGGCGCTCACGACCGCCACCGTCGGTCGTACCGTCTCCAGGAAGAGGCTGGCCGAGGAAAACCGGCTGCCCTGATGCGACACCTTGAGCACATCTGCTCGGATGTCGCATCGGCGAACGGTACCGGCGCAGGATTTACGCACCAGATCAAGTTCCTGTTGCACATTGATGTCGCCGGTGAACAGGAACACCGCATCGCCGAAACTTGCTCTCAGAACGGTGGATGTGGAGTTTGGATCGGCGAGGTAGCTCCTGGGCAATCCCTCAACAGGCGGCCAGAGCACATCAAGCCGGAGGTCGACGCGGCCCGGAACCACGATTCGCTGACCGGGTTGAGCGGTGATAGTGGCAATGTCATGCTGTCTCGCCAGTCCGATTAGCCGCCGGCCGAACCGAGTCGTCTCGACGTATCGATTCACCAGCAGGTGACCGACGTCGTAGTGCTCGAGGATTGGCCACAGCGCCTCTCCATGGTCGGATTGAGGATGCGTAATCGCAACCAAGTCGATCGATCGCGCGCCGTCAGGCAGATGCACGCGTAACGCTGCGAGGATGGCGTCAGCACGTTCGCCGGTGTCGATTAGGACCGAACGTCCTTCCGGCGTGACCAACAAGGTCGCGTCACCCTGTCCGACATCGATGAAATGGACGCGCAACCGGTCGTCGCTGTCGGACAGTGCCGACAACCAGAGCACGCCCGCCAGCGCCGAGGCGGCGCCAGTCGCGAATATCAGCATCAGGTGGGCGTGCAGCCCAGGAACGATCTCCAGAGGAGATGGAAGCACCCGGGCGAGTAAGCCAGAGAAGTTGTTCCTTGTCGGTCTGCGATACCAGCGCCCCACCCGCTCGCGATGTGGACGCCAGGCAACGGCGAGCACGGCTGCGTAGATCAGGAGCAAGTGCCAATGATTGAAGCCCGCAATCGGAACGCCGGCGCCTGGAGCTTGGGCTGCATGCTCGGTCACCAACACAAGCCAGCGAAGCGGCAACCAGGCCAACGGCCAGCCGAGTACAAGTGCAGCGGCCTCAGAGATAAGACCAATGACCGCAGTGGCAACCGAGCCGAGCAACATCCAGCTGAACAGCGGTGTGACCAACAGGTTCGCCGGGAGCCCAATCAACGCCGCACGCTCGAATTGCAGGACGATTAGCGGCATCGTGGCGAGTCCCGCCACAAAGGTGACGAGAGCGGCATCACGAATCGACGCGATCACACCCTGCTCACCGCTGAGGAATCCATGCGACAGCGCAGGCATCAGCAGCACAATGCCAAGCGTCCCGGCCAGCGTGAGCTGGAATGACAGATCAAGCAAGATGTGAGGCTCAAGCCCGACCATGAGCCCCGCTGAACCTACGAGGACATAAGGCGCCGACGAGCCGCGTCCCAGCAGATGGGCGGTCGCGAACACGATCGCCATCCACATAGCCCGCTGCACCGGAGGGTCGGGCCCTATCAGAATGCCATAGGACAGCGCGGCGAAGATGGCCAGCAGCGCGGCCGCTCGGCGGCCCAGGAGCCAGGCTGAGGCCGTCATTACGATCGCCGTGAGCAAAGTCAGATTGCTTCCCGAAATGACGATGAGATGAGAAAGTGACGTATCGTTGAGATCGGAGCGCAGGTCCGGGTCAATCGCGTCACGTCGCCCGGTGATCATTCCCTGAGCGACGCCGGAAAGCGGCGGAGGAAGTGCGTCGCCGAGACTACGGTTCAATGCTTGGCGAATGTCGGAGGCCGTCGACTCCCACCAGGAAAGCCGATCCTTCGCTACCAGGCGAACTCCTCCGGGTCTCGCAGTCGCGGAGGCGGCCACGCGCTGATTGGCAAGCCACACGAGATAATCATCGTCGCTGCCACCAACAGGAGTGATCACCGCTCTCACTGTGATTTCGTCGCCCGGTTCAACCTGGAACGGTTCGGGAATCTGCAACTGGACTCGGTCGCGTATCAACCACTGTTCCGCTCCAAGCGAAACGGAGGTTGCGTCGAGCAACAGACGTTGGCTTTCGGACCGGTAGACCGGATCGTCTGCAACCACTCCCTGGAGTTGCACGACCTGTTCGGGCAAGTCGATCCAGGCGATACTGTCCGGCTCGAGCGACGTCGACTCGGCGCGCCAAGAGCCGGCGGCAATCAGCGCGGGTGCAATCACGATCAAGGCGACGTTGATGCGCCAGAATCTGGAAGATCTCGGGGTCGCAGATGCTGAAGCGAGCGCTGCCAATGCCACGGCTGCCGTTGCCACGGCAGCGATCCAGGGATCGGCGCCGAGGAGCGAGAGGACTGAGCCGAAAGTGAACGCAAGCGTCCAGAGCAGCAGCGGCGGCTGATAGGGCAGCCTGAGCGGCAAAGCGAACCGTCTTAGCGACCTAATCGAATGAGACATAGACGGTTGCCAGTTCCGCGATGGCGGCGAGTTCCGACGGACGGAGGATGCCACGATCGACCAGGTCGACCAGCGAACTGAACTGGGCTCGCTCGCGCGAGGCGATGATCGCTCTCGCCCTAGTTTCGCCAACTCCCGGCAGGGTGGCCAGTTCGGCGACCGTGGCGGTATTCAGGTCGATCAAGCTGGGGTCAGCCATCGTGGGCAAGTCAATCGATTGGACAACCAGCGGCTCATCTAATCTCGATTGTTGAACGGCAACCAGCCCTAGACACGCGAAGGCCGCGACCAGTGCTAGGCCCAGTGGCACGAAGGCGACCGCTTTGCGAAGCGGCCAACGCGCTCGTAAACGGTTGCGTCGGTCGTGGCTAACGGTTGGGTTCGGCGGGCGGATTTCCGACCAGAGCGACATGGCGAATCGCCGATCCGTCTTGATTCCACAGGACGGATAAGACACTAGACGAAGGTGACGCGAAAAGTGAATCTCGTGACCGGTACAGTTGGATTTGAGAGGTGGTCGAGGCATGGCTCGCTCGGTGTTGACGGTCGCTGATCTTTCCGCCTCCGAGGTCGGTCAGGTCTTGGATCTGGCGCTGCGCACGAAGGCAGGCGCCGAGTCCGGTGGCAGGCCGCTGGCGGGTAAAACGGCGTTGTTGATCTTCCAGAAGCCGTCGCTCCGAACCCGCGTGTCCTTTGAGCTGGCCGTCGACAACCTCGGCGGGCGAGCCCTGTATCTGTCGCCTCCCGAGGTCGGTCTGGGCGAGCGTGAATCGCCCGAGGACGTGGGTGGGGTGGCGGGGCGGTATTGCGATCTGATCATCTGCCGTACCTTCGATCAGAGCAACCTCAAGCGCCTCGCCGAGTCCTCCCGCGTGCCGATCGTGAACGCACTCAGCGACTGGGAGCATCCCTGTCAGGCGTTGGCCGATGTGCTGACCATCCGCGAACACGGAGGCGCCGCAGGACGGACGCTGGCATATGTCGGCGACGGTAACAATGTGGCAAGGTCGCTGGTGATCGCGGCGGCGGGCGAAGGCATGGATGTGCGCATCGCCTCGCCCTCAGGCTATGAACTCGACGAGGCCACCCTCACGGCCGCGTCGCAACGGGCCGCTGCTTCCGGGGGTTCCGTGACCGCCATCGCCGATCCGAATGAAGCGGTCAAGGGCGCCGATATTGTCTATACCGACACGTGGACGTCAATGGGGCAGGAACTCGAATCAAAGCAGAGGCTCGAGGCATTCACGGGCTACCAAGTCGATGTCGATCTGGTTGGCAAAGCTTCGCCTGAAGCGTGCGTGATGCACTGTCTCCCGGCGCATCGCGGTGAGGAGATCACCGACGACGTGCTGGATGGCCCGCAGTCGATCGTGCTGGATCAGGCCGAGAACCGGCTGCACGCGCAGCAGGCGCTGTTGGCTTGGCTCTTCGCCTAGACCGCTGTGAGCTTCGCCGTTCGCTTAGCATGGCGAGCGTCGAATCTGGTTCGGGACTCGATAGAGAACAGAGGCGAATGTCGTGGACGGATTGATCAACGACATTCAGATCGCATTCGGCGACTTCAGCTGGACCAACGCCCTCGAGGTCACCGCGATTGCCGTCGTGTTCTACGCCGGCCTGAGACTGTTGCGCGGTACGACCGCAATGTCCGTGGTACGCGGGATGGTTCTGGTCGTCGTGGCGATCGTAGTCATCGGCCGGGTGGTGGACTCGGTGGTGCTGAACTGGATCGTGGACAACGCGCTGGCCGTGCTCTTGATCGTGGTGTTGTTGGTGTTTCAGCCCGAGTTTCGCCGGGCGTTTGAGCACGTTGGTCGAGCAGGAGGGATCAAGCATTGGGGCATGAGCGGACAGCCGTATCGCTCACTGATCCCGGTTACTGCGACGGTCGCTCACCGACTGTCGCAGAACGGCGTCGGCGGACTCTTCGTGTTCGAGCGGGACACTGGACTCGAGGAGCTGGCGGAGGCCGGTGTCCGACTTGGCGCAGCGCCGACAATTGACCTGCTTGAGAGCATCTTTTGGCCGGGCTCACCCCTTCATGACGGAGCGGTTTTGCTGCGTCCTTCCGAAGTCGTCGCTGCTGCCGTCATCCTGCCGACGCCGGCCGGCGACTTCGCAAATCGCGAGCAGAGCAACGGCCTGTTTGGTGGGCACTTGGGAACTCGCCATCGCGCCGCGCTGACGATTTCCGAAGAAACGGATGCGATCGCGGTCGTCGTGTCGGAAGAAACCGGTGCCATATCGCTCGCTGCGGGCGGATTGCTCTCCCCGCCGATGACAGGTTCCGAACTGGAAGAGATGCTGGCGAAGCATCTACGCTCCGGTCGCTGGGGCGACCGCTTGAATGTGCGTCTCTGGAGCAGGAACCTGGGGCGCCGTCCTGAAACGCCGTCGGCAGCCGGCGGAGACGCAACGGGGTTGTGAGTGAGACGCGCGGCGCAAGAAGCGACGCTGCTGGTCACAGTCATAGTGTTGGCGCTGGCAGTCTGGTTTGTGATCGCCGACGCCGAGAATCGTGAAATCGAAGAGCGGCTCGGTTTCTCCTTGCAGGTTGAGGTTCGCGAATTGGGATCTAACTTGGTAGTCGCTGGAGAGCCGTTGCCCGTGACCTTGACGGTCGTCGGTCGCGAGGCGGATCTCGAGGTCGCACGTCCGGAGCACTTTCTGGCGACGGTATCGCTGAGGAATCGAGCCGCCGGTCGGCACAGTCTGCCGGTACGAGTCGAGGCGATCGAAGGCGACGTACGAGTGAGGGCGGTACAGCCGGAGACTGTCGTTGTCATCCTCCAGGAAACCGTGGAGCGCGAAGTCCCGGTGGTGGTGGAGCCTTCGAACCTTCCCCAGCTTGGATTCCGCGTCGGAACGCCTGAGGTGACGCCTGACACCGCAATCGTTTCGGGGATCGCATCAGAGGTTGATGCAGTCGATTCGGTGGTCGCAAGACTCGATCTGGGCGGGGCGGAAGCATCTATCGAGCGCGATGTCGCCCTGGAAGCACGAACGGCGTCCGGCGGTGCAGTTACACAGGTCTTGGTCAGCCCTCGAGTCGCTAATGTGCGGGTCCCGATAGTCCAGGAAGTGTTCCGACGCACGGCATCGATTCTCCCTGATGTGGTCGGCACACCAGCTGATGGATACAGAGTGCGAACGGTGCGCGCGACTCCGGCAACAGTCGATGTCTTGGTCTCGGTTGATGTGCTCGACGATGAAGTTGAGGTCAAAACGCAACCCCTCGACATCTCAGGAATGAGTGGAACCCTGGTGACAATCGCCGAGCTGGTGTTCGGTGACGACGCTCCTGCCGCCGGCGATACCGAGACCGCAGTTCGCGTTGTGGTGGTGATCGAGCCGCTTATCACAACGGTCACACTCCCGGTCGAGGTGCAAACTCACGCAGTGCCGGAAAGTCTGCGGCTCGCGCTAGCGAGTCCAGATAGCGTGAACGTGACCCTTCGCGGTCCGATTGCCATAATCTCGGAGTTGGCAGGCCCACTTGCTCCGATCACCGTGGACTTGAGCGACTACGGCGTGGGACGTCATCGAATCGACCTGCGCTGGAATGCGCCGCCCGGGCTGGAGTTGGTTGAGCTGACCCCGGATCGGGTGATAGTCACCCTGGCGGCGCTTCCTCTCCCGGCCCCTCCCCCAGCCGAACAGGAAGACGAGAATGGGGCGGACGACGAAGGCGGCGTTGATGAAGAGGACGGGGCTGCTGAAGACCAAGCTACAACGGACGGCGAGACTGATATGTCGGAGGAGGTGGAGGATGAGTGACGAGATTGCCGGTTCACGGCCTCAGGTTGACGTGCGTGCTGTTCCGGGCAATGTTTTGCCCACTGTCGCCATCGTCGGCCGACCGAATGTTGGCAAGTCAACGTTGTTCAATCGGCTGGCCAGGAGGCGCCAGGCCATCGTTCGTGGCGAGCCGGGAACGACCCGAGATCGCAACTACGCCGATACCGAATGGCGAGGCCAGCACTTCTCGGTGATCGACACGGGAGGCCTGCTGGGTGAACAGCTCACTGGTCCATTCGCGACGTCGGTCGCCGAACAGGTCGAGCAGGCGATGTCCGAGGCAGACGCAATCGTCCTCGTGGTCGATGTGCAGGCGGGACCGCTTCCCGCGGACGAAGATGTGGCCGCACTACTGCGAAAGGCTGTGCAGCCAGTTACCGTCTGTGCCAACAAAGCGGACAACGACCTGCTTGCCGCGGAGGCTTCTCAGTTCTTCGGATTGGGACTTGGCGAACCAATAGGGATCTCTGCGCATCACGGACGCTGGATCGACGATCTGTTGGATCGTATAACGGCCACGCTCGCCGTTAGCGAACCCATCGAGGCCGATGATCTCGCTTGCCGGTTGGCGATCGTCGGTCGGCCGAATGTGGGCAAGTCATCCCTGGTCAATGCGCTGCTTCGAGACGAGCGAATGATCGTCTCGGAAGTCCCTGGCACAACCCGCGACGCGGTAGACACGTTGCTCAGCTTCGGCGGCGAGCGGGTATCGCTCGTCGACACAGCGGGAATCAGACGACCGGGCAGGGTCGCGCCAGGCATCGAACGGGCATCGGTCCGGCGAGCCGGTGCGGCAGTCCGGCGAGCCGACGTATCGGCTGTCGTTATCGACGCTTTCGAAGGAGTCACATCCCAGGACCTACACGTGCTCGGTATGGCCATGGAAGACGGCGCCGGAATCGTCATTGTGATGAACAAGTCGGATCTCGTCAATGAACAGGACGGACTGCGCGACAGCCGGGAGCGCCAGCTTGCCGGTCGGGCGCGATTCGTGAGTTGGGCGCCGATTGTCTGGATTTCTGCGTTGACTGGAAGTGCGGTCGACAGTGTCGTCGCCGCTGCTCTCCATGTTGCGGAAGCGCGGCGCCAGCGGATTCCGACACCTCGGTTGAACGCTATGCTGCGTCAGGCGCAGGTTGAACGCCCGCCGGCCACCTATCGCGGAAAGCGCATTCGCTTCTACTACGGCGTGCAGACCGACTTTGCCCCGCCGACCTTCACTTTTTTTGTGAACTACCCGGACGCTGTCCACTTTTCCTACGAGCGATTCCTGATGGGGCGAATTCGGCGCACCTTTGGATTTGACGGAACGCCATTGCGATGCGTGTTGCGTGGTCGGGAACCGACGGAGGCTGACGGCGGAGGTGGACGACGTGGTTGAGGCCTGGATTGTTGGCGGAGTTATCGGCTATCTGCTTGGTTCGATCCCTACCGGGCTATGGATTGGCCAATGGCGTGGAGAGGGCGATATTCGCGCGTCGGGCAGCGGACGCACCGGTGCAACGAACACCTTCCGGGCTCTGGGGATTCGCTGGTCGGTCACGGTGCTGGTGCTCGATGCGCTCAAGGGGGCGCTGCCGATCTTGACCGTGATGGCCGTTTGGGACAGCCCAACCGGCGAGGTCGTAGGAGGTCTGGCAGCGGTGCTTGGACATCAGTTTCCGCTGTTTGCAGGATTTCGAGGCGGTCGCGGGGCTGCGACCGCCTTGGGCGGTACGATTGCCATCATGCCGATGGGTGCCCTCTTCGCCCTCGGTTCGGCGCTACCGATTCTGCTACACATCCGAGTAATGTCGCTGGCGACCCTGACCGGTGCCACGTCGGCGGCAGTTGGTATCGCGGTGTTGGCTGTCTTCGGTGCTGCGCCCGACGCATACATTGCATATGCCATGGGTACGTGGGTTCTAGTGTTCTGGGGTCACAGGGACAACATTGGACGGATCGCGGCAGGAACCGAGCGGGTGCTGTCGATGGCGAGGTCGACATAATGCGCGTGATGATCGTCGGCGCCACCTCGTGGGGTTGCACGCTCGCGTCGTGCGCAGACCGCGCGGGGAATGAGGCCGTCGTCCTGTGCCGGACAGAAGATGAGGCCGAGGAACTGGCAGCGGCACGAGAGCATCGACGGCTGCTGCCGGGTATTCCACTGCCGGACGGTCTGATCTTCACCGCCGATGCATCGGGAACACCGCCGCCGGTCGTGATCTGGGCCACGCCGTCGCAACGACTCCGAGAGAACGTGCGTAACGTCCTGCCAAAGCTAACGCCGGGAGACACCGTGCATGCGTCGGCAGCCAAGGGGTTGGAAAAGGGTTCGCATTTGCGAATGACGCAGGTGCTGAGCCAGGAACTGGAACTGGCCGGGCGCCAGGCGCGAGTGGGAGCGGTCTCCGGGCCGAACATCGCCAGAGAGGTGGCACGCGGTTTGCCCGCGACGACCGTCGTGGCTTCTGCGGACCAGCCAGTTCGAGAGCGGCTGCAAGAGTCGTTGAACTCATCGTCCTTCCGCGTCTACACAAACGAGGATGTGGTCGG
The DNA here is from genome assembly GCA_034428415.1 of Dehalococcoidia bacterium. Taxonomy (GTDB): domain Bacteria; phylum Chloroflexota; class Dehalococcoidia; order Bin125; family Bin125; genus Bin125. Next base: position 13,249 of record DAOUHS010000153.1, read on the forward strand.
CGTTGAAGTGGGCGGCGCGCTGAAGAACGTGATCGCGATCGCGGTGGGCACGGCAACCGGATTGGATGTCGGCGATAACGCACGCGCTGCCTTGATGACGCGTGGTCTCTCCGAGATCGCGCGACTGGGCGTGGCGATGGGCGCCTCCCCTGCAACGTTTTCTGGGTTGGCCGGTCTGGGCGACCTGCTGGCCACCGCGAGCAGCCCACGCTCACGCAATCGGACGGTGGGCGAGAGGATCGGAAGTGGCATGACCCTGGCGCAGGCGATGGCGGACAATCCACATGTCGTCGAGGGCGTCGAGACAACACGCGTTGTGCTGGAAGTCGCTGAGGCGCTCGGCGTCCAGATGCCGGTCGCGGTGGTGGTTTCTCGAGTGCTGTTCGAGGGCCTGGAACCACGCAAGGCGATTCGTGTATTGATGGAACGCGCTCCGACCGTGGAGGATTGATGACACAGACGACCGGTCATCAGGATGCAGCCGAACCGCTCGACGGGTTGCGCCGTGTCGTCGGCGCGATCAATTCAGGTGTGGTTGAACTGGAACCCGAGGACCTGCATGCCGTCTCACGCCTCGCCGCTGGCTCGGAGCAGGTTGTCCGTGACCAGCTAGGTGAACTCGATTCGGCCGAGCGATTCGCCTTACTCGATCGTCTTCGGCAGGTCGGCGCCGAGTTCGGTGGATACGATTTCACGGTCTTTTTCGGCGCGATGCTGGCAGACGATGATGCTTCCGTGCGGACGATGGCGGTCGGCGGTCTGGCACTCTGCGAGACTGCAGGTGCCACGCAGGGCTTGCTCGCCACGGTGCGGTCGGACGAGGAGGAGACCGGAGTGCGCCGCGAAGCGGTGACCGCGCTCGGGGAGGTGGCGATGCGGGTCGAGTTGGGCTGGGCTTCGAGCGAAGATGCCGGCGACGTGATCGACACGTTGCGTTCAGTTGTGAAGGACGCGAGGGAGGACGAGGAGGTTCGAGCCTCCGCGCTGTCGGGAGTCGGGGTGGTGTCTGAGTCGTGGGTGACTGAGCTGATCGAAGACGCGTTCGACAGCGACGCAGCCGCCCTGCATCTCGGTGCCGTGCAAGCCATGGGCCGCAACGCTGACCCCTACTGGTTGCCGGTTCTGGAAGGTTCGCTGGTCGCGGAAGATGAGGACGAACGGTTAGCGGCCGTCCAGGCGATCGGTGAGATCGGTTCGGAAGAAGGCGCGCCGATGTTGCTGGAGCTGTTCGATGATCCGTCGGCGTCTGAGGAGCTGATTCGCAGCGCCGTAGCAGCGCTGGGGGAGATCGGCAGTGAGGAAGCGGTCGAAGAACTGGAACAACTGCGGACCCATCCAGATCCGGCCGTGCGCACGACAGCGCAGTCGGCACTCGAGGAGGCGACCTGGCCCGATGACATGGATGATCTCTCACTGGGTCGAGACCCGTTCCGATGGGCCAGCGAGTAGGAGGACACGTCGCCCACATGATTTTCTGCGGGGAACAGCGAGCACCTGGCGACTCTCTGATAGATTGAAAATTGTGGATTTACGAATTGACGAGGAGCCGAGGCGTGCGCAGCACCTATCAGCGCCGAACCGGAACAGTACATCGAAGGACAACGAGATCAGCAAAGTCCATCCGAAAAGGGATCGCCGTCAGTGCCGGTGGCGTCGTCTGGCGAGAAACCAACACCGAGGGTGAAGTTGAGGTCGTGCTGGTTCAGACTCCGCAACGGCGATGGTCACTGCCCAAAGGCACACCCGAGAACGGGGAGAAACTGCCGGATACTGCGCTGCGCGAGGTTTCAGAAGAGACGGGGTTGCAGGTGCAGCTAGACGAGAAGATAGGCGTGATGCGCTACTCGTTCAGTGGCGAAGAGGCGCGAATCGAGAAGGCGGTTCACTTCTGGTTGATGAAGCCCACAGGCGGATCGTTCGAGCATCATGACGACGAGCACATCGATGTGCGCTGGGTTGGTCTGGGTGACGCGATGAAGATGGTCAGTTACCCAAACACGGCGTCTCTGTTGGAGGACGCCGCCGCGCTGCTGGATCGCCGTGTGGGGCCTGCACCGGCCTGACAGCCGTTCTACCCTACGTCTGTCTCAGCAGGCCGCGAAACGGAAACAGGGTCGAAAGCGATGGTGACCAGTCCGGCTGATGTCGTCGCTGAAGGCAGCCTGGTGTTGTTGCGACGCAAGCGTCTCGAAGACGCGAAGTTGGATTGGATCTGGCGTACAGATGTCGAATTGGCCGAGCTCGATGCGGCGACGGCGAGTCCACTTACATTCGAGCAATACCGGAATCAGTACGCCTGGCAACTTCGTTCGACGCCGGTCTACCGCTCTACGTTTGCCGTCGAGGCGCTGGACGATTCGCGGCATATCGGCAATGTGATGTACTACAACACCGACTTCCAGCGTCGGGAGACGGAGTTAGGCATTTTGCTGGGCGATCGCACATGCTGGAACGGCGGCTACGGTCGCGAAGCGGTACGACTGCTGGTTGACTATGTCTTCACGAACACGTCGCTCACGCGGATCTACCTGCACACGCTGGACTGGAACGTGAGGGCGCAGCGCGCATTCAGCGCGGCGGGGTTCAAGGATTGTGGGAGGGTACGGCGCGGCCGTCTCCGATTTCATCAGATGCACGTGTTGAGGGAGTGGTTCTGGGATCGGCAGTACCAGCAGCGGGCTGCGCGCCGGCCTTAGATTTGCACATTCTGCAGACAACGAAGGCACCGCGTCCGGAGACGCGGTGCCTTCGTTGGTTCGCCGTGGCGATTAGCCGCGGGTGGGAAGGACGACGACGCCCTGGCCAGGGGTGCTGACTGAGCCGTCGGCGCGGACGCCTTCGATGTTGAGCTCAACGATGTTGCGCTCGCCCTCGGTGTACTTGCGGGTGACGGTGCCGCGCAGGGTGAACTTCTTCTCCTGCGCAGACTCGCGGCCCTGGGCGGCCGGGTCCATGCCGCGGTAGGAGCACTGCACTCGCTTGACCTGACCCTCGGGTCCGGCGAAGCGCCAGAGCAGCTCGCCAAGGAAGGCGTGTTTCAGGGCGCCGTGGACGATGATGTCGTCGAGGCCCGTGTCCTGCGCGTAGCTTGTGTCGTAATGAATCTGGTAGAAGTCGCCGGAGCCGGCGGCCCACTGGACGAGCTGCTGGCTGGTCGGGCTCTTCTCGAGTTCCGGGATGCTGTCACCGACTTCGATGTCCTCGAAGTAGATCTGGTCTGGGACTGCGTTTGACATGATTCGTCTCCTTCAGTGCTCGCTGACAGTCTAAGCGATGTGCAGGAAGTGGTCGCGAATCAGTCGCCGGGGCGCGGGTAGGAAATGCCGGTGCCGCGGGAGATCGCGACGACTGTTCCGTGCTGGTTGGTGTAGGTCGTTTCTGACACCTGGATGAGCATGGGGACGCCGAGTGCGCCGCTCCAACGCTCGTTCAGTGAAGCGAGCGCTGTCGAAGAACTGAGCGTGTCGCCGGCACAGATTTGCTCGTTGGTGTACTCGATGTCGGTGCCACCGTTGAGGACCAACGGGTAGGGCGAGCGGAATCCGCCACCGCCGCGGCGTCCGCCGAAGGTGGGGTCGGAATCGGCGGGGTTGAAGATCGGCGTTCCGAGGTATCCCGGAGGCGCCGGCAGGCTGCGGAAGCCGCGCTCGCGAGCGACGGCCTCGTCGTAGAAGACCGGGTCGACGTAGCCGACGGAGCGAGCGAACATGCGCACGCTGGTTGTCGTGAGTTCGCTGACCGTCTCCGGTCCCTTGACGCCGATGAGGGCGCGCATTTCGTCGGTGATGGCCGACTCAAACTGTTGATCTGCCATGTGGCTCCTCCCTTGTCTGTGAGGTGGGTTCGCCTTGTTCTGGCTGGACGAAACGAAGTCTAGCCGCCGCTGGCGCTCGCTCGGACGATCCTGAACTTGGGTGGCCTCAAGGGGACGGCGAACTCCTCGCCGGTGGCCATGTCAACGGCGCAGAAGTTGCCGGTCTTGAGTTCGCGGACGAGGTCCTGCCAGGTCTCAATTGTGTCGGTCTCGAACCAGGTCGCGACCTTGCCGATGTCGTGGACGGCATGGGAGTCGGTGCCGGCGGTGCCGTTCATGCCCGATTCGGCAGCGAGGTCGGCGGAGAAGCGGTTCTCGCGTTCCTTCCCGCGTCCGTTGAGGATTTCGAGCGCGATGACATGTTCCATGGCGCTGTTGCTGGTCGCGCGCTCGATCGCGATCTTCCAGTCCTCGGGATTGTCCTTCCAGGCGATCTGTCGCCGATACGGATGGGCAAGGACCAACGCGCCGCCGTGCTCGTTGACGTGCTCGGCTAGGCGCTCGACGCGGTGCATCCCAAAGACATACTTGTCCATGCCCCAGGCGAGGATGTGACCGGGATCAGTCGAGACTTCGCAACCGGGGATGATGATGATGCCGACTTCCTCGGCGATCTTCTGGACCTCGTCGTGCGGCCAGAGCGCATCGTGCTCGGTGAACGAGATACCGTCGAGCCCCGCGTTCTTGGCCCGGATGGCGAGATCCTTGGGGTCAAGCACGGAATCGTGCGAGCGCGGCCACGTGTGGTTGTGAAGATCAATCAGCATGCAGGCATCTAACTGGTGAGATGAATGGGCAGTCGTCATGTTATCAGCACCTCGGGCTTGACCCAATGGCCGAGTCAGATCGCCGATCACAGTCCGACAGCCAATTGAGTGAGTTGAAGCTGGTGCATATACTCCCTCAGAGTCACCCGCCATCGACGGCGGGTATCCGATCCGGAGCGGGGTCAAACCAGATGGACAATGTCCTGGAGCAGTACGGGCACCTCGGCATCCTGCTGATCTTCGCTGCGGTGTTTCCGTCGATCCCTCTGGTGGCATCTTGGGCGATGTTCAAGTTTGGTCTTCGGCCTCGATTGCCGAATGCGATCAAGTCGGACACCTATGAGTGTGGGGTTGAGACCGAGGGTCCGACCTGGGTTCAGTTCAACTTCCGCTACTACCTGGTGGCGCTGATCTTTGTGCTGTTTGACGTTGAGGTGATTTTCCTGTTCCCGCTGGCCGTGGCGCTGGACTCGGTGGTCGTGACCGGCATGGTGGCGGCGCTGATCTTTATTGGCGTGCTGTTCCTGGGGCTGGTCTACGAGTGGCGCCGACAAGCGCTGGAATGGCGCTGACGTGACAGCCATTTACGACCCCACGTCGGCGATGGAGATCGTCAACGCGAGCGCTCCGGGAGCGGCCTGTGTTGACGGCGCTGTGCTGTTCCTTGAGCCGGAGCGGTTGGTGGAGTCGGTGGAGGCGTTGCGGGACTCGGATGAGAGCGACCTGGTCTTCCTGTCGAATCTGACGGCCGTTGACCAGGAGATTCACTTTGAAGTGGTCTATCACCTGCAGTCGCTGGACCTGAATCACATCTTGCAGGTCAAGGTACGGGTCACGGATCGTGAGGATCCGTCGGTGCCGACGTTGACCGGGCTCTACTACGGCGCTCATTTGCAGGAGCGCGAAGTCTATGACCTGTTCGGGATCTCCTTTGAGGGTCATCCCGATCTGCGGCGGATGTTCCTCTGGGAGGGCTTCCCGGGTTATCCGCTGCGTAAGGATTTCTTGCAGATGCCTGGTCAGGTCAGAGCCGGCTTGCCCGGTTTCCCGCACGAGAGCACCGAGAACGCCTGGCCGGTGCCGGGTAGCGTGCCTCAGCGTCCGATGCACCCCAATGATCCGCAGCCTGAGGGCGACCTGGTTGTCGCCGAAGAGAGCGAGGAATCGTCGTGACCACAGCCGACGACACCCAGCTCGCGATGCAGGGGACAATCGAGGCGCTGACGACTGGGGATGGCTCCGAGCCGGTGGTGGTCAACCTGGGGCCGCAGCATCCGTCGACGCATGGGGTGTTCCGGCTCAAGGTGACGCTGGACGGCGAGATCGTGCAGGACGCGGAGATGCGGATTGGGTATCTGCATCGCTCGATGGAGAAACTAGCTGAGGAACGCACGTACACGCAGAACATTCCCTTCACCGACCGGATTGACTACCTAGCGGCGATGTCGAACAACCTGGCTTACTGTCTGGCGGCTGAAGAGTTGCTGGGGGTCGAGGTTCCGCCTCGGGCTCAGGCGATCCGAGTGATGTTTGCCGAGCTGCAGCGGGTGGCGTCGCATGCGATGGCGAACGGCACGTTTATCAACGACTGCGGCGCCTGGCATACTCCGCTGTTCTACATGTTCCGTGACCGCGAGCGGGTGCTGGACATGTTCGAGATGACGTGTGGGGCTCGGTTGACGACGAACTACATGCGAATCGGCGGGGTCGCGTTTGACCTGCCCGATGAGCTGTTGCCGACGCTGGAATCGTTCCTGGCGGACATGCCGGAGCGGATCGCCGATTACGAGGCGCTGTTGATGGAGAACGAGATTCTTCATGCTCGGGCGCGGGGTGTGGGCGTGATTTCTCCTGAGATGGCGATTAACTCGTCGATTTCGGGACCCGTGTTGCGGGCGACCGGTGTGCCGTGGGATCTGCGTAAGGCGAATCCGTATTGCGGCTATGAGAACTATGAGTTTGACGTGCCGGTCGGTGAGCAGGGCGACTGCTTTGACCGATTCCTGGTGCGGATGGCTGAGGTCAAGCAGAGTCTGAGGATTCTCCGGCAGGTGATCGACACCTTGCCTGATGGTCCTTGGCTGGCGGATGTTCCGCTGCATGCTCGACCGGAGCCGGGTGAGGCGTATGCGCGGGTGGAATCGCCTCGGGGTGAACTTGGTTTCTACCTGGTCTCTGATGGCGGGCCGGCTCCGTATCGCTTCCATTGCCGACCTCCGTCTCTGATCAATTTGACGGCGCTGAAGGAAATGTCGGTTGGCGGTACCCTTGCCGACGCGATCGTGACGCTGGGTTCGATTGACATCGTGGTGGGGGAGATCGATCGATGAGCAGTCTGGTCTCCCTGGGCAGTGTGTTGGGCTCCACGATGGGGGCCTGGTACGACTTCCGCGACCTGAACAACCTGCAGCGGTTGATCACTGAGTGGATCGCCGAGTGGGGTCCGGACTGGTTGGCGTCGCTCGTGACGGGCGTGCTGGGTGCGCTGGGGATCCTGGCGGTGGTTGGTCCGACCCTGTTGATCCTGATCTGGGTCGAACGCAAGGTGATTTCTCGGTTCCAGCAGCGCTATGGCCCTAACCGAGTTGGTCCGAAGGGTCTGCTCCAGCCGGTCGCGGATGCGGTCAAGCTGATTCTCAAAGAGCAACTCGCGCCGCGATCGGCCGACAAGTTGCTGTTCTTCCTGCCGCCGGTGCTGATCTTTGTGCCGGGCATCCTGGTCTGGGGCGTGTTGCCGTTCGGGCCTCGGATGTCGGTGGCGGACCTCAACGTCGGCGTGCTGTTCTTGTTGGCGGTGTCGGGCACTGCGGTGCTGGTGCTATTCATGGCCGGTTGGTCATCGAACAACAAGTACGCGTTGTTCGGTGCGATGCGTGCGGTAGCGATGTCGATCTCCTATGAAGTCCCAATGGTGCTGGCGCTGCTGACGCTGGTGGTGTTCTCGGGCACGATGTCGATCAACGGGATTGTCGAGTGGCAGCAGCAGGAGGATGTGATCTTCATCCTGCTCTTCCCGCTCTCGGCGATTGCGTTCTTCTTCGCGGCATCGGCTGAGTTGAACCGGACGCCGGCTGATATCTCGGAGGCGGAGTCGGAGATTGTCGCGGGGTATCACACCGAGTACTCGGGGATGCGCTTTGGGCTGTTTTACGCCGTCGAGCTTGGCAACACGCTGGTTGTTTCGGGTTTCATTGCGACGTTCTTCCTTGGTGGTTGGTGGTTGTGGGGGCTCGACCAATGGGTGCCGAGTTGGATCATCCTGCTGGTCAAGACCGGTGCGGTGTACTTCTTGCTGATCTGGACTCGCGGCACGCTGCCTCGATTGCGGGTGGACCAGTTGATGGGATTCTGCTGGAAGGCGTTGGTGCCGGCGACGCTGCTCTTTGTCGTTGTGGCGTTCGTTGAACGGACGCTGCTGATCTCGGAGGGCTGGGACACGACGGTGGCGCTGCCAATCATGGCGGTGTTCAATATCGCTCTGACGCTGGGCGCAATCATGCTGTTCGCTCGCGTCGCGCGTCCTGCTCCGTTGCGACGTCCCGCGCGGATTCGGATGGCAGGCGCTCAGATTGGCGGCTTGCGTGCCGCCAGCGAGATTGCCTCTCGCCGCGAGGAACCACAGTTGCAGGTGGGCGGCGACTAACGATGAGTGACTTTGGTTTCCACCTGGCGTTCTGGTCGCTGGCGGCGATGACCCTCGGTGGCGCGTCGATGATCATGATCAGCCGCAACCTGATTCATGCCGTGATCTGGCTGGTGATGTCGATGCTCGGGGTCGCCGGCCTGTACTTGACACTGTCGGCGGACTTCATCGCCGTCGTGCAGGTGTTGATTTACGTCGGCGCGATTTCGGTGCTGATGCTGTTCGCGATCATGCTGACGCCACGCGCGGAGCGGGATAACTCGCAGACGAAGACGGCAGCTCCAGCCGCGCTGGTGGTGATCCTGGTGATGATCTCGACGTTGTGGGTGGCGGTCGACACGGATTGGGGCGCCGTTCGAGATGCGGCGCTGACCGACCAGGCGCGGCTGATCGGCGAGAGCCTGATCAAGCACTACATCCTGCCGTTTGAGATTGGCGCGGTGTTGCTGACGGCTGCGCTGGTCGGGGCGATTGCGCTGGCCCGACAGGATGACGAGGATGCGGCCGTCCATGCCGCCTCCTTGCAGGCTGAGCTCGATGGCGGGGGCACAGATGATCCCGTCGACGTGGTCGACCCTCCGATCGTTGCGGAAGCTTCCGATTCTGAGGCGGCCTCATGATCATTGGACTTGAGCACTACCTCGTCCTGGGGGCGTTGCTGTTCTGCATCGGCTTCTTCATCGCGCTGTCGAAGAAGAATGCGGTTGGTGTGCTGATCGGCGTTGAGTTGATGCTCAACGCGGTCAACCTGACGTTGGTGGCGTTTTCGCGCTTCGGCTCGGCCGAGGTGGCGCTGTCGACGCAGGTCTTTGTCGTATTCATCATCGCCGTGGCTGCGGCCGAGGTCGCAGTGGGGCTGGCGCTGGCGCTGGTCGTCTATCGCAACCGGCAGACAATCTCGGTCGACCGCACGACCTTGTTGAAGGGCTGACGCTGGGATGTGGGCTCCGCTGATGACCGTGCCGAACCGCTACGTCGCCGAGACGTTGCGTGAGTTGCTCTTTGCTGAGGGCGTCTCGGTGCGGTTCGTGGTGGAGCCGGATCGACAGGACGAAGGCGACTTCGCTCCGGTGATGATCTACGTCCCGGACTCGAAAACGCACGTGGCGCGAGAAATCCTGGGGAAGGTGTAACGGCGTGCCCGAGACCATCTTCTGGGTGATTCTGTTCCTGCCGCTGACCGCGTTCGCGTTGGCCGGGATTTCGGCGGTCAATCAGAACCTGCAGCGCCAGATTCCCGAATGGGATCCGAACTATCCGCGCTCGTGGAAGCCGATCGCCGACCTGTTCTGTGGACCGCGCCTGGCCTCGACGCCACTGATCATTGCGCTGGCCGTTGCATTCCTGCTGGCCGTGATCAACCTGATCGACTCGATCGGGCTACGCGGCCTGCCGCTGGGCATTGGTACGCACGAGCTGTTCACGGCTGGCGAGCTGGTCGTCAACCTAGGTGTGCGTATCGACGGTCTGACCTCGGTGATGCTGGTCGTCGTGACCGGGGTGTCGCTGCTGGTGCAGGTCTATTCGACCGGCTATATGGACGGCGATCACGGCTACCGGCGCTATTTCGCCTTCATGGCGCTGTTCACGACTTCCATGCTGGGCCTGGTCCTGGCCGACAACCTGCTGATGCTGTTCGCCTTCTGGGAGCTGGTCGGTCTGACCTCGTACCTGTTGATCGGATTCTGGTTCCATCGACCAGCGGCTGCAGCCGCGGCGAAGAAG
>DAOUHS010000154.1:0-5595 GCA_034428415.1 Dehalococcoidia bacterium
CGACGCTAAGGAAACTCAGCGCCGCCTCGGCCAGGACGACCAACGCGACCTCGAGGGTCATGACGATCACAATGGTGTTGAGCACATTAGGCAAGAGATGCTTGCGCATGATCCACATGGGACTGGCGCCCACCGATCGCGAAGCAGTAACAAAGTCACGCTCCCGCAGTGTGAGCACGTCGGCACGGATCAGCCGTGAATAAGACGGCCAAGTCCAGAAAAGCAAGATGACAATCACGTTGGTCAAGCTGGGACCGACCAGGCTGGCCATCAGCACCGCGAAGAGGATCGCCGGCAGTGCCAGCTGCAGGTCGACGACCCGCATCAGGATCTGCCCGGTCATCCCACCGGTCCAGCCTGAGATCAATCCGATCAACGTCCCAAACAGCGCAGCGCCCGGGACAACGATCGCGACGACGATCAACGACACGCGCGCCCCGTGAAGCAAACGGCTGTAGATGTCCCGTCCGAGCTCGTCGGTGCCCAGAGGATGAGCCCAGGTTCCACCGTCAAAGACCGGCGGCGACAGGCGCGCGGCCAGGTCAATGAACTCTGGGTCGTGCGTCTGCAGCAACTCCGCGAATACCCCGGCGACGATTACCACCAACGCAATCAGTGCGGGGATCGACAGTCCAATGTATCGCCGCCATCGAATCCGCTGGCGCCGGCTGCCCGGCTGAAACCCGACCGTCGCCGCCGTGCTCGCAGCCATCAAGCTGCCCCTGCCCGAATCCGCGGATCAATGAAGCGATAAGACACGTCCACGACCAGGTTGACCAGCGCAATCGATGCAGCCAGCACGATGATTGATGCCTGCACCATCGGGAAGTCGTTCTTGAGGATCGAATCAATGATCAGACGCCCGATTCCAGGCCAGGCGAAGACCATTTCGATAATGACCGTCCCACCGATCAGGCGGCCCAGTGAGAGCCCCAACATCGTCACCACGGGTAAGAGCGCGTGACGCACGCCATGACGCCAGATCACTGTCCGCTCGCTGAGGCCCTTGGCCCGCGCCGTGCGGACGAAGTCGGTGTCCATCACATCAATCATGCCCGAGCGGGTCAGGCGCATGATCGCGACCATCTCAAACAGGCCCAGGGCAATCGCCGGCAGGATCAAGGAACGGAAGCCTTCATTGGCGCCACCGGTTGGAAACCACCCGAGCTGCACCGCGAAGAAGAAGATCATCATCAGGCCCAGCCAGAAGCTGGGCGTCGCCTGGCCGATCACCGCGACGAATCGGGCCAGCCAGTCGATCGTTGTTCCCCTCCTGAGCGCCGCGATAATTCCCAGCGGCACCGCCAGGATCAAAGCGAAAACCACTCCCGCCACGCCAAGCTTGACAGTATTGACGGCCCGCTCGCCAATCGAATCCAGCGTCGCTGTGCCGCCGCCCCGCCAGGAAGTACCGAAATCCCCCCGCGCCAGATCGAGCAGGAAGTTGCCGTACTGAGCGTAGAGCGGGTCGTTCAACCCCAACAATTCCCGAAACCGCTCCTTGTCCTCAGCCGTCGTCGTCAGCGGCGGCAGCATGGTCTCCTCGGGGTTGCCGACGCTGCGCGAGACAAAGAAGACAATCGTGACGACCAGCAGGGTGACGAAGATTGCCTGAATCAGGCGGATGATCAGGTATCTCCAGAACTGCATCGGACCCCAATTCGACCATGCGTCCAATGGCGCAGTCTAGGAAAAGCGACGCCCAGCCGCGGCTACGCCCTTGCTCGCTGGCGTTGACAAGCTGGATGCGACAGCCGGGCTCGCCTCAGGTCTTGATCCGCTGAATCGCGAACGTCATCAGGAAGTTCAGATTTCCGACCCGACCTCCCTTCGGGTAGTTGATATCGGCCCGGGTGACCACCGTGTCGGGCGGCTCGACGATGAAGATGAAGGTGGCCTGGCGCGTGTGCTCGAGCAGCAGCTCGGAGATGAGCTCCAGCCGGCGATCGGGGTCCTGCTCCACCCGCTGTGCGAGGTAGAGCTCCTGCAGGCGCGGATCCTGAGGCGGGGAGATGGTGAAGAAGCCATCGGCGCTGCCGCAGCATTCCCACATCGATCCGATGTCCGGGACGGCATTGGCGTAGAACCAGTACAGGCCCCAGGGGGCCGCATCCCTGCCCGAGGAGTACTGCGGAGTGAAGTACTCAGAGCCCAGCGTCGGCACCGGCGTGACGCGAATGCCAATCTGAGCGAGGTCCTGGGACGCCACCAGCACCAGATCGGCGACCACATCGCCGCCCCAGTCCGGCGTGTAGTAGAGCGGCACATCGATCCCGTCCTCATAGCCTGCCTCGGCCATGAGCTGCTTCGCCTTTTCGACGTTGTAGTCGAATTCCACCTCCGCTTTCTGCTCCGGGCTGGGATAGCCGGGCACGCCGCTGTAGACGAGCATCGACATGTCGCCCACGCCGAGGAACAGGTTGTCGATGATCGCGCGGCGGTTGATCGCATGGTTGGCGGCCTGACGCACGCGGATATCGAGGAAGGGATTGGGATCGCCGTCGGGCGTAGTCTGCTGCCAGAGGTTGGGGTAGATGTTGTGCACCGACCAGCCGGCGCCGGGCTGATACTGCACGGTGTAGTTCGGATCGTCGATGTAGGGCTTGGCCGCCTGGACGCCGACGCCCTCGGAGATCACGTCGATCTCTCCGGCTTCGAGGCCGGCCAGGCGCGACTGCAGCTCAGGCCGAACCAGGCCGATCAACCGCTTGTGGTGCGGCACGTGCGTCACCCGCAGCGGGTGATCGATCGGGTTGTAGTGATCCTCGAAGCGCTCGAAGATGAAGTTCTCGTCGTCGGTGTGGCTGACAAACCGATACGGGCCCGTGCCCATTGGCTCCTGGTCCAGCGCGAGATCGCCGCGGCCCTCGGTGTCCGCCTGCGAGTGGATCGTCACCTCGCCGGACCCGTCCATGTTGACGGTCAGGAAGCCCGCATCAGGGGCCGGCAGCTCGATCGACCAGGTGCGATCGTCCGGCGCTTCATTGCGCACCCAGCTCAGCGCGCTTCGGGCCGGGTAGGCCGGCACCCAGCCGCCTGGGTGATCGGTCGTTTCGCCGCCCTGATGATACTCGGCCAAGCCGCCCATCCGGTCGTAGCTGAAGACCATGTCCCCGGCGACCAGGGTCGAGCCATCGTGGAACTTGGCCGGGATGATGTCCAGTCGCAGGGTGACGGGATCGATCCATTCCGGCGTCGCAAGGCCGGCGGCCATTGAGTTGTCGCGCGGATCGCGATCCAGCGGACCGCTGTAGACGGCGCCGTGGCTGATGTAGTTCTGCGCGCTGCCGGTTCGGTGATGGTCCAGCCCGCCGGAGTCGGAGGGCACGGCGATCACCACCTCGGCGTCCAGATCGACCTGGTCCAGAGGAAGAGGCATGGTCCATTCTTCTTCTGTCTCTCCCGCTCCTTCGGCAATCTCTTCGGCCACCGCTGCCTGCTGGGTGGCGGCCTGCGCCTGCTGATCCGCCTGCTGTTGCTGCGCGGCCTGTTGCTGTTGCTGCTGCCGAACCTGCTGCTGCATGGCCTGCTGCTGGTCTTGCTGCTGCCCCTGCTGTTGCCTGGCCTGCTGTTGTTGCTCAGCCTGCTGCTGAGCCTGAGCGACGGTCTGCTGAGCGTCGTCATCGTCGTCGCCGCAGCCCACCAGCGCCAGTCCGGTTGCGCCGACCCCCGCCCGGGCCGAGGCCCGCAAGAGCGTCCGCCTGGTGAGTTGTCGACGCTTCATCCGCTGCCAATAATTTCGGTCGCTCATAGCAATGCCTTCCATCACTCTCTATCCCGTGCCAATTCAACGGGCTCTGCGGAAGTATGCCTAGCCAGACTTACATTTGCAAATCTGGCCAGACAGGACTGCAGGTGTTGGGAGGGCGTCAGGTCTTGAGCCGCTATATCGCGAAGGTGCTGAGGTAGATCAAGACCCCGAGATGCACGCCCTTGGGCCAGCTGACGTCGGCTCGACCCACCCCGCCGTCGGCACCCCGCCGACCAGGTTCCCGCCTACGACACCAAGTGAGCCTCCAGCACATCCTCGTCGAACTCAACCCCCAGGCCAGGCCCCGTCGGCGGAACAATCACGCCGTTCTCCACGACCAGCGGCTCCTTGAAGATCTTCTGGTGCAGCGGTCCCAGGTTGGCCTCCTGGATCAGGAAGTTAGGTGAACAGGTATCGATTTGGATGGCGGCCATCGCGGCGACCGGGCCGCAGTACATGTGCGGAGCGATCATCGCATAGTGCGCCTCGGCCATGCCGGCGATTTTCTTCGCCTCCGTGATGCCTCCACACTGACCCACGTCGAGCTGGATGATCTGCGCCGCCTGCTTCTCCAGCACCCGAGCGAACTCATACTTCGTGACCAGCCGCTCGCCAGTCGCAATCGGGATGCTGGTGTGCGCGGCGACCCGGGCCATCTCCTCAACGTTCTCCGGCATCACCGGCTCCTCGAACCAGAAGGGGCTGTAGGGCTCGAGGTACTTGGCCACGCGGATCGCGCTGTACGTCGGCATCTGACCGTGCGTCCCGATCCCGACCTCGAGCTTGTTGCCAACAGCCCGGCGGATGCTCTCAAAGATCCGGCCGGCCCGCTCCATCTCCCAGAGCGGGATGTCACGGATCGGCTGAAGCGGCATGAACGGATCGATCTTGCAGGCCGAGTTGCCTTCGGCCAGCAGTTGCGCAGCGACATCGCCTGCCTTTTCGGGATTCTCAGCAATGCCTTCGCTGGGCATGTAGGCGTAGGCCCGCAGAGTCTCGTGATACTTGCCGCCCAGCAGGTCGTAGATCGGCTGGTTGGTCGCTTTGCCCTTGATGTCCCAGAGCGCCATGTCGATCGCGCTGATCACCGGCGTCGCATAGAGACTGGGATGGCGCAAATCGTGGTGGGTCCCGTACATCCGATCCCAGAGCAGCTCAGTGTTGAGCGCGTCTTCGCCGATCACGAACTGACCCACGAACTGCTCAATCAGGTCGACCTGAGACTTCAGGTCCCTGAGGTGCTCGGAGTAAGAGCTGCCGGCAATCCGTTCACCAATCCCGGTGATCCCCTCGTCCGTCTGCAGTTCGAGGAAGAGAAAGTACTTCCCGCCGATGTACGGCGGCTCCGCCTCAACAACCATGGTCTTCAGTCCGGTGACCTTCATCGCTTGCTCCATTCACACTGGGCTCGCCGACTTCTGGATCGTATGCGTTCCCTATGATGGTGAAGAATTTGACCCCGCGACGGCGCCTACCCGGCGCCGCGCCCGCAGGAGGACATGACGATGCCGGCTCTTGATGGAATGCGGATCCTGGATATGACCCAGTACGAGGCGGGCACATCCTGCACGCAGGCGCTCGCCTGGCTGGGAGCGGACGTCGTCAAGGTCGAACAGCCCGGCGTCGGCGACCCCGGACGCGGCGTCCGCACGGGCACGCTCAACTCGCCCTACTTCATCAACTGGAACTCCAACAAGCGCTCGGTCACGATCAACCTCCAGGACCCCAAGGGCCGCGAGCTGCTGCTCGAGATGCTCCCCCACTACGACGTCTTCGTCGAGAACTACGGCCCCGGCGTCATGGAGCGGCTCAATCTCACCTACGACGTGATGAAGGAAATCAAC
>DAOUHS010000155.1:0-8068 GCA_034428415.1 Dehalococcoidia bacterium
GCGACCTACGAACATCGCGTTGAGGTGCTGAGTGACGAGCGTGCCGAGGTCGACCGTCTGCTCGCCGAAGCCAAGACCGAATTCGACACGGACAAGCGCGAACAGTTACTGAGTGAACTCGTACGCATCCACTACCTCGAGGCCTCCTGGATCTTCCTCTTCGAGCTGGTCCAGACCCACGTCGCCGCGTCGCGACTGCAATGGGACCCATACTTCCTCCAGCCGCCTTCGGTCGAGCTCTGGAACCTGAAGTCGATGAAGACCTAGGGTTCGGCGCACCGGACAATTCGCGACGCGGTCAGGGGCTAAGCGATGGCTTCGCACCTGATACCGCGAGTCCTGCAGTCGATTGCGGTCGTCTTCGTCGTTGTCACGCTCGTATTCGTCGGCAGCCGAATGATCGGCGATCCGATCGAGGCGTACTCGGCACGGAACGCGACCCCGGAGGCGATCGACGCCGCCCGCGACCGGCTGGGACTGCTCGATCCGATGATCGTCCAATACGGCAACTTCCTCTGGGGAGTTGTGCGTCTCGACTTCGGTGAATCGATCTTCTCCGACCGACCGGCCTGGGAAGAGGTGTCCTCACGCATTTGGGCGACGGTCCAGCTCAGCCTGGCCGCGTTCGTCCTGATCCTGGCGGTTGGTGTACCGATTGGGGTGCTCGCCGCGCTCAGGCGCGGGTCGGTCCCCGACTTAATCGCCCGACTGATCGCCCTGGTCGGTCAGGCGATGCCCAACTTCTGGCTGGGTCTGCTGCTGATCTTCATCTTCGCGGTGCAGCTCGGCTGGCTGCCGACGAGCGGACGCGGCGGGTTCGAGAACCTGATCATGCCGGCAATCACGCTGGCCGGATTCGGAGCGGCCGCGGCGATGCGGCTGACCCGTTCGGGCATGCTCGAGGTGCTCAGCAACGACTACATCCGCACCGCGCGGGCCAAGGGACTGGCCGACCGCACCGTGATCTTGCGTCACGCCATGCGCAATGCGCTGCTCGGTCTGATCACCGTACTCGGCATCATGCTGGCGCAACTCCTGGCCGGCTCGATCATCGTCGAGGTCGTGTTCGCCTGGCCCGGCGTCGGTCGCCTGATCTTCCGCTCGATCACCCTGCGCGACTTCCCCGTCATCCAGGTGGGTGTGCTCGTGATCGCCGTGTGGTTCGTCGCGATCAACATCCTCGTCGACATCTCCTACAACTTCCTCGACCCCCGAATCCGCGTGGGCGGCGAGACATGAGCGCGCAACGCGTCCCGCTAGACGATGCGTTCGGCAATCTGCTCGCCCGACGGAGAAGCTGGACTCGGCGATTGCCCCGCGGCTGGCCGCTGCTGACGGTCTATCTGGTCCTGATTGGCATCTTCGTGATCGCCGGCATCTTTGCCGACTTGATCGCGCCGCACGATCCGACCGACCAGAACCTGATCAACCGCTTGCAGGGTCCGGTCTGGCAAGAGGACGGCGCCTCCGAGCACTTCCTCGGCACCGACGGACTCGGGCGCGACACGCTCAGCCGCCTGATCAAGGGCAGTCAGACGTCGCTCCTGGTGATCGCTACGGTGATTCCCGGCTCGTTGATCCTCGGCACCGCCGCCGGACTGCTGGCCGGCTGGCGGCGCGGGGCGTTCGATTCGTTTGCGATGCGGCTGGTGGAAGTGCAACTGGCATTTCCGGCGCTGCTGTTCGCCTTGCTGATTGCAGCGATGCTCGGCCCGTCATTGCGGAATGTGATTGTCATCCTGATCGTGTTCCTCTGGGCGCCGTACGCCCGCCTGGTGCGGGCCGAGGTGCTCAGTCTGCGCGAACGGGAGTTTGTTGTCGCCGCCCGAACGCTCGGCGCGACCGACCTGCGAGTCATGATCCAGCACCTGTTGCCCAACGTGGTCAACTCGGTCGTGATCCTGGCGACTCTGAACGTGTCGACGGTGATCATTGCCGAGGCGTCGCTGTCGTTCCTGGGAGCAGGCGCAGGACCGGAAACGATCTCCTGGGGCAAGATGGTCGCCGAGGGTCGCGACTTGCTCAAGATCCGCTTCTGGCTGACCGGCTTCCCAGGAATCACGATCATGATTGTCGCGCTGGTCGGCAACCTGCTCGGCGATTGGTTGCGGGACTACTTGGATCCTCAGCTTCGCAACGTTCAGTGAGTTCCGCCGAACGATAGATTCTGACCAGGAGCCAATCCGGATCACCGAGCTGCGGGGAGGTTGTCCGATGCTTAGCGAAGGTATGGGTCGAAGCGAGCGTCGCCGCACTGTTGAAGACCAGATAGGACGGCCTGGACGCACATACATGTAGGCACGGACAATGAACCGCGCGGTGAGGGAGGCAGCGATCATGCTGGCCGCACCATTCTGGGCAAGCACTTTGGCAGGGGGCTGACTAACACAACCAACCGAGCCGCTGCTTCGCCACATATCGGCGTCCATAGCGCCTCTAGGGCCAGTTTTGGTCGGGCGCACACACCCCGACCCCTTCCTCACCAGTCAAAGGGAAGCCACTCAGAGGTTCTTGGTCTTGAGAAGCCTGCTGGGTTTGACTGCACAACACGGAGAATCGGCTCGGATTCAGCCAATGCCCCATCTGTCGACATTGGGACAGTGCATATCAGCTCTACCTGCTCAGGTGCGATCTTGATGCGCATGACGAAGTTGCGAGTCAGCCCCTTCCGTTCGGGCTCGGTGAAATCCCCAGCGTTCGCCTCGGGCGATCCGTCCGGGTGCCCGTGGCGCTGCTGCGCGCGCGAATCGACCTCCTTGCGGCGAGCGAAGAGCAGAAGATGCTGGACATCGATCTCCCGGCCGACATTCGGCCTTCGGATCGTTCTGACTTCTCACGGACCTCTGTTTGGCTCCAGCCGCACCAGGTGATCACAGACGGCGCTGGCGCTATTGACGTCGACCCAAGCGAACAATGAAAAAAACAAGTGGACCTTTTGACCGATCTGCCCGGCTCTCTGTAGCCTGCAACGACCCGAAAGGGTCTCGACAGACACACGCGTGAGGTAGGAGTGCAGCCAATGAACGAGCGGAACTACTGGCGAAGTCTGCGGGACCGGAAGTTCTCGCGCCGCGCGATGCTGCAGGCGAGCGGACGAGCCAGCGTAGGCGCCGCCGGCCTGGCCCTGGTCGGCTGTGGCGACGACGATGACGACGATGTAGTCGCACAGACCGGGGACCAACCGGAGCAGCAGCAGCAAGCCGCACAACAACAGGACCGGCAGCAGGCTCAACAGCCCCAAGCGCAGCAGCAAGCTGCCCAACAGCAGGACCAGCAGCAAGTTGCCGAGCAACAGGCGGAGCAGCAGGCCCAGCAGGTTACCGCGCAAGAACAGACCGAACAGGAACAGGCGCAGCAACAGGCTGAGGAGCAGGCCGCGGTCTCCCGCTACGACAAGACACCCGTCGACGGCGGCACGATCGTGGACATCACGGCCGTCATCTTCGACTCGGCTGACGCCAGCCAGAGCGTGTCCAGCGAGGTATTGCGGGTGCTCGGCCGGAGTCAATCGAAGCTCTTGCGATTCTCGAATCCGGACTCGGGCGAACTCGCCGGCGATGTCGCCTCCGGATGGGAGGCGCCCGACGGCCAAACCGTCGTGTTGCAGCTCCGCGAGGGCGTGAACTGGCACGCCGCGGGGCCCGGCGCGGACCATCCCGCCTCCACCGCGGGGCGCCCGCTGACGGCCGAAGACCTCGCCTGGAACATCGAACGGCAGAAGGCCGGCTTGTTGCAGGACGGCTCGGAGGGCGCGTTCGGCCGCAAGGGCTACTGGAGCAGCGTTGCCTCGATCGACGTCGATGCCGGCGCGATGACGCTCAACCTGGTCAGCCCCAATGCCGCATTCCTGCAGGGTCTCGCCAACGAGTTCAACCTCATGGGCCAGCCCGAACTCCTCATTGACATCGAACCGGATGCCGTCAACGTCTCCGCCGACAAGGTGATCGGGACCGGGCCCTACATCCTCACCGAGTGGCTGCCCGGCGAGAGCATCTCCGCCGTCCGCAACCCGGATTACCACAGCCCCGGCCCGCGGGCGCACAACTGGGTCTGGAACCAGTCGTTCGAGGATCCCACGGCCTACCGGATCGCCTTCGAGCAGAAGCAGGTCGACTCGTTGCTGACCGGCGGCTCGGAACTGCTCCAGTCGATCCATGACGGGGACCCGGACTCGACCTTCCTCACCTACAAAGGCAGCGCTTTCCCGATTGCCGCGTACGTCAATCCGAGATTCGAACCCTGGACCGACCCGCGCATGGTGAAGGCGATCGACCTCGCCATCGACCGGCGTGAGCTCATCCAGCAACTCGCGCAAGGTCTGGGGAAGGTCAGCGGACCCGTGCCGTGGGTACAGGAGGCCTGGGCGATTCCGCAGGAAGAGCTCGCCGACTTCACGGCATACACCCTCGACCGCGATGCGGCCCTGCAAGAGGCCAACGAACTCTGGAGCGCAGCCGGCGGCGCGGAGGCGGGCGAGATCGACTGGGTCAATTCAGATGCCTATGAGGCCACGCGGCCGGGCTCGACGGAGGCCGTCGCGGGGATGTTCAACCAGGCGTTCGGCACCGACCAGTTCCGAGGCGTCACCCAGGGTTACGGTGAGATCTTCCCGTCCTGGTTCGAGAAGACCTTCACCACGTTCTTCTCCTGGATTCCAAACCTGACGGTCCCGGACGGGCGAGCGGACTTGGCCGCAGCGTTCAAGACCGACGCGGCGGGCAACTACTGGGGCATCAGCGAGCCAGACGAGATCGATGCCAAGCTCGACGCCGCAATCCAGGAATTCGACTTCGAAACTGCGAACGGGCTGGTGCGTGAAGTCCAGGACTTCATCATCGAGAACGGGCAGTTCGGTCGTCACATCATCTACAACGCCGTCGAGCCGACGGTCGCGTGGAACTACCTGCACCCCGCGCTGAAGTCGGAGACCGAGGGCTACACCTTCGAGTCGGAGAGCCTGCAGGCGCTCAAATCGTGGATCGACCCGGACGATCCGAGCATCGAAGGCCGCACGGAGCCGGAGCCGCGTCCGCTCTAGAGGGCGACGAGCCACGCGAGGTGATCAAATGGGGGCCGGGACGCCAAGCGTGGGCTTCCGCCCGGCCCCTCTCCTCGTCTTCCTTTAGCAAACCGCCAACGGACCAGTGCAGCAGTACATCCTTCGCCGCGCGATTCTGAACATCTTCGTCCTGTGGATCGTGGCGACGCTGGTGTTCTTCGCCGTGCACGTCCTGCCCGGCAATTTCGCGGCCCAGCAGTTCGCCGGCGCGAACCTGGGCGGCGTGACCCCCGAGGCGATCGCCCGGGCCGAGGCGGTCCTTGGGCTCGACCGGCCCGTGTTCGAGCAGTACGGCACGTTCCTCTGGGAGCTGGTGCAGTTCGACCTCGGCGAGTCGTTCCGCTCCAAGCGCTCCGTCTGGAGTGAGCTCGGCCGCGCCGTGCCGTACTCCATTGAACTTGGCTTCCTGATCGTCCTGGTCGGGTTCACGATCGCCATCCCGGTCGGCATCATCAGCGCCGTCAAGCAGGATCAGGTACCCGACTATCTCCTCCGCGGCGGCGCGATCTTCGCCCTCGCCGCGCCGGTCTTCTGGACCGCCTCGATCGCCGTGATCCTTGTCTTGCAGTGGGACCTCTTCAAGATCGATGTTGACGGCCAGCCCCATCTTTGGGAGGACCCAAGATTGGCCCTCCAGTGGTATCTGATTCCGATGTTCGCAGGTGGGATCGCGAGCACCGCGACGACCATGCGGCTGCTGCGTTCCCAGATGCTCGAAGTGCTGCGGGAGGACTACGTCGTCACGGCCCGTGCGAAGGGACTGCAGGAGCGCACGATCATCATGCGCCACGTGCTGCGCAACGCCTGGCTACCCGTTCTGACGGTCATGGGCCTGACGGTAGCCACGATCATCGGCAGCCAAATCGTGCTCGAGCAGATGTTCAACGTCCCTGGTGTGGGCCGGCTGCTCTTTCAGGCCATCACGCTGCGTGACACGCCGCTGCTCGAAGGCCTCGTCTTGGTCGTGGCCTTCGTCGTGGTCTTCACCAACCTCTTCGTCGACCTTCTCTACGGGCTGCTGGATCCGCGTGTGAGATTCGCGTGACACCTCCCGGCGCCGCCTCCGCTCTGCCGTTCGAGGACCGCATCTCGCCGCTAAGGCGCGTGACGAGCGCAGCCCGCGCCCTGGGGCGCTTCTTCCGCCAGAAGAGGCTCGGAGCATTCGGACTCGTCATCGTCCTTGTCTTCAGCGTGCTGGCAGTGTTCGCCGGAGCGCTGGGCCGCTACGACTCGACCTTCATCTTTGATACGGAGAATCCGAACTTTAAGGCCGACCCCACGATTGCCGAACTCGCCGAGGATCCGGACATCGGCTCACCGCGTGTGGTGGCGCAGTATCAAGCGCCGAGCGGTGACCATTGGTTCGGCACCGACAGGTTCGGGCGCGACATCTACGCCCGCGTGATCCACGGCGCCAAGCTCGCGCTGATCATCGGCTTGGGCGCCTCGCTGATCGCCGTCGCCGCCGGCCTCGTCATCGGGCTGATCTCCGCCTACTACCTGGGCTGGATCGACCTGGTCGTCCAGCGCGTGATGGACGCGATCTATGCGTTCCCGTTCTTGATCTTGATCCTGCTGCTCGTGCAGATCTCGGAGCCTTCCACGAGAAACGTCGTGTTTGCCCTCGGCTTCGGCGGGATCCCCTTCGCCGCGCGCCTGATCCGATCCGCGGTGCTCGCCGTGCGCGGATCGGAGTACGTCCAGGCGGCTCGCGTGATCGGCGCCTCCGATCGCCGGATCATGCTGTGGCACGTGCTGCCCAACATCGGTGCGATGTTGATCATCACGTTCTCGATTGGGATCGGGGCCTACATCTTGGCCGAAGCGACGGTCTCGTTCTTGGGCGCGGGGCCGCGCGGCGAGATCTCCTGGGGCAGGATGGTGTCGTCGGGACGCGGGGAGTTGGATATTCATCCGTGGGAGAGCGTCTTCGCCGGTGGTGCGATCACGCTCCTGGTGATGGCCTTCAACCTGCTCGGCGACGCGCTGCGCGATGTCCTGGACCCCCGCTTTCGCGGCGTCTGATTCCGTTCAGCGGCCGAGGAAGCGCTCGAACCGGATTCGCCGATCGTGGATCCGCGTCAGCCGAGCGGCAGAGACGAGTGCCACTGGGCGATGGCCTGACCGATTGCGGCGGGAGAATCTTCCTGGATGTAATGCAATCCGGGAACGGTCACTTCCTGCTGGTTGGGCCAGGCACGGCAGAACTCCCGTTGAGGACCTGTCAGGATCGATCCGGGCTCTCCGTCGATGAACAGCTTGGGCACGTCGCTGCCCGCCAGCCAGCGGGAGTACTCATCGACGATTTCCGCTACGTCGGCGGGCTCTCCTTCGAAGGGAATTTCCCTCGGCCAGGTGAGCGTCGGGCGGCGGGATTCACCAGGCTCGGTGTAGGGACGCCGGTAGACGGACATCTCCTCATCGCTCGGATCTCGAAGCATGCCGGCGGGCAGGATGAACTCCACGAATGCGTTCTGCTGTAGCACCATCTCGTCGCCGGCGGGCGACCGCAGGCCCTGGAAGAGCTCTCGAGCGCTCGCCGGCCAGGCGTCCCAGGTCAACGGCCGAACCATCGCTTCCATATACACCAACCCTTTGACCCGTTCCTGGTGCCGGTAGGCCCAGTGGAAGCCCAGCCCGGAACCCCAATCGTGCACCACCAACGTCACATCGTCGCCCAGGCCCAGGGATTCGAACCAGGCGTCCAGGTATCGCCGGTGATCGACGAAGCGGTACGAGCCATCCGGCGCTTTGCCTGAGTCGCCCATCCCCACGAGGTCCGGAGCCAGGCAGCGGGCCGAGTTGGACAGATGGGGAATGATGTTGCGCCACAGGTAGGACGACGTCGGATTCCCGTGCAAGAACACCACGGGCGGACCATCCCCCACATCCACGTAGGAGATCTCAGTTCCCTCGACGGGAACTCGCTTCCGCGGGTGGGGGTCAATTGCAGAAATCGCGTTGTTGTTCAAGTTTTGGCCTCCAGATTGTCCGACAGTTTCTCAAGGG
>DAOUHS010000156.1:0-8001 GCA_034428415.1 Dehalococcoidia bacterium
GTCTGGGCCTGGAGCGTGTCTCCGTGGAAGACGGGGGCGGTGTGTCGCAGATCGGTTGTGGCGAGGTTGGCGATTGCTTTGCCTGAGATCGTCGGCACGGTCATGCCGAAGATCAATGAGTAGACGAACGGCCCGGAGACGACTCGCTGGCCGAACTGGGTGTCCTCGGCGTACTGCTTGTTCGTGTGCAGCGGATGGTGATTCATCGTCAGCATGCAGAACATCAGGTCATCGGCCTCGGTCACGGTCCGTGCGGGCCAGTGCTCGATCACTTCGCCGACCTCGAACTCGTCGAGATAGCGTCCGTACAGTTCCTTCGTCGGCATCACAGTCCTCCGGTGTGAATTGTTGGCTTACTCGACCGCGTACAGCTCCAGCAGTCGCCGGGCGATCACGATGCGCTGGATTTCGTTCGTGCCTTCGGCGACGGCCATTAGCGGGGCATCGCGGTAGAAGCGCTCGACCGGCAGCTCCTTCGTGTAGCCGACGCCGCCGTGGACGCGCATCGACTCGAGGCTGCATTCCAGCGCCACCTCAGTCGCGAACAGCTTGGCCATGCCCACGTCGAGGTCGGAGCGCTGGCCGCTGTCCTTTTTGCGCGCGGCATCGCGAGTGAGCAGGCGGGCGGCGCGGATCTTGGTCGCCATCTCGGCCAGCTTGAGCTGGATCGCCTGGTGCTGGGCGATCGGGCGGCCCATGGTCTCGCGACGCTGCGCGTAGACGATCGCCTCGTCGAAGGCGGCCTGCGCGACGCCGGTCGCGCGCGAGGCGACGTTGATTCGCCCGATCTCGAGGCCGGAGATCATCTGCTGGAAGCCTCGGCCCTCTTGCCCGCCGAGCAGGTTGTCCACCGGCACGCGGGCATCCTCCAAGAACAGCTCGGCCGTCTCGGGTCCCTTGTAGCCCAGCTTGTCGATCGTCCGCGCCATCGAGAATCCTGGCGTGCCTTTTTCGACCAGGAAGGCGGAGATGCCGCGATGTCGCGGTTGCGCCGACGGGTCGGTCTTGGTCATTGCCAGGTAGACGTCACCGCGGTCGCCGTTGGTCACGAACAGCTTGTTGCCGTTGAGGATGTAGTCATCGCCGTCGCGTGAGGCGGTCGTGCGGATCGCCTGGGCGTCGGAGCCGGCGTTGGGCTCGGTGATGGTGAAGCAGCCCTGTTTCTCGCCGGTCGCCAGACCGGGTAGGAAACGGTCCTTCTGGTCCTGGGTGCCGTACTCGTCGATGATCCAGCCGTCGATCACATTGGTGTTGATGATCCCGGCCAGGCCCATCCAGCCGCGCGCGATCTCTTCGATGACGGCGGAATAGGTCTCGAATGAGAGTCCCAGACCGCCGTGCGACTCCGGAAACGTGATCCCGAAGATGCCCATCTCGCACATGTCGGCGTGAATCTTGGTCGGGAACTCGCCAGCGTGCTCTAACTCGGTCGCGTTGGGGATGACCTGTTGATCGACCCAGCGGCGCACGTTGCGTGTGATCTCCACGCCGGTCTCGCCGTCGCCCGCGATAATCTCCCGCACATCCGAAACACCAGCCATCAGCGCGCTCCAATCTGCCGCAACACTGCCTCATCCGAGTCGCGGACCCATTTGCGAACTCAGTGTATGCGCGGTAGTTTCAGGCTCGACTCGAGTGGCCGAGAGGAACTCGTCCGATGTCGTCCGGTCTGAACAAGCAGCGGAGCGAGTGGCGTGAGCGGACGGAGTCGGTCGACGCCGTCCTGCGCGCGGAAGCCGACCTCAGCGAAGAGCTCCGGCATCTCTCGCCGGCGACAATGGAGGCGCTGCGCGCCATGGAGGGCTTCGGGATCTGCACGCCTACGGAGCTCGGCGGATCGGACCTGCACCCGCTGACCCAGTTCGAGACGGTGGCCGCAATCTCAACATCTGCCCCATCGGCGGGGTGGAATCTGATGAACGGTTGCCAGGAATCGGCCTGGCTCGCGACCCGGCTGCCTGACGAGACGGCGTACCGGATGTTCGATCCTGAGGTCACGGCGCGGCACTTCCCGGTCGGGGCCGGTGGGCTCGCGCCTGCGGGCGAGGCTCGACAGGTCGATGGCGGCTGGATCATCAACACGCGCTCGTCGTATGCGTCGGGCATTCACACGGCCGATTACGTCCTCGCGCAGAGCTTCATCGCCGATGTCGAGCTGGAGCCGGGCCAGCCTCGGCCGACAGTCACGCTCGCCGCTCCGCGTGAGGACGTCGTGATCGAAGACACCTGGCACACGCTCGGCATGCGCGGCACTGGCTCGGCTCACTACCGCTTTGACGATCTCTTCGTTCCCGACGCTATGCGTCTCGAGAACCTGGACCGGCCGCCGTTGCGGGGAGAGGGGTTCGTCACTCGGCCGAACCCGATCTTTCTGGTCCCGGCGATGTATGCAACCAGCGTCGGCATCGCTCGGCGAGCACTGGAAGAGTTCGCTATCAACGCGCCGACTCGGAAACGGCAAGCCTACGGAACGCCTATTGCCGAGCGGCAACGAGTGCAGCACGACATTGGCCAGGCCCAGGCGATGCTTGAGGCGATTGAGGGCTACGGCCACCGGCTCAGCGAACTGCTCCACGACACACCGATTGACACGTCGGAAGAGGCCATTCGGCTGTGTGATCGTGCGCGTTCGGCGTATCGCTGGTGCAATCAGACCACGGAGCGGATCGTGCAAATCGTGCACGAACACATGGGTGGCGCCGATGTCTTTGAGAGCAGCATGATCCAACGCCTCCTGCGGGACATCCAGACCTCATCGCAGCATGTGATGCCGGGTGACAGCGCCTATGTGCGTCTGGGACGGCATCGGCTTGGTCTTGAGGTCCGGCCGGGGATCTAACTTGCGATCCGCACCTCAATGGCGCCCTCCGAATTCCAGTCCCTGCTTTACGCGGGGACCTGTTTCCACTCAGCGCTTGTTGAAGTTCAGGCTCGTCGACACAAGGGGCCGAGCGGGTCCCCGCGTAAAGCGGGGACTGGGAGATAGGAGCCGCGTACCCTAGACGAATCCAGCGGAGCGAGGCGATCGATGACCACCACCCTGTCCGACCAGCGAGCCGAATGGCGCGAACGGATCGCCGCTATCGGCGACACACTGCGCGGTGAATCGGAAGCCAACGAGGAGCTGCGGCAGTTGTCGCCTGCGACCGAGTCCGCGCTGCGCAGCGTGGACGCGTTCAGTCTCTGCTCGCCGGTCGAACTGGGCGGCGTCGACGCGCATCCCGTGCTGCAGATGCAGGTTGCTTCCGACATCACGTCCCACGACTCCTCCGCCGGTTGGTGCACGCTGATTGGCGCACATGAGTCGGCCTGGGTGGCGTCTCGGCTGCCCGACAGTGCGGTCGAGCGGATTTTCGCCGACGCCGACTCGCGCTGGCCCGTGACCTGCGGTTCGATCGCGCCTGAAGGCACGGCCGAGCAGGTCGAGGGCGGCTGGATGGTCAACGGACGCTGGGGCTGGGCCTCCGGCATCCACCACAGCGACTACGTGCTGGCTCAGTGCCGCATTCCGGCTCAGGAACCGGAGCCTGGCAAGCCGCCGCCGCTGGTGACCGTCGCCGCACCGAAATCCGATGTCGTCGTGGAAGACACGTGGCACACCCTCGGCATGCGCGGTACGGGCAGCACCCACTATCGATACGACAATGTCTTCGTCCCTGACGAGATGTGTCTGGCCGGTTTCGAGCGACCGCCTCTACGAGGCGGCGAGTGGCTGCGTCGGCCCACCATCACCTTCCTGACCGCAGCCGGTTATGGGTTCCCGCTGGGTGTGGCCAAACGCGCAATCGAGGAAATCACCGGACAGGCCACCGCCCACACGCGCACCGGTCAGCGCGCGTCGATCTCCGAG
Organism: Dehalococcoidia bacterium; assembly: GCA_034428415.1. GTDB lineage: Bacteria > Chloroflexota > Dehalococcoidia > Bin125 > Bin125 > Bin125. The sequence continues at coordinate 3,851 of DAOUHS010000156.1, forward strand.
CAACAGCACTTTCAGGGAGACCTGGGACGCTGCGTGGCACAACTGGAGATCATGGAAGGCTTCGGCCACCACTTTTTCGAGGAGCAGCTGACAGCGCCGGTGCGCTCGGTCGAGGACGCGGTTCGAATGGATGATCGCGCTCGCGCGGTCCTGCGCTGGGCCCACCAGGCGGCTGAGGACATCGTCCGCACCGCCCATGAGCACGCCGGTGGGCCGGCTGTGTACAGCGAGAACGTGCTCGCCCGACTGCTGCGTGACATCCAGACGGTCAGCCAGCACGTGATCCAGACTCAGTCCGCCTACATCCGACGAGGCCAGCACCAGCTTGGCATTCCGGTCCGGCCGGGACTCTGACGCCCTGACACTCTGCCCAGGAGGATCTCGCATGGTGATCGAAATGGACAGTCAGCTCAAGCGCGAACTTGCCGATTGGCGAGAACGGGTCGAATCGATCGCGCCGACGCTGCGGGCGCACGGCCCTGAATCGGTCGAGCTGCGCACGCTCGCGCCGGCGTCTGTTGCGGCACTTGAGGAAATCGAAGCGTTCAAGCTCTCCGGGCCCCGAGAAGTCGGCGGTCTCGATGCCCACCCGACGACTCAGCTTGAAGCATTCGTTGATCTGGCCCGCGCCGATGTCTCGGCCGGCTGGTGCACGATGGTCCAGTCGATGGTCGCTGGACTGGCCGGTGCGCATCTGCGAGAGGGCGAGGCATTCGATCGAGCCTTTGGATCGTCCTATCCGAAATTCTCCGGCACGACCAATCCCGAGGGCACCGCGCAACCGTTCGAGGGTGGATATCGGCTGAATGGGCGCTGGTCTTACGCGAGCGGAATCCGGCACTGCGACTGGGTCCTGGGCGGCGTCCGCCTGCTCGACGAAGACGGCCAGCAGCGGATGGACGAACAGGGCGCGCCGCTCTGGACGGCGATGGCGATTCCGACCGATGGCATCGAGATCGAGGACAGCTGGCACGTGACCGGTCTGCAGGGCACCGGCAGCCCGCACTACCGGGCGAATGACCTGGTGCTCTCCGAGAGTCACCAGATGCCGTTCGGTGGAGCCAATCCCCGACGCGGCAGCGCCTGGTTCGACATCCCCATGACCACGTTCCTCGTGGTTGGTGTAGCCGCCTCGTGCATTGGCATCGCCGAGCGTGCGCTCGACGTGTTCCGCGAGCACTCGACTCGCGTCCGCTTCTCCACTGGTCGGGCCGTCGGTATGCGCTCTGCCATTCGCAACGACTACAGCGTCGCAGCGCACAGCGTGGAAGCCGCACGGGTCTACGCCGGCCATGTGTTGGCCGGGGCCTGGGAGCAGCGCCAGCGCGGCGAGCCGATCACTCAAGCCGATGAATCGCGGATCCGGGCGATGGGCTCGTGGGTCGGCGACGTCTGTTTAGACGCGGTGCGATCCTGCTACCGAGGCCTGGGCGCCGCAGCCAACTTCAGCGACCATCCGATGGACCAGATCAACCGGGACATGCTGGCCGCCTCCAATCACGTGTTCATCTCGCAGATCAACTACGAACTGGACGGCGCTCGCCGGCTCGCGCCCGACTAGCCGGTCGCCGATAGCTAGACTTGGCAGGCATTCGCCCTGGTCCGTCACTTCGGGTCTGACCTGGGGTGACTGAAATGGCTCCATCTGCCGCTGCATCGCAGCCTGCCGAGGGTCATCATGAGCCGCACCAGCCCCGAACTCCGGCGAGAACGCACGGACTGGTTGGAGCGCGTGGAATCAATCGCGCCTCGGCTCCGCGAGCACGGCCCCGAGTCGATCGAACTGCGCACCCTGGCCCCGGCGTCCGTCGATGCGCTGAGCGAGATCGACGCCTGGGCCATCTCCGGGCCGGAGGAGGTCAACGGCCTGCTCGCTCATCCGAGCACGCAGGCCGAGGTCTTCGCCGAGATCGCCCGCGCCGACATGTCGGCTGGGTGGTGCACGATGATCGAGGCGGTCACCGCCGGGCTCGTCGGCGCACACTTGCGCGACGGTGAGCCATTGGAGGCCGTTTTCGGGCCTGGATTTCCCAGAGTCGCTGGGACGGCCAATCCCGAGGGCACGGCGCAACCGTGCGACGGCGGCTACCGGATCAACGGACGCTGGGCGTTCGCCAGCGGGATCCGGCACTGCAACTGGGTGCTGACTGGACTCCGGCTGCTCGATGAGCAGGGCGAACCTCAGGTGAACGACAAGGGCGTTCCCCTGACGACGGCCATGGCGCTCCCGACCGGCGCCCTCGAGATCGAGGACAGCTGGCACGTCATGGGACTGCAGGGCACGGGCAGCTCCCACTACCGCATTCCTGACCGCGTCTTCTCGGCCGAATACGAGATGCCGTTCGGCGGTCCCAATCCACGGCGCGGCGGACCCTGGTGCGACGTGCCCACGATCACGTTCCTCGCGCCCGGCCACGCCGGCATCCCACTCGGTGCGGCCGCCGCCGCCCTCGACGTCATCCGAGACACCGCCACCCGCGTCCGATTCGGCTCGACCACATCCCTGGGAACGCGGCCGGTCATCCAGCGGGACTTCAGCGTCGCCGCCAACCGACTCGCCGCCGCCCGAGCGTTTGCGCTGCAGGTCTTCGACGACGCCTTGGATCAGCGACAACGCGGTGAACCGATCACCATGGCCCATGATGCCCGCATCCGCTCAATGGTCGCCTGGGTCACCGACACCTGTCTCGACGTGGTTCGCTTCGCCCACCACGCGCTCGGCGGAGCGGCCAACTTCACCGATCATCCGCTGCAGCAACTGCTGCGCGACCTGACCGCCGCCTCGCAGCACATCTTCGTCTCCGATTTCGCCTACGAGCGCGACGGTTCCTTCCAATTGGCTCCGAGAGGAGACGGCTCATGAGTCGCAATACGAGTGAGCGTCAGGCGGAGCGCTCCGATTGGATCGAGCGAGCCGAATCGGTCGGACCGACGCTGAGCCAACACGCCGACGCCTCCTCGCAGGCCAAGACCCTCGCGCCAGAATCTGTCACCGCGCTTGAGGACGCCGGCCTCTTCCGCATGGCCTCCCCCAAGGAAGTCAATGGCTTCGATGTCCATCCCGCCACGCAGGTCGAAGCATTCGAGCAACTTGCCAGCGCTGATGTCTCCAGCGGCTGGGTTGCCATGATCCAGGCGGAGTCGCCCGCGCTGGCCGCGTCGCATCTGCCGGAAGGCGCTGGATTGGAGACCGTCTTCGGCCACAGTTTCCCGCGAGTGGCCGGAACGGCGAATCCCGAGGGTGTCGCCACTGCTCTGCCCGACGGCACGTTCAAACTCAATGGTCGCTGGTCGTTCGCTAGCGGTATCCGGCACTGCGGTTGGGTCCTGGCCAACGCGATCGTGCGTAAGGAAGACGGCTCTCGTCCGACCGCAGCCGACGAATTGCCCCCGGTTGTCGGATCGCTGGTGCCGCTGGGTCAGGTGCTCATCGAGGACAGCTGGAACGTGATGGGCCTCGAGGGCACCGGCAGTTGCCACTATCAACTCGACGATGTCATCGTCGAGCGCTCGTTCATGACCTCATTCGGCGGCGTGCACTCCTACCGCGGAGGACCATGGTTCGACAATCCCACGATCACCTTCCTCAGCCCTGGTCATACCGGAATCGCGCTCGGTTCTGCCCGTCGAGCGCTTGAGTTGCTGACCGGCGAGGTCGGCAATCGGACACGCTTCGGACAGGCCAGCTCGGTCGCCGATCGCGGCGCCTTCCAGCGGGACTACGGCGAGATGTCCTGTCGCTACGAGGCGGCGAGGGCCTACGCGCTGTCCACGCTCGATGAGGCCATGGCTCAGCGCGAGGCCGGAGAACCGACGTCGTTGGCCTACGACGCCCGGATCCGGGCGATGGTCACCTGGGTCACCGACACCTGCGTCGACGTGGTCCGCTTCGCCCATCACCACGGAGGTGGCGCGGCCGCGTTCACCGACAGTCACCTGCAACGGGTGCTGCGTGACATCCTCGTCGCCAGCCAACACATCTACGTCGCCGACGTCGCCTACGAGAGAACGGGCGCCTTCCGTCTCGGGCGAGAAGCCAAGGGCGGGTTCTAACGCGCCGACTCCATCGCGGCGATCTGCTCCGCCCAGGCCAATACGTTTTCGGCCTGTTCCAGCACTGGCTTGTCGATCATCTGACCGTCCAGCGCGAC
>DAOUHS010000157.1:0-4294 GCA_034428415.1 Dehalococcoidia bacterium
CAATCCGATGATGTTCATCATCGTGCTCTTGCCTGAGCCTGATTGGCCCATGATGGCGACGAATTCTCCCCGCTCGATCTCCAGGCTGACGCCGTCCAGGGCGTGAATCTGGGATTCGCCCGCGGTGAAGGTCTTGCGAACGTCCTCGAGGCGGATCATTAGCCTCCCCGACCTCCGCCGCCGCCTCCGGGTCCACCGATGCCTCCGGCTGTGCCTCCTCCTGGTAGCTGGGTGGCGCTGTAGGCGATGCCTTCGGAGTCGGCGCCGACGAGCACTGTCGCGCCTTGCTCGAGTCCTTCGAGGATTTCGACGTTTGTGCCGTCGGTCTCGCCGATCTGCACGGCGAGACGTTCCCAGCCGCCGTCCTCGGTCGGAATGGCAACGTAGTATGCGCCCTCGATCTGTCGCACGGCTGAGGTTGAGACGAGGACCGCTTCATCTCGGACCGCGGTCAAGATGGTCACGGATGCGCTCATTCCGTCGACTGGGAGTTGGCGGTCGTCGCTGACGGCGGCGGTGCCACCTGCAGCTCCGCCGCCTCCGGCGAACCGTGCCAGCAGTGTGCGGAGTTGAGTGCGTTCCTCGTCAGTGATTTCAAACTCTTCGGGCAGTTCGACACCATCGGGGAGTGGATCGTCGTTGGCGATGGCCTGGACGACCTGGATTAGGCTGACGCCCTCGGGCAGGTCGAGGGACTGCAGCATCGCTCCAAAGCGACGCGCGCGATCGCTCAATCCAGCTCCCTGGCCGCCAGCGCCCTGGGCACCCTGCCCCGCTGGTTGGCGCTCAGGCACGGTCACGCCGAGGGCCTCGAGTTCGTCGCGCACCGACTGAATCGCGAGTGGCGACAGCACGGATGCCTCGACTGAGTAGGTGACGACACCCTGATCGACGTTGGGCACGCGGCTGATCGTTGTGATTCGCACCGGATATCGGACGCCATCAATCGCGTCGAACGAGGCGACGCCGACCTGGAGTTCTTCGAGATCAAAGATCTCGGCCTCTGTGACGGTGAGCGCGACAACGATTTCATTCCTGGTGCTGAGCACAAACGCCGTTCCGCCGGCTGAGATCCGGTCTCCGGGATCAACATTCACTTGTTCGATCACGCCGTCGAAGGGCGCCTTGATTTCCAGGTCGTCCATCGCGGCCAGCGCCTGCGCGTACGTGATTTCAGCCAGTCGCACGTTTTGTTCCTGTTGCGCGATGGTTGTGGCAGTTGGTCCGGACAGCAGTTCCTCGTACCTAGCCGTGGCTTCTCGCAGTGATGACTCGGCGCTCGCAAGGGTTAGTTGGGCCTCAAGGATGTCGTCGTCAGTCGGCGGAGCCAGAAGATCGGCGAGTCTGGCCTCAGTGGAGTCGCGGTTGGCTGTCGCCGCGGCCACGGCTTGCTCAGCCTGGAACAGATCGCTGGAGTCGACGTCACCGAGGAGGTCACTCAATGCGACCTGGGTCGCAGTTAGGCCAGCGCGGGCCGCGGCGACGGCTTGCTCGGCCTGGAAGACGTCGCTGGGATCGGCGGGTTCACTTAACTCTTCGCGTTGCGTCTCGGCTGCGATCAGCCCGGCCGTCGCGGCCACCACGGTTTGTTCGGCCTGGAAGATGTCTTCCTCTGTGGCCGGCGTCAGCAGTTCTTCCAGGCGTGCCTTGGCCGCCTCGTGCGCCGCCTCAGCGGCTGTGACTGCCTCCGTGGCCTGGTCTAGCTCATCTGCATCCGGTCCATCGGTCAGATCGGTCAGTCGAGCTTCTGCCGCCATCAAGGAGGACGCGGCAGCGTCGTAGGTGTTGAGTGCCTGCTCCCAAGTGGTCTGCGCATTGATCAGATCTCTTGACCGACGTTCGAGGGTCGCGCCACTGTTGTCGGTTTTGGTCTCCAGCAGATCGATCTCTGATTGCGGCAGTGGCGGCGGTGCATCGCAGATCTCGGGAAGCACCACGATGTCGTCACAGAAACGCTCGTGCGCATCCTCCAACGCGTCTTCTGCATCCTTGACGGCTTGTTCGGCGGTGCTCACGGGATTTCGGGACTGTACCGCGGCCGAGCGTGCCGTTTCGATGTCGGCGACGCTGGGTTCGGTGGTCAACAGGTCGAGCGTCTGTTGCGCGCTGGCCAACTGTGAGGCGGCTGATGCCACCGCTTGCTCGGCTGAGGCCACCTCGGCGTCGGTCGGATCGCTCTTTAGGTCCCTCAACGCCTCCTGCGCATTGGACAGTTGCGAAGCCGCATTGGCGACAGCCTGATCGGCAGACGCGAGTTCCGTGGCCGTTGGATCATCCGTGAGATCGTTGAGCAACTGCTGGGCTGTGGACAGCTGCGAGGCCGCGTTGGCGACGTCCTGCTGGGCCCTGGCCAGTTGGACCGGGTCGACATCGCCCGTGAGTTCAGCCAGCGCCTGCTCGGCGTTGGACAGCTGCGAGCGAGCGTTGGCAACCGCTTGCTCGGCCGACTCGACTTCGCCAGCGTCAGGTGGATCATCGATCTGCTCGAGCTCCAACTGCGCACTCAGGACTTGAGCTCGCCCAGTCGCCTGTTCGCGCTCGGTGGCGGCGATTGCCGATGCGGCCGGACTCTCCAGCAACTCCTCGAGTCTCAACCGCGCGAGGACCAGCTGCACTTCCGCAGTTTCGAGCTGCCGTTCGGCGTCGCTGGCATCCAGCCGTGCGATGACATCCCCGAGAGAGACCTCATCGCCGATCTCGACCTCCACAGCATCTACTTCGCCGCTGATGGCAAAGCTCAGTGAGGCCGTCTGAGCCGCAGCAGCCGATCCTGACAACTCAACGGTCGTCGTCAACTGCCCGGTCGTTGCCGTGACGCGCTGCGGCTCGAAGACGACTTCCGGCTCGTCGCTGCGGGTGAAGAACCAGATCAGCACTGCTACGACTGCAACGACAACGACCAGCAGCAACAGCATCCAGCGCCGTGGGCTCTGTCGCCCGCGTACGAGGGCATCAATGTCAATGTCTTGATTGCTCACGGGCGAACCGCCAGTTCACTGCGTGGAGAATGGGCAGGAGAGAGGGAGCGAACCCCGACTCGTTGCCTTGCAAGCTACGACCATGATGTAAATCGCCGGTCAGACCAGCATCAACTTCTGTCAACCGCGCCGCTTGCGAGCCTTTGTCCAAGACTCAGCCGGTGAACAAGCCGCCGTCTGGGTGGAGGATTTGGCCGGTGATGAAGCCGGCGTGGTCGCTGAGGAGGAAGAGTGAGGCTTCGGCGATGTCTTCGGCCTCGCCGAGGCGGCCTAGTGGGACGAAGCGCTCGAATGCTGCTCGGCGCTCTTCGTCTTGTGACAGGCCCAAGGCCATTGGAGTATCGATCACTCCGGGCGCCACGGTGTTGACGCGGATGTTGTGGGGCGCGAGTTCGAGTGCGATGCAGCGGGTGAGCATCCAGACTCCAGTTTTGGAGACGGAGTACTCGGCTGAGCCGGGCATCGGGATTTTGGCCGCGCCGGAGGAAATGTTGACGATGGCGCCGCCATCGCCCTGGGCGACCATGCGTCGGGCGACGGCGCGGTTGGTCAGCATTACACCGGTCAGATTGACGGCGAGGACCTTCTCCCAGTACTCGACTGGCTTGTTGATGAGGAATCCGGCACTTCGATCACGGGTGAGTTCGTCGTCGGAGACTTCTCCCGAGACATAGCCGGCGTGCAGGATGCCTGCTGCGGCGATGCACAGGTCGAGGCGGCCGAATTGGTCGATGGCGGCCTGAGCTGCAGCGTCGCAGTCGGCCTCTCGTGAGACATCGGCGCCGACGTAGATTGCCTGTCCGCCGGCGTCGGTGATCTGCTGGATGACGTCGTTGCCTCGAGGATCATCGGGAAGTCCAACCACGGCTACAGCGGCGCCCTCGCGTGCCAGCCGGATCGACGCCTCTGCGCCCATGCCGGAAGCTCCTCCGGTGACCAGCGCCACCTTGCCCTGGAAACGAGCGATTCCTGACTCGGCCATCGTCAAGGTCCGTTCCTAGACGCCGTTGACCTCTTGCGGGTAGCGCCATGGCGACTCTGGTTGGTCGGCGTCTTCATCGAGGGTCCAGTGTGGCAATGCGAGTCCCTCGGCCACGTCGGCGAAGACCATTCGCATTCGCGAGCCGATTCCAACCTGCTTGACCAGATCTGGAGTGGCGAAGTTGCCGTCGGCGTCGACCAGGTTGCCGGCTACTCGCAGCGCTTCGTGCTCGGTGGGCACGCCGGACTGCGTGTCCAGCTCGACCAGGAGGATCATGTAGGGCGCTCGCTCGCGGAAGGCGGGCTGGATGGCGTGATGGACCTCGCCGTAGGAG
>DAOUHS010000158.1:0-20855 GCA_034428415.1 Dehalococcoidia bacterium
TAAGCTGCGCGAGGTCGTGATTGACCCGGATGTCGTCGATCCTGACGACACCGAGATGCTGCAGGATCTGGTGCTGGCGGCGGTGAATGAGGCGCAGGACCGGTTGGAAGAGATGCAGCAGGAGCGGATGTCGGGTTTGACGGACGGGTTGTCGCTGCCGGGCCTGCAATAATGCAGCGCTCGCCGGCGACCGCGCCGACGATCGCCCGCCTGATCGAGGCGTTTCATCGTCTGCCGGGGATCGGACCGAAGAGCGCCCAGCGACTCGCCTATCACGTTCTACGAGCGCCGCGGGCGGAGGCTGAAGCGCTGTCAGGGGCGCTGCTCGAGGTCAAGGACTCGACCCGGCTGTGCGGCACCTGCCAGAACATCACCGACGCCGATCCGTGTGCGATCTGCCTTGATCCGCAGCGATCCGGTTCGACGATCTGTGTGGTGGAAGAGCCGCTTGATGTGGCGGCGATCGAACGGGCCGGCGTGCATCGCGGTCGCTACCACGTGCTGCATGGAGCGATCTCTCCGATGGATGGGGTCGGACCGGAAGATCTTAAGGTGCGCGAGCTGTTGAGCCGACTCGGCGACGCTGCCGTGGAGGAGGTCATCCTGGCGATGAATCCCAATCTCGAGGGTGAGGCGACGGCGGGCTACCTGTCTCGAGTGATTGGCGCGATGGGAGTCAAGATCACGCGGATTGCTCATGGACTGCCGGTCGGCGCTGATGTTGAGTACGCCGATGAACGGACGTTGCGGGCGGCGATGACCCACCGGGTCGAGGTGGATCGCGACGAAGGTAGCGACTGATGCCGCGAGTTCGTCCGATTCGCACTGAGGCAATTGTGCTGCGGCAGCGTCCGCTGGGGGATGCTGACCGGATCTGCGTTCTTTTTTCTCCAACACGTGGGCGGATTGAGGCGGTCGCCAAGGGCGTGCGGAAGCCATTGAGCAAGCTGTCCGGCCACGTAGAGCCGCTCAGCCGAGGTCAGTTCGGTCTGGCCCACGGCCGCAACCTGGATGTGATCACTGACGCTGCAACGCTCGACTCATGGCCGCCGTTGCACGACGACGTGGATCGAATGACCGAAGCGCTGGCCATGGCGGAACTGGTCGACCGCTCGACCGATGCGGATGTTTCATCCGGACCGCTCTATTTGTTGCTGCGCCATTCGCTGGATGCGTTGGCCTCGACGCCCTCGCCGCGAGCGGTTCGCTGGTGGTTCGTTCTCCGATTCCTCGATCAACAGGGCTATCGACCCGAGTTGAATGCCTGCGTGCGTTGCCGCGCGGAGGTCGGGCCCGAAGGAAACGGGTTCTCGGCCGCGGACGGCGGCGTGGTTTGCCCGAGCTGTCATCGAGCCGGCGTCGGGCAGCGATTCTCGTCGCCCGTCTTCCGCTTGTTACGCTATATGCGAAGGTCGTCGTCTCAAGCGACGGCGGAGGTGAACGTGGACGCCGAGGCCTCGGCGGAACTGGAACGCCACCTGCGCTTGTCGCTGGAGCAGGCGCTTGACAGTCGTCTTCGGTCGGCGGGGTTCGCTGAGGCGCTGGCCCGGGCGGAAACCGTTGGCCGCAGCGTCGCGTCGACCGAGGCTGAGAGCGAGCGAGAGGAACAGCAACGTGCCGCTATATGAGTATCTGTGTGAAGACTGCGCGGGGATTTTCGAGGTCGTGCGGCCGATCCGCGAGGTGCCGGAACCCCAGCCGTGTCCGGAGTGTGACGAGGAGTGCGAGCGGGTGATGCCGTCGTCGTTCTCGGCGTTCATCATGCGCCAGGGCTACCCGCGGCGCATCCCGGACAAGGGCACGTACTGGCACCTCGGCCAGGAAGTGACGTATCTGCCGAAGAAGGCGCGTCCTTACGAGCACCCGCAGGTGACGAAGCAGCGGGAGCAGGAGCCGCTGGCCACCCAGGACTATACCGACCTGGTTGACCGGAAGATTCACGAGCGTCGGCTGGCGCGTGAGGATCGGCGCAAGGAACGGGATCTGAAGAGGGACCGAATGGCCAAGAGGGCGCCGGAGCGGAAGCCTCTGCCGCAGCCGATGAAGCGGGACTAAGACCGTTTGTCGCTCAGAAGTCGCGCTGGGTGACGAACTCGGCGATGGCGGTGAGTTGCTCTCGTGGACCGCTGGTTGGGGCGGCATGGAGCGCCTGGAGGCCTCGGTCTCTCCACTCTTCGACGGTACCCATGCAACGCTCGACGATTGATGACTGACGCGCGGCTTCGAGGGCGCGGTCAAGGCGCTCGGCCCGATCATCGTCGTCCTTGGCGTCCAGGAAGCTGTTGATCGGGTTGTCATCCGGATCGTCTTCCATCAGGACGATCGCCGGTAAGGTGAGCGTCCCTGCCGACAGGTCGCCTCCGACGGGCTTGCCCAACTGCTCCTCCGTCCCACAGAAGTCGAGGATGTCGTCGACGATCTGAAAAGCCATGCCGATCGAGCGGCCGTACTCGCGCAGGGAGTCGATGGTCTGAGCATCACAGGCGGACATCATCGCACCGCCGGCGCCAGCGGTGGCGAAGAGAGACGCCGTCTTGCCGTGGATCCGGCGGTAGTAGTCCCGCATGGTGCCGGAGTCGGCGTCGAAGGCGGAGACATCCTGGGCGAGCTCGCCCTTGGCCATGACCATTAGGGTGTCGGCGAAGAGTCGGATGACGCCGATGTGGCCAGTGCGGGCGACGAGCTCGGCCGCGTGGGCGAACATGTAGTCGCCGAGCATTACCGAAGCTGGATTGCCGAAAGTCGCGTTCGCCGTGACGTGTCCCCGGCGCGTGTCGGAAGAGTCGATTACGTCGTCGTGGACGAGGGTCGCGGTGTGCAGCAATTCTATTGAGGCGGCGAGGGGGATCTGGGTGTCGGCGTCATAGTCGCCGAAGCCGCCGCAGAGGAGTGAGATTGCGGGTCGCAGCCGTTTGCCGCCCCGAGCGAGAACCTGGTTGAGCATCGCCTCGAGGGGGAGGAAATCGGACTGTGCGACAAGCGAAAGAGTGTCTTCAACAATGGCCAGGTCGTCGGCGATGGGCTCATATAGTCGGTCAATCGAGGTCATCAGGAATCAGGTTACCCCGCGTTGTTGAATCTCAGGAAAACCGGAAGAGTCGATGCGCATTCGCGGAGGTCCGCTCGGCGACAGTCTCGATTGACGCTTCTCGAACCTCGGCAATCCGCTTGGCGGTGTATCTGATGTTGGCCGGCTCGTTGCGCTTTCCGCGACGCGCCTGTGGACTGAGGTAGGGACAATCCGTCTCGACCACGATGGCCTCCAGGGGCAGTGATCTCGCTGCTTCTCTGAGCGCTTCGTTCTTCGGGTAGGTGACGGGGCCGGCGAAGGAGATCAGGAAGCCGAGGTCGTGGTAGCGCTGGGCGAGGTTGGCGTCTCCGGAGAAGCAGTGGATCACTCCGACGGGCTCGGGACGGTTCCACTGTTCGGCCCAGAATTCGAGCAGGCCGAAGGTGTCCTCGTGCGCGTCGCGGGAGTGGATCACGACCGGCAGCTCCAGCGCATCTGCGAGTCCGAGTTGGCCTTCGAAGGCTCGGTACTGGGCGCTGCGCGGGGAGAGATTGCGGTAGAAGTCGAGGCCGATCTCACCAATCGCGACGACCCTATCATGAGCGGCCAACTGCCAGAACTCCGCCCGAAGCTCGGCGCTCCAGTCCTTCGCGTCGTGCGGGTGCAGGCCGACCGTCGCCCAAACGTTGTCGTATTGCTCGGCGACGGTGAGCGCGTTGCGGCTGTCCTCGAGCGAACAGCCGATGGTGACGATTTGTTCGACGCCAGCTTCGCGCGCGCGGGCCATGACGTCGGGGAGGTCGTTACCGATCCAAGGGTCGTGGAGATGGGCGTGAGAGTCGAAGAGGGTGGGCAACTGGCTCATGTGCCGAGGCGGGCTTCTTCTTCTTCGACAATCGAGGGGTCGAGCTTCTTGAAAAGTGGCTTCGGCTTTTGGAGTTGATCGCCGGGGCGCAGGGCATGCATCTGCCAGCCGAGGTCGTTGATGCTGCCCTCGGTGTTGAGCATTTCGTGGAGTCGCTGGCAGCTAAACGGCAGATACGGCGCGAGCGCGGTGCGCAGTGCGGCAATCACGCTGAGTGCGGTGTAGAGGCTGCGGGCGGCGGCCTGCTTGTCGGTCTTGACGGCCTGCCAGGGGGCAGTCTGGTCGAGGTAGCGGTTGGCCTCCTGGGCCAGAGCGAAGGCCTGCTGGATCCCCTGTCGGAGGTGGACGGCTTCGATTGACTGACCGACCTGCTCCAGTCCCGATTGTGCGCGGTCGAGCATGCGGGTGGCGTCGCGGTCGAGCGGTCCCGGGTCAGGGACCTGGGCGTCGAAGTGTCGGTTGATCAGGGAAAGCACCCGGTTGACGAGGTTGCCCCAGGTTGCGACGAGTTCGTCGTTGTTGCGTCGCAGGAACTCGGACCAGGAGAAGTCGGAGTCGGCGGTCTCGGGCATTTGCGCGGCGAGCGCGTAGCGCAGCGGGTCGGGGTCGTAACGGGTGAGGTAGTCGTTAACCCAGACCGCCCAGCGTTGGGAGGTGCTGGCTTTGGAGCCGCTCATCGTGATGTACTGGTTGGCGGGGACGTCGTACGGCAGGTTGTAGCCGCCCGCGCCGAGCAGGATGGCGGGCCAGATGATCGTGTGGAAGGGGACGTTGTCCTTGCCGATGAAGTTGTAGATCCGGGCATCGTCCGACTGCCAGAAGTCGCGCCAGGCTTCGGCGTCGCCGTTGGTCTTGGCCCATTCGACGGTTGCCGAGAGGTAGCCGATCACAGCCTCGAACCAGACGTAGATGCGCTTGTCACCCCAGCCGTCGAGTGGGACGGGGACGCCCCACTCGATGTCGCGGGTGATGGCGCGGTCCTGCAGGCCCTCGCGCAGCATGCCCTTTGAGAAGTTGAGGACGTGAGTGCGCCAGAAATCCTTGTCGTCGTCGAGCCACTCTTGCAGCGGCTCCTCGAACGCGGTCAGACGGAGGAAGTAGTGTTCCGAGCTGCGGAGTTCGGGCGTCGCGCCCGTGTTGCGAGAGCGCGGATTGATCAGGTCGATCGCGTCGAGCTGGCGGCCACAGGTGTCGCACTGGTCGCCGCGAGCACGGGGCTCGTTGCAGTGCGGGCATTCGCCCTCGATGTAGCGGTCGGGGAGGAAGCGCTTCGCCTCAGGGTCGTAGAACAGGTCCTGGGTCTTAGTGTAAAGGTAATCGTGTTCGAGCAGCGAGTTGAACAGACCGTGGGTGACGTCGCGGTGGTTGTCGGTCATGGTCGTGGTGAAGGTGTCGAAGGAGATGCCCATCCCGTCCCAGGTGTCGAGGATGGACTGGTGGAACTCGGCGACAACTTCGGCCGGTGTTCGGCCTTCGTCGTCGGCGCGAACAGTGATCGGCGTGCCGTGGGTGTCGGAACCGGAGACCATGGCGACGCGGTTTCCGCGGATGCGGTGGTAGCGGGCGAAGATGTCGGCGGGCAGGTAGGCGCCGCCGAGTTGTCCATGGTGGATCGGGCCGTTGGCATAGGGCCATGCCACGCAGACGAGAATGTTGTCGCTCATGGTTGGTGGTTGAGAGTCGGTTTCACGTTGCCCGGCGGTCGGAATCGTTGGATGGTCTCTGTGTAGGGTAGGCCGTTATCCAAAGTGGATTGTCATCGTTGCTGGTCAAAGGGCCAGAGCCCGTAAACGTCGCGTCGCGCCCGACCCGAGAGCTGAGCAACATGGCGCGCCGCCTGGGAACGTGATGCGCCCTGCGACGCGGCATCGGCCAATGCGTTGGCGATCTCTGAATCGGTCCAACGAGCGGGACCGAACTTGGGCGGAATGAGCAGGATTGTGAACTCACCCCTTGGCTCTGGGAAGGCATCCAGCGACTCGGAAGCCGTACCTCGCCAGATCTCCTCGTGCAGCTTGGTCAGCTCTCTTCCGATGACCAGGCTGCATTCGGGCAGGATCTCGGCAATGTCACGGAGCATTTCAAGGAGTCGCCTGGGTGACTCGAAGACGATGGTTTCCTCGCCTCCCTCGGCGATTTCCTGGAGCGCTTGTCGGCGCTCGCCCCTCTTGCGCGGCAGGAAGCCATGAAGCGATACCCGGGGAGAGTCCGTTCCACTCGCCGACCAAAGCGCCACTGATGCGGCGGGGCCGGGAATCGGCACGACATGGATGTGAGCGTCGACGGCGGCCGCGACCAGATTTCGACCGGGGTCTGAGACTCCCGGCGTACCGGCGTCCGAGGTCAGGGCGACCGACTGTCCTTGTTCGATTCGTCGGACGATGCGTTGGGGGTCAGGGCCGCGGTCGTGATAGGGGATGACCGGGGTTTCGATGTCGTAGTGGCGGAGCAGGGTGAGTGCGACCGGTACGTGTTCCGCGGCGATCACGTCGACTTCGCGCAGGATGCGCAGCGCGCGTATCGTGATGTCCTCGAGATTGCCGATTGGCGTGGCGACGACGTAGAGAACGCCTGGCTCGTCGGTCATGGGTGGCTTCAGCCTCCTTGTTCGGTTGTTTACCAACCGATCCTCGGGTGTCGAGTATCTTATGCATACCGAAGAGGGCAGGACAGGCGGTCGGGAACGTGCGTGTTTGCACGGGACATCGGCGTAGAAGCGAACGAGCGCGGCCATGTGCCGCGCTCATGCGTTTAACGCCCGCTGCCGTCCGAGACTTCAGCCGAACAGGGGGATAGAGATGGCGACGTTGACGCAGCGTGAACAGCTGACCCCCGGTCAGGAGCTGGTGCAAGGCGCATACGAGCCAGGCTTGGAGCCGATGCCCCACCCGCGCCGAAAGTCGCTGCAGGAGGCCTACGGCTTCGACGACGTGGCGATCGTGCCCGGCGCTGTGACGATCAACCCGGAACTGACCGACGTCTCAATCCAGCTCGCGGGCCAGTTGCTGGAGATGCCGATCCTGGCCTCCGCGATGGACGCGGTCGTCGATCCACATTTCGCCATCGAGGTCGGACGTCGCGGTGGTTTGGCAGTGCTGAATCTCGAGGGATTGCAGTGCCGCTTCGACGATCCCGTCGAGGTGTTGGAAGAAGTTGCGGCGAGCGACACCGAGACGGCCACCGAAATCCTCCAACGCGCCTACACCACGCCGATCCGAGACGAACTGGTCGGTCGGCGAGTGCAGGAGATCAAGGATGGCGGCGTGGCGGCCGCGGTCTCGGTGACCCCGCCCAACGCGAAGCGCCTGGCGCCTGCGGTCAAGGAAGCGGGTCCCGATGTGTTCGTGGTGCAATCGACGGTGACGACGGCGCGGCATCTGTCCCGCTCCGAACGCGGCCTGATCCTGAGTGAACTGATCTCCGACCTGGCCATTCCGACGCTGGTTGGCAACACAGTCGGATTCGATGCCTCGCTGGAGTTGATGGAACAGGGCATCGCCGGTCTGCTGGTTGGAGTCGGACCGGGAGCGGCCTGCACATCGAGGGAAGTGCTGGGCATCGGGGTGCCGCAGGTCTCGGCAACGATTGAATGCGCCTACGCACGCGACGTGTACTACGAGCGGACCGGTCGCTACGTGCCGATCATCACCGACGGTGGGATTCGCACGGGCGGCGACTTCTGCAAGGCGCTCGTCTCCGGCGCGGACGCTGTGATGATTGGCTCGCCGTTTGCCGGCGCGCTGGAAGCGCCCGGTCGCGGCTTTCACTGGGGCATGGCGACGCCGCACGCCGAACTGCCGCGCGGCGTGAGAGTCCACGTCGGTCAGCACACCACGCTCGATCGGCTGCTGTTTGGACCGACCTCAAGGACCGATGGCACCGAGAACCTGATTGGCGCCCTGCGAACCTGCATGGGCAGCGTCGGAGCGCAAACGATCCGCAATCTACAACAGACCGAGATGGTCATCGCCCCGGCGATCAAGACTGAGGGCAAGCGTTACCAGATGATGCGCGACTAGCTCGGCCTTGCGCCGTTATAGCGCCTTGTAGAACAGGTCGAGCAGCCGCCTCGTGTGGCGATGCTGCCAGCCGCCTCGTCCCTGGTTCATGACATAACCCCAGCCGACTCCGGCGTCAGGGTCCGCGAAAGCGAGTGAACCTCCGCCGCCGAAATGTCCGAAGGTCCGGGGATTCGGTCCCAGCGGACGCTCGGCCATGGTCATCTGGAAGCCGGATGCGAACCGGGTAGGGCGGCCAAGGATGCGGTCGACGCCGTAGACCTGCTCAGCCGACATGTGTTCGATGGTGTCGGGTTGGAGGATGTGGACGCCGTCGAGTTGCCCATCCGTTGCGAGGGCCCCGAAGAGTCGGGCGAGGCCGCGGGAGGCTCCGTGACCGGTCGTGGATGGAAACTCGGCGGCGCGGTACTCACGCGTGTTCTGCGAGCCCGGCCCGCTCTGGATATGCGGCGGATTGCGGCCACCGAGCGTTTGCAAGGCGCTGGGCGGAGCGCGACGGAAGTCGGGCGGTTGTAGAACGGGGAGCATGTCGGCGGTGCGGATGTCGTGCTCGTGCTTCGTGCCGAAGTAGAAGTCGAGCCCGATCGGCTCGCTCAAGTCGGCCTCCAAATGCTCGCCAATCGACCTACCGCTGATCCGGCGGAGCACCTCGCCGATCAGGAATCCCTGCGTGTTGGAGTGGTAGCCGTGCGCTTCCCCTGGAGGCCACCAAGGCTCCTGCTCCGCAAGCACCGTGATCATGAGTTCCCAGTCGAGGAATGCCCCCTGCGGCAGCGGTCGGCGGATGGCCGCCAGACCGCTCTGGTGGGTCAGGATCCAGCGGAAGGGGATGTCGGCTTTGCCGTTCTGTCCGAACTCGGGCCAGTAGTCGGCGACGCGCCGGTCAATCTCGAGTTCTCCGCGTTCAGCCATGCGCCAGGCGAGGATGGCGCAGATCGCCTTGCCGACGGAGTAACAGCAAACGATGGTGTCGTCGGCCCAGGGTTTGGCGTGCTGTGCGTCTGTCCAGCCGCCGTAGAGGTCGATGACCAACTCGCCGTTGAGCGTGGCCGCGAGTGCTGCGCCGGTTTCCGAACGGTCGACGAAGTTCTGCTGGAACTGCTCTCTGACGGAGGCGAAGCGCGCATCGCAGTAGCCCTGGACAGGAGCGTCTGCAGGTGACGGCAGCGAATCGTCTGAAACAGTCATCCGGCGATGATGCGAACGGCGCGTGGCTGCTGAGACACGTCGTCGAGGACGGTGATTTCAGCGTTAGGCAGCATCTGGGCCGCGGCGTCGGCGATCGCCGATTCCTGTCCGGGATCGACTTCAAGCACGGCGATGCCATTTGGGTGGAGACGAGATGGGAGTTGGGTGATGAGTCGGAGAACGAGCTCAGTGCCCTGTGTTCCGGGCGTTAGGGCGATGCGCGGCTCGTGCTTGGCGACCTCGGGTTCGAGTTCATCCAGCCGCCCTTCCGGAATGTAGGGGAGATTTGCGACGACGCAGTGGAATGGTCCGGGAAGCGGCGTGAGCAGGTCTCCCTGGATGAACGAGGCGCGTGTTCGTCTGAGCAGTCGCTGCGCGTTGTCGCGGGCGACGAGCAGGGCGTCGCGCGAAACGTCGCTACAGATCAGATTGACGCCTCGTCGGTGTCGGGCCAGCGCGATGCCGACCGCGCCCGAGCCGGCGCCGACATCGGCGACCTGCGCCGTCCTGATGCGCGCCTGGCGCATGTGGTCGAGCGCGGCGTCGACCAGCAACTCGGATTCCGGCCGTGGAATGAGCACATCGGGCGTCACGCGGAACTCGAGGCGATAGAACTCGCGGGTTCCGGTGATGTAGGCGAGCGGCTTGCGTGATGTTCGCTCGGCAACCGCCGCCCGGAAGCGCTCCTGCGCGGCCGGATCGACTTCGTCGGTCAGCGAGGCGTAGAGCTGTGCTCGGCTGAGACCGGTAGCGTGTCGGAGCAGCACTTCCGCCTCGAAACGGGCGTCGTCGATCTCGGCGCTTTCCAGATCGGCCGCCCCGGAAAGCCAGATATCACGGAGGATCGTGGGCGTGGTCATCAGGATGCTTCCGCCAGGAGCCGCGCCTCTTCGGCTGTGGCCGCGGCGTCAATCAACGGGTCGAGATTGCCCTCCAACATGCCATCGAGGTCATGCCGGGTAAGGCCGATGCGGTGGTCGGTGACGCGGTTCTCGGGGAAGTTGTAGGTGCGGATCTTCTCTGAGCGGTCACCCGATCCGACCTGCGAGCGGCGAAAGTCGGCACGTTCCCGTTCTGCCGCCATACGCTGCTGCTCGTAGAGTCGGGCCCGCAGGACCGACATCGCCTTGATCTTGTTCTTGAGCTGCGAACGCTCGTCCGTGCAGGTCACGACGATGCCGCTGGGCTCGTGGGTCAGCCGAACGCCCGTTTGGACCTTGTTCACGTTCTGACCGCCCGCGCCGCCGGAGTGGAAGAGGTCGAGGCGGATGTCAGACTCGTCCAGGTCGACGTCGACTTGTTCGGCTTCCGGCATCACCGCGACGGTCGCGGTTGAGGTGTGAATTCGACCCTGGGCCTCGGTTTCGGGGACTCGCTGGACTCGGTGGACGCCGGATTCGTACTTGAGTCTGGAGAAAGCGCCGTCGCCTTCGATCTGACAGACAACTTCTTTGAAGCCGCCCATCGCGTTGGCGCTGGCGCTCATGATGTCATGCCGCCAACGCCGCGTTTCGGCGTAGCGGATGTAGGCGCGCAGCAGGTCGGCGGCCCACAAGCCGGCTTCATCGCCGCCCGCGCCGGCCCGGATTTCCACGATCACATTGCGTTCGTCGTTCGGGTCCCTCGGCAGCAGAGCGCGTTTGGCGTCGGATTCTAGCTGTGCAATCCGCTCTCGAAGTTCGCTGACCTCGGATTGGGCGAACTCGCGCATTTCTTCATCCTCGGCCTCGTCGAGCACCTCTCGCGCCTGTTGCAGTTCGTCGGAGGCGGAGCGGTACTCATCGAGCAGCTCGATCTTGGCCTGCAATGAGGCGTGTTCCTTGGCCAGGGCTTGCAGGCGCGACGGATTGCTGGAGGTGGCCGGATCGACCATCTCCTGCTCTATCTCTTCGAAGCGCCTGCCGACGTCTTCAAGCCGTGACCACATGGCCGACGTGTCTGATGTGGCACTCGCGGGCATAGCGATCCTCAGTCCTGTCGCGGAGTATATGAAAGCTCGCTGAGTTCGCCCACGACGCGATCGAGTTCGACCTCGCGCTGGTCCGATGACTCAAGGTCGCGAATCGTCACGCGGCCCTCGGCAAGGCCACGGGCGCCGGCGATCACAGCGAAACGCGCGCCAACTCGGTTGGCCTGTCGAAGCTGCGCCTTAAGCGAGCGTCCACCGAAGGCGAGTGTGGCGGCGACGCCGTTGCGGCGGAGGTCGCCGGCGATCCTCGAGGCAGCAAGGTCGGCGCCTTCTCCGAGAGCGGCAATCAAGACTTCGGTTCCCGCGACGCCGTCGGGCGCGAGACCCTGCTCGCGCAGGTGGTGGGCCATGCGCTCGATGCCCATGCCGAAGCCGATGCCGGGCGTCGGCGGTCCGCCGATCTGTTCGATCAGTCCGTCGTAGCGACCACCCGCCAGGACCGTGACCTGGGATCCTTCGATGTCGGCAGGCACGATCTCGAAGACGGTGTGCGTGTAGTAGTCCAGCCCGCGAACCAGCCTCGGTTGTTCTTCGTATGGGATGCCGAGCGCCCCGAGGTGCGATTTGACCGATTCGTAGTAGGTCTCAGACTCGGGCCGCAGGTGTTCGGTGATCAAGGGGGCTCTGGACTGATAGGGTTTCGTCCGTTCGTCTTTGCTGTCGAGCAGACGCATCGGTGCGCGATCCCAGCGGGCACGATCATCCGGTGCTATATCGTCCAGGTGAGGCTCGAAGTGAGCCTTGAGCACAGGTACATAGGCGCGGCGGTCCTCGACATCGCCGATGCTGTTGAGCAGGATTTTGAGGTCGGTGAGACCAAGCGATTGCGCGACCCGCCAGCCGAGGTCGATAACTTCCGCATCGAGCGCCGCGTCGCGAACGCCGATCGCTTCGACGCCGAACTGGGTGTGCTGACGAAAACGGCCTGCTTGCGGACGCTCATATCGGAAAATCGACAGGTGATAGGCCAGCTTGACCGGCTGGCTCAGGTTGGCCATTCCGTGTTCTAGGTAAGCGCGGCAAACGGAGGCAGTGCCTTCCGGTCTCAACGCCAAGCGATCCCCCCCGCGGTCCTCGAAGATATACATCTCCTTCTCGACAATGTCGGTTCCTTCACCGACGCCGCGGGCAAAAAGTTCCGCGTGCTCAAACGTCGGCGGCTCAATGAATCCGAACCCGGCCAGCCTCGCCTGCTCTCGTGCATGATTGAGGATGTGCGTGTGGATCGCATAGTCCTCTGGCAGCAGATCGCGGGTTCCGCGAGGGGTCTGGAACTTTCGATTGTCGGAGCTGCTCATGTTCGATCCTCAATTCTCATCGTACAGACGACTCCTGAACTCACGCCTCTTCCATATTGCCCTTGCCGGTAAACATGTTTGCGTTGAATGCCGCTTAGTATGATCGTCTTATGGCAACGCAGGCCGTGCCCGCGGAAGTTGTCGACCTGACGAAGCACCCGACGATCGAGGTGCTGGTCGATGTGTTGCAGCAGTACCTCGCTCCCGTGGATCGCGACCGGGTACTCGCGGCGTACGAGTACGCCAAGGACAAGCACGAGGGCCATCTCCGCCGTTCCGGCCATCCCTATATCGAGCACCCACTCGCTGCTGCCGTGACCTGCGCGGAGTTGCAGCTCGACGTGCCCGCTTTGCAGGCCGCGCTGCTGCACGACGTGATGGAGGATTGCGGCGTCACGCGCTCGCAGCTCGTCAACGAATTCGGCGTCGACGTGGCCAAGCTCGTCGATGGCGCCTCCAAGCTCTCGGCGCTTCAGCTTCCTCGTGTGACGGGAACTATTGACCGCGAGGTGCAGGCCGAGAACCTGCGCAAGATGTTCGTGGCGATGGCGGACGACGTGCGTGTCGTAATCGTCAAACTGGCCGACCGTCTGCACAACATGCGCACGCTCGACGCAATGCGTCCGGAGAAACAGGTACAGATCTCGCGCGAAACGATGGAGATTTACGCGCCGCTCGCAGCGCGTCTCGGGATCTGGCAGATCCGTGGGCAATTGGAGGATCTGGCGTTCAAGTACCTGGAGCCTGACGACTATCGGCGCATATCCGAACTGGTCGCTTCCCGCCGCCAGACGCGAGAGCGGTACCTGGATCAGATTCGGGTGCAACTGGAGAACGCTCTTGAAGCAGCGCGCCTCAGCGCGCAGGTTCGCGGACGGGTCAAGCATCTCTATTCAATCCACGAGAAGATCAAGAAGTACTCGGCCCAGGGCAAGTCGTTCGACGACATCTACGATCTGCTCGCGCTCCGGGTCCTGACTGAGACGACGAGCGATTGCTACGCAGTGCTGGGCGTCGTACATGGACTCTGGCGTCCGCTGCCGGGCGAGTTCGACGACTATATCGCCAGCTCGCGGCCGAGCGGATACCAGTCCCTGCACACGACGGCCTTCTGGTCCGCGTCGCACGCGGTGGAAGTTCAGATCCGCACCTATGAGATGGACCGCGAAGCAGAGTACGGGGTCGCGGTTCACTGGGCCTATAAGGAGAACCGTCATAACGCTATGAACGACCGCGAGCGCATCTCGTGGTTGCGTCAGCTCGTGGAGTGGCAGGGCGAACTCGCCGGCGCGGACGACTTCCTAGAGACGCTGCGCTCCGACGTGTTCCAGGACCAGGTATTCGTGCATACGCCCAAAGGCGAGATCCTCGCCCTGCGCAGCGGCGCCACGCCGCTCGATTTCGCATTCCGGATCCACACCGACGTGGGCTATCAGTGTGTGGGCGCCAAGGTGAACGGTCGACTGGCGCGTCTCTCGACTCCGCTCGAGAACGGCGATGTGGTCGAAATCGTGACCAGCCGTACCGCGCGAGGACCGAGCCGAGACTGGCTCAATCCGGCGCTCGGCTATGTGACGACCCAGCACGCCCGCACCAAGATTCGGCAGTGGTTTAACCGGCAGGCGCGGACGGAGAACATCGCCCGCGGACGCGACGAGCTCGAGCGCGAGTTGCGCCGCTTGAGCCTGCGGATGTCGAACGTCGAGTCGGAAGTGATGGAGGCGACACGTACGAAGTCAATGGATGACTCGCTGGCATTGATCGGAGCAGGAGATCTCACGGCGCACGCCGTGGCGCTCAAAGTGGCGGCCGCCGATGAAGAAGAGGTCCTCAGCACGCCTGAAGTGCAGGTCGTTGAACCGACGACCGCGGCCAGCGCGGATGCTGTCCATGTATTGGGCGGATCGAACATGCTGACCCGGCTTGCGCCGTGCTGTTCGCCGCAGGTCGGTGAGCAGATCATCGGGTTCATCACGCGCAGCCGCGGCGTCACGATTCATCGCAGCGAGTGTCCGAACATGCTCGCCGTTGGTGAGGACGACCGAATCGTTCCGGTCCGCTGGAACACCTTCCGGGGAATGACCGAAGCCCGCTTGAAGGTGATGGGCTGGGACCGCGTGGGCCTGGCCCGCGACGTGGCAGCGATTTGCGCAGACGAGAACGTGAACATGGTCTCCTTTGTCACCGGCGAACCCGATCACGGTGCAGTCACGCTCACATTCACAGTGGAGGTCAGCGGTCTACGACAACTCCAGACAGTCATGTCAAAGCTCGATGGCGTCCACGGGGTGATGAGCGTCGACCGCGAGTACTGATCTCCCGCGCCTCTACGGCTTCAGAGCCGCAACCAAACGATCGATGTCAGATTCCGGCGTGTAGAAGTGCGGCGACGCCCGCAAGCGTCCGAAGCGGACGGCCGTGATGATGCCGGAATCCTGCAGCCGCTCCCAGGTTTCGTCGACCGTCTCTCTTGCCGACAGTTCGCCGGGCGGGTCAAAGATCACGATGCCGCTTCGCTCGGAGTCTCCCCAGGGAGAGAACACCGTGCAGCCGGCGTCCTCCAGCGCTGCGCGCAGGTAAGACGTCACTGACGCCAACTGCGCCCATACGTTGTCGATCCCGACGTTGAGCAGGTGCCGGACCGAGGCGCGCAAGCCGAGCATCGTCGCGGTCGGCGTTGCGCCGGGTTCGAAGCGGGATGCGGTCGGCGAGAGAATCAGTTCTTCGTTGCCGGCCGCGAGGCCGCCGTCCATGCTGTTTGCGCCGAGCACCGGCGGGATGAGCCCGTCGATCAATTCTTCGCGGATATAGAGCATGCCGGAGCCGGTCGGGCCGAGCAGCCACTTATGACCGCCTGCGGCGAGGATGTCCACGTCGTCCTCGGCAACATTGACCGGCAGAGCGCCGGCCGATTGAATTGCGTCAACCGAGAGCAGACCGCCCACAGCGTGGACGGCGTCGGCGATCGGTCGGAGATTGGATCGAAACCCGCTGCCCCACTGGACATGCGAGATGCCAACCAACCGCGTTCGTTCGCTGACGGCCGAGATGATGTCCTCGGTCGGAATGCGGCCGTCATCCTGCTGGTAGACAACATCGAGTTCCACCCCGCGTTGTTGCAGTGCGTTGTAAAAGTGACGGTTCGACGGATACTCGGCGTCGGTGACGAGGATGCGGTCGCCATCCTGAAGATTGAGAGCGCCAGCCGACACCGACACGCCGGTGGCTGTGTTGGGCACAAAGGCGATCTCGTCAGGACTGCGCGCGCCGATCAGTTCGGCCGAGACGGCCCGGAAGTCGGCCATGTCGTCCATCCAGGTCGAGCCGAAAAAGCCGGCGCGTCCCGCTTGATCGGCATAGTCATGGACCGCCTGTGCGACGTCCGCCGGCAATGGCGAGACTCCGGCGTGATTGAAAAATGCGAGACCGCTATCGAGCACGGGGTACAGGTTGGTGGTCATGTTTGGCTCTCCAACCGACAGACTACAGACCAGTTGTGGAAAGACAGCGAATTCACCACTTGCGCTCTACCGAAAGCGCGTTCTATGATGATTGCCAAGAAAGAACGCAAGTTCCGTGGATGTGTTCTGCATACGCCACAGAGAGGTCTCACATGCATACGCGAGTCAACAGTGGAGCGGTAATCGGCCTGGATGGAGCGCCCATCTGCGTGGAGGTGGACATTTCCGCAGGGATGCCCAAGACCACGATCGTCGGACTGCCCGATGCCGCGGTCGACGAGGCCCGAGAACGGGTGCGCTCGGCGATTCGCAATGCCGGAGCCGGATTCCCCACCAAGCGAGTGACTGTCAACCTCGCTCCGGCCCACATTCGCAAGGAGGGCGCCGGATACGACCTGCCGATCGCCGTGGGCATGCTGGTTGCAACCGGCCAGGTGTGCGAATCGGCGGTACAGGACACGTTGTTCCTGGGCGAGCTCGCGTTGGACGGCGAGTTGCGACATGTGCGGGGAGTGTTGTCCGTGGCAGCGGCTGCCCGTGATGCCGCAGTGCGCCGCATTGTGGTGCCCAAGGTCGACGCTGAGGAGGCATCGCTGATCGACGGGATTGAAGTCGTCGCAGTCGACTCTTTGCGGGACTGGATTGAGATTGCGACCGAAGAACGACCGCTCTCAGAAGCCATCTGGCCGAACACGACCTCGGCGGATGACGATCCCGGTTCATCCTACGACGGACATGATTTCTCGGACGTTCGGGGACAGGAGCACGTGAAGCGCGCACTCGAGGTTGCCGCGGCTGGCGGTCACAACTTGCTGATGTGCGGTCCTCCGGGCGCAGGTAAGACGCTGCTGGCCTCGTGCTTGCCCGGCATTCTGCCTCCGCTGACATCTCAGGAGGCGTTGGAGGTGACCAAGATCGCGTCCGTGGCTGGGATGACGGGAGGCAACAGGCTGATCCGGGAACGACCGTTCCGCGCGCCGCATCACACGATCTCCAACGCCGGTTTGGTTGGCGGCGGTCAACGGCTGCGACCGGGCGAGGTGACCATGGCGCATCGCGGCGTGTTGTTCCTTGACGAATTGCCAGAATTCTCTGTTCGCGCCCTGGAGACCATGCGCCAACCGCTTGAAGACCGGCACATCACCATCTCGCGGGCGCACGGGAGCGTGACCTATCCCGCGGACATCTGCCTGGTTGCCGCCATGAATCCGTGCCCCTGCGGGAACTTCGGAACCGAGCAGCACTGCACCTGTTCGGACGGTGCCGTGTATCGCTACCAGCGCCGAATATCCGGTCCGGTGCTGGACCGCATCGATCTGTTTGTCGACGTACCCAGGGTTGAGGTCCACAAGCTGATGCAGTTGACGCCCGACGCGGCGCCTATGAGCGCGGAGCCGTCATCGGAGGTTCGACGGAGAGTCATGCGAGCCCGCAATGTACAACGGCAGCGCTACGGAAAATGTGGACCGAACGCCAATGCGTCGCTGTCGGCGCGCGAGGTCAATCGATTGTGTTACGACTTGCTTGACGATCGGGCACGGACGCTGATTCAGGAAGCCGTTGACCGACTTACCCTGTCGGCGCGTGGGTTCCACCGCGTGCTCAAAGTGGCGCGGACGATCTCTGACCTGGCCGAGTCCGACGTGATCAGCGCACAGCACGTCGCTGAGGCGATTCAGTATCGACGGCGCTCGAAGCTGACATAGTCGTCCGGGTGTCGACACAACCTTGCGCCCCGCCGCCGCTGCTTCGCCGCTGCGAGCAGGCGACGGTGATATCGTGACCACTTCGCCCCCGTAGCTCAGGGGATAGAGCACCGGCCTCCGGAGCCGGGTGCGTAGGTTCGAATCCTACCGGGGGCGCCAGCTCAGTTCCGACAAATCCGTCCTCCACGTGATCAGCATGCCCTGTGCTGGAATTCGCCACTTCAGGGCGTAGCCGTCGGCTCGCTCGAATAACTCGCCGATATGCGGGCGCAGGCGCTCTCCGACTTCATGACCTGCCGGCAGACCGAGCTCGTCCAGAGCCATTCGCACGGCTTCCTCGTCGTTTGTGGCGGCGAGCGACGGCCACGTGAATTGCTCGTTGACGACCTCGACATCGGGGATGATGCCGAGCTCCCAGGCGACGGGTAGCAACTCGCGGAATCCTGGAGACGGCGCTTCTTCTTCGCCGAAGGCGATTCGAAAGAGTTCACGGTTGATGTTCGGAGGTGGCACCGTCCAGGTGAAGATGATCACACGTCGGCGTGCGGCCTCCCAGAGCGCCTGCAGAAATGACTCAATCTCGGAGATGAAATAGGTAACG
Organism: Dehalococcoidia bacterium; assembly: GCA_034428415.1. Lineage (GTDB taxonomy): Bacteria > Chloroflexota > Dehalococcoidia > Bin125 > Bin125 > Bin125. Next base: position 18,118 of record DAOUHS010000158.1, read on the forward strand.
TCGGCAGTGACCACGAGATCTCCGTCAACCTCCTCGCTTGTCGGCCAGCGGGACGCGAGCAGTGAGGCGTTCGTAATGCCATAGTCGGCGACTGCCAGGCTGAACTGCTCGCGCATGGCGGCCGACGGTTCGACATTCAGCAAGGAGCGGGCCCGTAAGGCCAGGGGCAGGCCGATCCGTCCTGCTCCGCCCCCGACTTCGATGACGTCATCTTCTTCTTTGACATAACGAGCCGCTGCGGCGAGCGAAGGTTCGTGCTCGCGATGCGGATCGAAGCGATAACCGGGCGCGTATCGCTCCCAGTAGGACTCGTCAAAGGGATTGTCCAGACGCTCCTGCTGGCGCATGCGTGCGATGACCATCTCGTTGTATCGTTTGGCAGCGCTCATCCTGGCCTCCTCTCCGCCCTTGTTGGACAGTCGCCTGTTGTCAGGCGACATCGTCATAACGTGGGGCGGTGATAGCGTAAGTCCTTGGACGTCGGGTGTTTGAAATCGGCGTGAGAGGGGACATTCCGTGTCGCAGCGAGGACGCAGCGCTCGAACACGTCCCAGACGCCTCGCGCGCCGCCGAGCGGCATCGCAAGGTTTCGATCGCGGCGGTGTGCGCCGTTCGCGGCTTTTTTCTCGTCCCGTGATCGCGGGAGTCGGACTGATCCTGGCCGTCACACTGATTGCCAGCCTGGCGGTGGTCGCCTTCGACAGCAGCGGACCATCCCCGACGACCGATCCTCCCCCGGTCAGGCGCACCGGCGCGGAAGTGGATATTGGGGCGGTCGAAGGCAAGCCACGATGGGACGCGCCTCCGCTGTTCAGCCTGGCCGAGGGTGTCGATTTCGGCGCCGAGATTGAGCTGGAAGGCGGCGACATCGTCGTGATCGACCTCTACGAGGATCTAGCGCCGGAGCATGTCAACAACTTCGTCTTCCTCGTTCGAGAAGGCTTCTACGACGAGTTGACCTTCCACCGCGTGGTGCCTGGATTCGTAGCTCAAGTAGGTGACCCTACCGCGACCGGCACCGGAGGCGCCGGCTATACCCTGCACGACGAACCGATCGATGATGACAATGAGAACGCCCTGTCGGTGACCCCGATCGGCGTTCTTTCGATGGCCAGGAGCGGACTTGGAGCCTCTTCGTCGCAATTCTTCATCAAGCTCGGCGATCAAGACCACCTGGATGAGCAGGGATTCACGGCGTTTGGCGTAGTGACCTCGGGCCTCGATCTGCTGTACGCCTTTGATTCCCGCGACCCCGCCAACCTGCCTCCGCCGCCCGCCGGGCCCCGCATCGTCGAGATTCGTATCACAGAGCAATAGCAAGCAGCGGTGCTGCTTGCCCATGGAAACTGAGGTTCGGGATGGCGAGCTACAGTCAGAGACCGGAGATGGCCCTCGAGGAGGGCGTCTCCTACAGCGCGACGATTGAGATGGACGATGGTGGCAAGATCGAGCTCGAGCTATGGCCGGACCTCGCGCCAGAGCACGTCAACTCGTTCGTCTTCCTCGCCCGTGACGGCTTCTACGACGGCGTCACGTTCCACCGCATCATCGACGGATTCATGGCCCAGGGCGGCGACCCAACCGGCACCGGCACCGGTGGACCTGGCTACAACGTGCCGGCTGAGTTCAACGAGACGGCCCACGTCGAGGGCGTGCTCTCGATGGCGCGCGCGCAGGATCCCAACTCGGCCGGCAGCCAGTTCTTCATTTGCAACGCCGACGCCACATTCCTCGACCGTCAGTACACCGCCTTCGGCAAGGTCACCTCGGGCATCGAAGTCGTGAAGGCCTTCCCCGAGCGCGACCCCCAGCGAGCTCGCGAGCCCGGCCCGAAGATGAAGAGCATTACGATCACGGAGTCATAGCCGGGAGCCCACGAACTCGATGTCAACTCAACCGCCTCAGATCCCGCCGATTCCACCGACCGCCGTTGTGCTGCGGGTGGTCTCGATCCTGGGCATGGGGCTGACGTTCTCAGGATGCGTGCTTGCGCTGGTCGCCGCTGAATGGTGGTGGGCCATCGGCACGGGCATCGCCTTCGTCCCCTTCATGCTAATGATGACAATCGTCGATCGGCTGATCCCGGATGTCTCAGAATGGGTGGCGGAGAATACGCCGCCCAACGATCGCGACTAACAACGAAGGCCCGCCGCGGTGAGTTCGCGGCGGGCCTTCGATTGGCTCTGGTCGAGGGTCGTTAGTCGTCAAGCCTTGCGGTCGCTGATCCCTTAACAACCTCTGCACCGTCCTGATTGACCGTCGAGACCGACAGGTCCACCAGGCTGACTCCATCTTCTTCGCGGATGTCCTCGATCGTTGCAGTGGCGGTCAGCGTGTCGCCGGGCCAGACCTGGGCGACGAAACGAACCCCGTACTTGGTCAGACGGCCGTCGCCGACGTAGTTGGTCAGCATCTTGCCGGTCAGACCCATGCTGAGCATGCCGTGCGCGAACACGGTCGGGTAGCCCGCGACCTGGGTGGTAAAGATCTCGTCGGTGTGCAGCGGGTTGTAGTCGCCCGATGCGCCGGCGTACTGGATGATCTGGGTGCGAGTGAGGTTGTCCACGACCTGTTCGCTGTGCTGGTCGCCGACGTTGAGGCTGGCTTTGCTAAGCGGCATGGTTGGTTCTTCTCTGCTTTCTCTTCGCTTTAGAGCTCTTCGCTTCCGCGCGGCTACTCGACGACGCGCGAGGTCTGCACGCCGACCGAGCGGGCGGTGACGACGAGCACACCGTCCT
>DAOUHS010000159.1:0-5126 GCA_034428415.1 Dehalococcoidia bacterium
CAAGCCCGAGCTGGAGGAATACGTCGGACTGACCCTCGCGCAGGTCGGCGAGAAGATGGGCAAGCACCCGATCGACGCGATGCTCGATCTGGCGCTGGCGACCGACCTCAAGGCCGAGTTCCTGACCGAGGTGACCAACGCCAACGAAGATCACATGGCCGAGATCATGGAATCGCCCTACACGATTCCAGGCGTCTCGGACGGCGGCGCGCACACCAAGTTCCTCACGGCCGGCTCGTACCCGACCGACTTCCTGATGTGGATGGTTCGCGACACCGGGAAGCTCACACTCGAGGAAGCGCACTACCGGCTGTCGTACCTGCCGTCCCGCGCAGGCGGATTCACCAACCGCGGCGCACTAGTTGAAGGCGCGCCGGCAGACGTGGTCGTCTACGACCTCGATGAACTGAAACTCGACCCCGAGTTCCAGGGCGAGATCGTCTTCGACTTCCCCGGGGGCGAGTGGCGTCGAGTCCAGAAGCCGCACGGCTACAAGTGGATCCTCGTCAACGGCGAGGTCACGATGCAAGACGGTCAGGAGACCGGAGCCACCCCAGGCAAGCTCCTTCGCCACGGTCGGGGATAGTCCACTCGTTTGGTCGAACCTGCGCCCTCGGTCAATCGCCGAGGGCGCAGATCTTGTCGGACAGCCAGCCGTCAAATGTAGCTCGGTCGGAGCTAACTCGCCTCCGATTCCTCCTCGGCTGTCATCGCCCTCGGCACATTGACCCTCGGCGCGATCTTCACGTCGACCATGTGGATTGTTCCTGAAAACTCGAATGGGGCCTCGTAGCTGGGTGTGACCGGTGAGAGGTGATCTGCTGCCACGTCTGCTCCGCCTCGGACGGCGATGCCTCCCAGGTCGGGTATGTCGATTCGGCCGGCCTGTAGTCCGTCAACGAACAATGTGACGAATCCAGCTGGTCGAGTGGTTGTTGTCACTGTCGCCGACAACGTTGACCGGCCGACTGGTAAGTCGGAATCGGTCCGTCCGCTCGTGATGGTCTCCTTGGAGTTGTAGTCGAGGCAGAGTCGGTTGTCCTGGACGAACAACGAGACGCCGCCGGCCATGCTGCCCGATGCAAACAGGACGCCTTCCTCCTCCACACTGCTTCGTTCCACCTTCGCCGTGATTTCCCAGTCGCCGACGAACAGCGTTGGCGAGACGCGGCCGTGCAGGTGAGCCGTGGGCGGGTAGTAGCGATAGTGGAACTCGTGGTGTGGGCTGCCCAGCCGGTTGCTTGGCGCGCCCATGCCCAGCATCCGATCGTCGAGCGGCAGCACGTTGTAACGCCCTGCCTCGATCCACCAGCGGTCGATCATCCGCTGTAACCGATCAGCCTCCTGTTCCGCCAGGTCGTTGATTTCCGAAAAGTCTTCCTCCAGGTTGAATAGCGCCCATTGATCATCCTCGAACGGAATGCCCCGGAAATGGCGGGTGACTGCCTTCCAACCATCCATCCAGATGGCGCGGTGCCCCCACATCTCGAAGTACTGGACCCCCTTGTTCGACGGAGAGTCGGGTTCGTCAAAGCTGTAGGCGATGCTCTTGCCGTGAACCGGCATCTGGGCCAGGCCCTTGTATGTGCCAGGCGCCGTTTCGCCGAGCAGTTCAAGAACAGTCGGCACGACGTCGGTGACGTGATGGAACTGGTCCCGGGTCTGGCCCTGTGGCACACGCTCTGGCCAGCGGACGATCAACGGCACACGCACGCCGCCTCCGTAGGTGTCGCTCTTGTACCAGCGCAGCGGGGTGTTGGCGACCTGCGCCCAGCCCCAGGGCACGTCGGTCCAACTTCGTGGGCCGCCGATGTCATCGAGCCGCGACTGCGTCGCTTCCAGCAGTTCGTCATCCATCGACCCCTGCCCTCGCAGCGGATTCTGCAGCACCCTGCCCTCGTTGTCCGAGATGCCCAACCCTCCTGCGGCAGGATTGAGCAGACCGCGAGGCCCGCCCATGCCCGATGCGCCGTTGTCCGACGTCAACATGATGATCGTGTTGTCGAGCTGCCCAGACTGCTCCAGGTGATCAAGCAGCCGGCCGAGCTGCGCGTCGGTGTGATCTAGGAATCCTGCGAATGCCTCGAACAGACGGCTGGCGAAGCGTTGCTCGTTCTGCGACAGGTTCTCCCATTTCTCCACGCCAGGATTCCGATCTGCCAGGACGGTGTCGGGCGGAATCAGGCCGCTCGCGAGTTGTCGTTCGTACCACTCCTGGCGCACTTCATCCCAACCAGCGTCGAAACGGCCGCGGTACTTTTCGACATAATCGGCGGGCGCCTGATGCGGCTCATGCACTGCACCCAAAGCGAAGTACATGAAGAATGGCTGATCGGGCCGGTGCGACTGCTTGTCGCGCAGGAATGAGATCGCGTGATCGGCCAGATCCTCGGTGACGTGATAGCCCTCCTCCGGCGACCTCGGCGGCAGGATGTGATGGTTGTCATGCGTCAGTTCGGGATAAAATTGGTCGGTCGCGCCGGAGAGAAAGCCGTAGTATCGGTCGAAGCCTCGTTGCAATGGCCAATGGTCGTAGGGTCCGGCGGGCCCGTTGGCTTCTGCAGGACTGAGGTGCCACTTACCGATCATGTAGGTGGCGTAGCCACTCTGCTGCAGCATCTCGGCCAGTGTGGCCGAGTGTTTCGAGACCGACGCCCGCATGTTGGTGAAGCCGGTGTCGTGGAAGTTCGAGATCGTCCGCATCCCGACCGCATGATGGTTGCGTCCAGTCATCAGCGACGCCCGCGTCGGTGAGCAGAGCGGAGTCACGTGGAAGTTGGAATAACGCAGGCCCTGATCGGCCAGTTTGTCGATGTTGGGCGTGTCAATCGTGGAGCCGTAGCAGCCGAGATGTGCGAACCCCATGTCGTCGAACAGGATGATCAGCACATTTGGACGCGGACCGTGCTCATGTTCCGGCAGCGGTACCCACCAAGGTTCCGACTCATCAATCGTGAGACCAACCTTGCCCTGGAAGTCCTCAAACTGTTCAGACATATTGCTCGCCAATCTCATAGTCGTAGAACGAGCGGCGAGATACGTGATCTGCGGCCCGGTTGGATCCCTGTTTCGGATGAGGGCGTTCTTGGCCACTGCTTAGAGAGGCTGTCCGAGAACTCACCTGATTCGGCAGATTCTCAGCGGTGAGCCTGCTCTGAGGAAAGGCCCGCTTCCTTGGCGACTAGACGCTCTGGAAACCCTCAGTTCGCCTCGCTGGCTTCCTCAGGCGTTGGCACTCGCGGCATCTCACCTTTCGGTGTGACTTTCACGTCAAGGACATGGATGGTCCCTGAGAACGCAAACGGGGCTTCGTAGTTGTCGCTAACGGGAGAGTACAGATCCGCTCCGACATCCGCGCCGCCTCGAACGGAGATGCCGCCCAGGACCGGTATCTCGATCTGTGCAGACTCTCGTCCATCGACGGAGAGCGTGAGAACGCCTCCCTTGTCGGGATTGCTGGTCATCCTCGCCGTCAATGTTGACTTGCCCTTGGGTAATGCGGAATCTGAGCGTCCGACCGTGTGGTCTTCGCGCGAGTTGTAATCGAAACAAAGACGGTTGTCCTGCACGTACAGTGAGACGCCGCCGGCCATGCTTCCCGAGGCAAACAGCACACCTGCCTCGTCGGTGCTGCTTCTCTCGACTTCGGCGCTGATCTCCCAGTCTCCGATGTGCAGGACCGGTGAAACTCGAGTCTGCAAGTGGGAGACCGGCGGGTAGTATCGATAGTGGAGACCCTGGTGGGGACCGCCGGGCTTGTTGCTAGGGGTTGCCAGTCTGGGCAGCCGATCGTCGAGCGGCAGGACGTTGTAGCGACCCGCTTCGATCCACCAGCGGTCGATCATGTTCTGAAGTCGCTCGGGTTCCCGTTCGGCCAGGTCATGTAGCTCGGAGAAGTCCTCTGAGAGATTGAACAGCGCCCAATCGTCTTCCTCGAACGGCGTGCCGCGGAAATGGCGAGTGACGGCTTTCCAGCCGTCCACCCAGATAGCGCGATGTCCCCACATCTCGAAGTACTGCACGCCCTTGTTCGACGGCGCTTCGGGGTCGTCGAACGAGTAGACCATGCTGTTCCCATGGAGGGGCATCTGGCCGATTCCATGGTGGCTACCAGGAGCTGTTTCGCCGAGTGCATCGAGCACTGTCGGGACGATGTCCGTCACATGGTGGAACTGGTTGCGAATCTGCCCCTGCGGAACCTGGTCCGGCCAGCGGATGATGAGCGGGACCCGGATCCCGCCGCCATAGGCGTCGCTCTTGTACCAGCGCAGCGGTGTGTTGGCGACCTGCGCCCAACCCCACGGCACATCGGTCCAACTCCGCGCGGTACCGATGTCCTCGATCCGATCTTGCAGAGCGGCCATCCGATCCTTCTGCATGGCGGCGCCTTCGACCAACGGAACATTCAGCAGCCCACCCTCGTTTGAGGCGATCCCGTTACCGCCCTGAGCAGGGCTGAACATGCCCATGGGCCCACCCATCCCTGAAGCGCCGTTATCGGAGGTCAACACCACGATCGTGTCGTCAAGTTGCCCGGAATCTTCCAGGTACTGGAACAGTCGGCCCAGTTGGACATCGGTGTGGTCGAGGAACGCGGCGAAGGCCTCAAACAGCCGAGCGGCGAACCGCTTGGCGTCCTCGGACAGGTCGTCCCATTTCGCAACGCCCGGGTTGCGGGCCGCGAGCTCGGTGTCGGGCGGGATGATGCCACTGGCCAGTTGTCGTTGGTACCATTCCTGTCGCACTTCGTCCCAGCCGGAGTCGAAACGGCCGCGATACTTCTCGAGGTACTCGGGCGGCGACTGGTGAGGTTCATGCACGGCGCCGAGCGCGACGTATGTGAAGAACGGCTGATCGGGCCGGTGCGACTGCTTGTCGCGCAGAAACTGGATCGCATGATCAACCAGATCTTCGGTGACGTGGTAGCCATCTTCAGGACGTTCAGGCGGGGCGATGTGATGGTTGTCTTCGGTCAGTTCGGGATAGAACTGGTCTGTCGCGCCGTTGAGGAATCCGTAGTAGCGGTCGAATCCACGTTGTAGCGGCCAGTGGTCGAAGGGTCCCGCGGGACCGTTTTCTTCCGCCGGACTGAGGTGCCATTTGCCCACCATGTAGTTGGCGTAGCC
>DAOUHS010000160.1:0-11325 GCA_034428415.1 Dehalococcoidia bacterium
GGTGGGCCTCCTTGCTCTTGCTTTGACCGACCCGAGACGCTTGAAATGTACAGCGTGTTATCAAGGGATAGCAAAACATGCAACAGAGGGCGGATTTTTCCGCCCTCTGTCTGAGGAACCCCGAAGTGGGCGGCTGCGCCGCTAGGCCGGGTAGTCCGGGTGGTTGACGTCGATCCAGGTCTCGTCGTAGCGATGGCTGGCGTGTGCGAACTGCAGCGTGTCCTCGCTGTGGTGGACGAACGGCCACCAGAGCACCGGCGAGATGCCGTTCATAACACCAGGGATCGTGGTGATTCCGTCCAGACCGTGATCGGGGTGAGTACCAAGCAGCAGGCGCTGGGCATCTTGCGCCATCTCCCAACGCTCTTCGCGGTCGAGTGTGACGCGCATCTTGTACGCGATCTCGGCCATCGGCGGGTAGTCGTAAGACAGTGTGTTCACCGACCCTTCCGGGGTGAAGAAGTCGTTGTAGGGCGCGGTCGGGTCGAGTTCGGCGGGCGGGTTGCCCCACTGCGGGCCGCTGCCGGGGTAGGTGCCGTCGACGAAACGCTGCAGGATGACGGTGTAGGGCTGCACGTCGAATTCGACATCGAGGTCGAGCGCGTCTTTGTACATGCCGACTTCGGTTTCGAGTACGCCGGGATAGGACGCTTCCCAGAGGTCGGGCGCGATCATGCGCAAACCGCGGTTCTTGTCGTAGCCCGAGGCATCCAGCAGCGCGCGAGCCTCAGCGATGTCCAAGTCGCGGTCGGGGCGGAAGCCGGGCGTTTGCAGCAGTTCTTCCTCCGGGAGCGCCCAGTACGAGCTGTACCACGGGGTGTCGTGCAGACCGGTCGGCTTGCCTGAACCGAGGTAGACCGTGTCGATCATCAGGTACGGGTCAACGGCCATGCCGAGCGCCTTGGCGAAGCGTCGGTCGACCCAGGGGTTGCCGAGGCCGTCCTCACCGGGCCACTCGGAGTTGTAGTTGACCAGCGTGATGATCGTGAAGCCGAAGGCGATTTGTCCGTAGTTGTGGTCAGGGAAGTCTTCGGCGATGCCGTCGGCTTGCAAGGTGGTAAGTGGGAAGCGCCCGTTGAGGATTTCTTTGCCGCGGTAGGCGGCGTCGACTGTGGTCGGGTCTTCCATGTTGGCCAGCGTGACCTCGTCGTAGTAGGGCAGCGGCTGGCCGTCAACGCCCATCTTCCAGTAGTTGGGGTTGCGCGACATGCCGATCCCGATGTCGGGATCATAGCTGTGGGGGATGAAGGGGCCGGTGCCGCTCGACAGTTCGATGTTGCCGGATTCGTCGCGCCAGCGGTCGCCGAACTCCGAGATCGCTTCGGGCGAGGTGATCCAACTGAAGGGGCGCAGCGGGACACCGAGCCAAGTGGCGTCGGGACCGTCGGTCCTGGCGATCCAAGTCTCGTCGTCAGGCACGTCCATCGAGGTGGTGCGGCGGAAAGCGCCGGCGGAGAGGTAGGTGCCGTCGTCGGCGCCACTAGCGTCTTTGGCCTCGATCTGGCGCTCGTAGTTGACGCGGATATCTTCGGAGGTCACCAACCGACCGCCTTCGGTCGGGTACTGGTCCCAGAAGCGCGCGCCCTGATCGATCTTGAAGATGTAGGTCTCGTCGTCGGGAACTTCTGGCAGCGAGGCGATGTCGGGCTCGGCAATGTCCTGCTCCTTGTTGCGATAGCGGATGAGGTAGTTCATGTAGAACCCCATCCAGAACTGCGTTGGACCGAACACGCCCCGCCCAGGGTCGAAGTAGTCATGCGTCGCTGCCGGAGTCGAGAAGGTCAGGTTGCCTCCGCGCACGACCTCCGCGACTGCGGCCTGCTGTTGCCGTTGTTCTTCGGCATCGGCGGCTGCCTGCTCTTGTTGTCCAGCCTGCTCAGCCTGAGATTCCGCGGCGGCCTCCTGTTGGCCTTGCTGTTGCATCGCTTGCTGCTGCTGCCCCTGCTGGCCTCGCTCCTGCATCCCCTGCTCTTGCTGCTGTTCTTGCGCCGCCGCCTGCGCCGCCGCCTGCGCAGCCGACTGCTGAGCATCGTCGTCATCGTCGCCGCAGCCGACCAGCGCCAGTCCCGCCGCGCCGACCCCGGCCCGCCCTGACGCCCGCAACAGCGCCCGCCGGCTCATCTGCTTGCGCCGCATCCGCTGCCAGTAATTCCTGCCGTCGAATCGCTCTGTCATCGAACTACTCCTCGATTCCGAATCGGGCACGTCCCTTTGCAGAAGGCTAGGGAATCTAGATTGACTTCGCCGCTGGACGACAGGGCGAATGCCCGAAGGAACGCCACATCACCACCTGGCCTCACCGGATCGGTCCCCAGCCCACAACGCCAAATCCGAGCAAATCGCCCCAAGTGTTCTTCCACCCGCCCCCCGCCTTCATTCGTTGACGACCGGGGGATGTCCCACGAACCCTCGACCATGCGCCGCAGCGCGGCCGACTACCCTGAGCGCATGAGCCAGCAACATCCCCAGGCGCCCCCGGATCCCAACGCTATGATCGCCCAGCTGCGCCGGCAGGTCCTCGACGGCTGGGAGAAGGGCGCCGACTTCTTCGACCAGCGCTGGGGCGACCAGGGCGACGAGTTCCACCACGACGTCTTCGCCCCCGCCGCCGAACGGCTGCTGGGCCTGGAGCGGGGGGCGAAGCTGATCGAGTTCGCCTGCGGCAACGGCGCCTTCGCCCGACGCTTGGGCCGAGCTGGCATCACCGTGCTCGCCACCGACCTCTCGCCCGCCCTGATCGCCCACGCCGAGCGCCGCACCGAGACCATCTCCGATCAGGCGGTCAATGTCTCCTATCAGACCGTCGATGCGACCGACGAACGCGCCATCCTCAACAGCGGCGGGCCGTTCGACGCCGCCGTCTGCATCATGGGCGCGATGTCCATGCCGCTCCTACGCCCGATGTTCGGCGGCGCCTGGCGCATCCTCCGCCCGCGCGGCGTCTTCGTCGTCGTCACCTTGCACCCTGCCTACGCCACCGCCGCCTACAAGCTGGCCAAACCCGAACAGGACGACCAGCCCCACGGCCTGACCATCACCCGATACCTCTCCCGATACGTCACCCACGGCGTCACCAACACTGCCCAGAAGGAGCCGCAAATCTATTTCCACCGACCGATGAGCGAGCTGCTCAGCGACGCCTTCGCCTCGGGCCTCGTCCTTGACGGAATAGAAGAATTGGCCGCTCCGCAACAACCCATGGAGGAAGCCAAGCTAATCTGGAACTTCCTCTCTGAAATCCCGATGGCCGTCGCCCTCCGCTTCCGCCGGGTGTGATCGGAGCAACCTGATGATGATGGTCGGCCTGGGCGAGATCCTTGTGGTCGTGGTACTGCGGCCGTTGCGCTTCCTGCTCGGCGGCCAACGCACCCCGTTGGGCCGAGCCACCCTCCGCGTTGAGGACTGGCTGTTACACCATCTCCACGTGATCGGCGCCGAGTCGCAGATGCGTTACGAGCTGGAGAAACAGGGCCAGGTCTCCGGAATCCTTGCAGAGGGCTTGACCGACCAGACCGGCATGACCCAGAACACCGGCGACACCCTCAATCGAATGCGTCGCGATACGGGGGCCACCCACGCGGATGCGTTGCGGACCAACGAGCTCCAGGACAACCCAAACCTCAAACGAGGCCAACGCCAAGTCGAGTCAAGCCGCGGCGACCGCTCTCATGACATCCACGAGGCGATGCTGCAGGCGCAGCGCGAGAAGAATCAACAAGCTGATCGCGCTCGCCGACACAACCTCAGGCGGCGGCGCTAACCCGACCGATCCCACTTGAATGTCAGCACCGACAGGCCCAGGCCGGCGACGATCCAGACGCCCAGCACGAGCGCGACGAGTTCTAACTGCCAGTTCATCCCCGGCTCGGCGAACTGATAGGCATCGGGCAAGAAGACGGAGCGCAGGCCCTGGGCGACCCAGCGCAGCGGGAACATCCCCGCGACCCATTGCAGCCAGGTCGGCAGCGATGAGAGGGTGAAGAAGACGCCAGAGATGAATTGCAGGATGATGAACGGAGCCTGGATCACCGCCGGCGCGGCGTTGGCCGAAGGGATGATCTTGGTGATCGCAATGCCCAGCACGCAGCCGGCGGGCACACCGAGCAGGACGACCCAGATCAGTGTGAGCCAACCATTGGTGTCCGGCAGCTCGATCCCATAGGCCGCGACGCCCAGGAGCATCATGACGACGAGCTGCAGGAACGTGTAGGTTAACGCCGTCCCGACCAGACCGATGAAGAACGAGGCCTTGGGCAGTGGCGTGGCTGCCAACTGCTTCAGCGTGCCGTCGAACTGCTGAATGGACAGCGAGGTACCGAGCAGGTTGAACGAGGTACCGAAGATCGCAACCCCCATGATCCCGGCGACGAAGTACTGGCTGAATTTGACTACCGGAACATTGGGTCCAGCCTCCTCCGGGATGCCGATCTCGAAGGTCAGCAGCGACGAGAAGATGACCAGGAACATGATCGGGAAGGCCACGACGAAGAACAGCGCCGCCGGCTGGCGGTAGATCGTCTTCAGGTTGAGCACCATGTAGGCGAAACCGAGTCGCAGCGTGCGGACCGCGTTGGCGACGGTCACGAAGGGTCCGCCTTCTCCAGCGCTTCGCTGTCGTCGACCAGTTCGAGGTACATCTCTTCGAGGTCTGGCCGCTCGACCTGCAACTCGGGGATTTCCTCCATCCCGTGAGTGTGGACCCAGTCGATCAGCCGTGCCAGGTGGTGGGTCGGCTCCTGTGTCGGCAACGAGAGCCGTCCGTCCACTCCGGTTCGCACCGGCTTCCATTCTTCCAACAGGTCCGAAAGGTCGAAGTCGCTCGGCGGCTGCCACGAGATCCGCGTCTCGGTCTCCATCTCATGACGCAAGCCATCGATGTCGCCCTCGAAGATGATCCGGCCGTCCTTGATCAGACCGATCTGCTGCGCCAGGTGCTCCGCCTCATCCAGATAGTGCGTGGTCAGGATCACCGTCGCGCCGCGTTCGGTCAGACCGCGCACGACCTCCCAGGCCTGCCGACGCGCAGAGACGTCGAAGCCGGTCGTCGGCTCGTCCAGAAAGATCAGATCCGGATTGCCGATCACGCTGGTCGCGAGGTCCACACGTCGCTTCTGCCCGCCCGAGAGCTTCGAACCCCGCCGGTCCGCCTGCTCCGTCAGGCCGACCAGCTCGATCACCTCGTCGGTGCTCATCGGGTTCTCGTAAAGTTTGGCCGTGAAGTCGAGCATCTCCCGTGGAGTCAACCCCTCCATCGGCATGCCGCGCTGCAGCACGATCCCCACCCGTCGGTTGAGCTCGCCCCGTTGCCGCTGCGGGTCGTAGCCGAGCACGGACACCTCACCCGCGTCGCGCGTTCGATAGCCCTCGAGAATCTCGACCAGCGTCGTCTTGCCGGCTCCGTTCGGACCCAGCAGCGCGTAGGCCTGCCCCGCCTCGATCTCCAGATCAACGCCGTCCACGGCGTTGACCGAGCCGTACCGCTTGCTCACCCCGCTGATGCTGATCACGGTGGGCATGGGCGACAGCCTACGCGACCGCCTAGACTTGCCACACCTCGGACACGTTGGCAGACGCGGAGCGTGACATGACTGCAATCAACCAGGACAAACTCAACGACCTCTTCGATTATGTCGAGGCCATCGTCGACGACGGCAAAGTGCCCGCCGCCCAGATCGCGATCGGCCACGACGGCGAATTCGCCGGCATGCGCACTTTCGGCAGAGCGCATCACGGACTGTCGGTCCAACCGGCCACCGATGACTCGCTCTTCTGCATGTTCTCGTCGACCAAAGCGATCGTTGGTGTCGGTGTGTGGAAGCTGCTCGACGAGGGTCTGCTTGACCTGGACGAGCGGGTGGTCGACATCATCCCCGGCTGGTGCGCCGAGGGCAATGGCGAAGCCTCCTTCGCCGACGTCACCGTGCGCAACGTCATGCTCCACACTGGCGGCTTCCCCCACGCCCCCATGAACCCGCGTCTCTGGGAAGACCGCGAGGCGCGCCTCCAACGCATGATGGGCTGGCGGCTCAACTGGACGCCCGACACCCAGTGGGAGTACCACGCCACCTCCGCCCACTGGGTCCTCTCCGAGATCATCTATCAGAAGACCGGCGAAGACTTCCGCGACTGGTTGCGCTCGAACCTGCTTGACCCGATGGGGCTTGACGACCTGTTCCTGGGATTGCCGAATGAGGAACACGGGCGAGCGGCGTCGATCGTCTACACAGAGGAACCGCTGCCGGTCGACGGAGGCGAGGTCTTCCCACAGACGATCTTGCATTTCAATCTCGCCTCCCAGCGTCGCGCCGGCTGTCCCGGAGGCGGCGCGTTTGCCAACGCTGCCGACGTCGCGATGTTCTACCAGAACGTGATTAACCCCTCCGATGAGGGCCCGCTGAGCAGGAGCGCCGTGGAACTCGGCACCACCGTGATGACGAATCCCGACCGCCATACCGATCCGCTCAGCGGCATCCACGTCAATCGCGCCTTGACCGTGGTCGTCGCCGGCGACGACGGATTGACCGAGGAACGCGGATTCGGCTCGGGCGCCTCGCCCAGCGCCTTCGGGCACGCCGGCGCGGGCGGACAGATCGCCTGGGGCGACCCCGAAACGGGCCTCTCGGTCGGCTTCCTGACCAACGGCTTCCAGCAGGATGACAACATCCGCGAGCGCACCGCGACGATCGGCACGATGGCCGCCGCCTGCGTGGAATAGGCGAGCGGCGACTCGCTACTCGGACTCAGTCCCGGGCAGCAACGGTCCCTCCGAGATCACCGGGAAAGCCCGCGTGATCGCGAGCGCGGCGTCGGTGTCGAAAAACGTCAGGCGCTGAATCACAGTCCACTCGTCGGATGCCCAGCGCCCATGCAACTGTCCGCCCTCGGGCAGCCGTCGGCAAACCACGCCTATCAAATGGTCCAGCAGGCTGTCGAGCCAGCCGAACATCCCCAGCAACGAGGCGTCAATCGCCTCGGCCGCCGCGATCGTCTGGTTCGCCGACGCCCGCAGCGCCGACAACTTCTGCTCAGGTTCTGCCCCGTCGAAGTTCGGGTGGTTGGTGATGATGTAGATGTTCGGATCGTTGGCCAACGGCAACGCAGAGAAGTCCGGCTCGCTTCCTATCGTCGCCGCAGCGAGCGTCTCCGCCCAAACGGGCAGCTGACCCTGCGGCGCAACGATCTCCGCCAGCCTCGGATCAACCTCGGACAACACACCTTGCCCCAGATGCCGCAGGCTGCCGCGGGCTGTCAATAGCGCTGCTCCCGCGTCGCCGTAACAGAACGGGATCACCGTCGCCACATGGTCAAGCATCTCAGCGATGTACTGGGCGACCAGATCAACGTGCAGCGGCGTCCGCTCGACCAACTCTCTGGTCAGTTCCTCCTCGATCGCGCCGACGCTGCGATTCTTGAGATCTTCGAGCGGAACCTGCATCTCCTGCAACGCGGCGACCAGCTTGGGACCAAGCTGTCGCAGCCGCACTGTCGCGTCCCTGAACGCGTCGTCCGGCTCGAGATAGGCCATCGCCTCCGACGGCCAGAGCCCGATCCCGAAGCGAATATCGGGATTCGGCATCTTCGACACATCGCGCTCGCGCCCCGCTGCGACGAAGCTGCCCCGGGCCGGCATGTAGATCCCGTGGCGCTGCGGAATCGGGTCGCCGCCGGCCTCAGTAGCCGGCATGGCGATCCACGATGTCGCGCAGCGGTTCGCCGTCGATGAAACGGCGCAGGTTCTCTGCGAAGCGGTGGGCCGCCTTGCCGAAATAGTTGGGCTGTAGTCCGCTGTTGTGCGGCGTGATGAACAGGCTCGGAACGTTCCACAACGGATGTCTGTCCGGCAGCGGCTCAGGCGAGGTCACGTCCGTATAGGACGCTCGCAATCGTCCGCTATCGAGGGCGGCCACCTGCGCGTCCCAGTCCACGACTTCACCCCGAGCGATATTGATCAACGCTGCGCCGGGCTTCATCGCTGCCAGTTCCCGCTCCCCGATCAACTGAAACGTATCGTCCGTCAGCGGGACAGCCAACACCACGTAGTCGGACTCGCTCAGCACGTCGTTGAGCCGCTCCGGCGGCCAGACATAGGCCACCGAGTCCGGCGCCCCGGACGGCGGTGAGCCGTCGCCCGAGGCTCGCCGCCGAATGCCCACCACCCGCGCGCCGAAGGCATCGCAGAAGCGCGCGACCTCGGATCCGATCGCGCCGTAGCCGATGATCCCGACCGTGGCGCCCTCCAGCGTCTGCGGATCTGAACGTGCCCAGGTGCCCTCTCGATGCGCCTCAATCAACCGGATCATCCGCTTCGCGTCCATCAACATGAACGCGATCACCCACTCGCCGATCACGCGCGCGGCTAGACCCGGCATCTTCGTGATCACCACATCCTCGCCGATCGGCCGGTCGAGAATTTGATTGGCGCCCGCAGATGCCAGCGCGATCCACTCCAGCGCAGACGCCTGACCAGCCAGGTCGCCGCTGAAGAACGTGAACCAAATCCGGTCTCGCTGCTGGATCTCCACACCCTCTGCGATCGCCGCTCCGACATCGATCTGTGGATGCCGTGGTTCGCGCATGTGGCGGGCCAGGTTCTGCGAGACATTGTGGATCTCAATCCGCGAATCGACCGCCCGAATCACGTCAAGCGCCGACTCGGGGACTGGCAAGAAGTTAGCGATATGAAGCGTGTCCATGTCCTCAGAATACGTCCTCTGCCGATAAGCTGGCCTTATCAGTCGATTCCGTCATTCCCGCGCAGGCGAGAATCTCGCTCCGACTGTCATCCTGTCATAGTGCGCTCCGATTCGGTAGAAGCGATGCACACACTACGATTGACCTGCGCCGACGCGGAGTCGACCCGCGAGCTCGGCGCAGCCGTCGGGCGTCTCGCGCCGGCCGGCACGGTCGTCCTGCTGCAAGGCGACCTCGGCGCAGGCAAGACCGTCTTCGCCCAGGGCGTCGGGCGAGGCCTCGAGGCGCCGACCGTCGTCAATTCCCCCACCTTCGTCCTCCTCAACGAGCACCTCGGCGGCCGTCTGCCCCTGCGTCACGCCGACCTCTACCGGCTCGACGATCTCGACCTGATCGCCGAACTCGGCCTCGACCAGGCCGCTCTGGGAGGCATCCTGCTCGTCGAGTGGCCCGAGCGAGGCGAAGGCGTCCTGCCCGCCGAACATCTGCATGTCCGAATCACCCCACTCGAGCAAGACATCTCCGAGGACGCGCTAGATGCGTCGCCCCGGGCGCTGCTCCTGACCGCCTCCGGCGAACAGGCCCAGTCGCTGCTCAGCAGCCTGACCGCACAGTTCACTCCGGTTCCCGCCTGATGGAACTCTCAATCGACACTGTCGGCGAGCAGTCCGGCGTCGCCGTGAGCGAACAGGGTCGCGTGCTCACCGAGATCAGCTGGCAGTCCGGACGTCGGCACACGCCCTCATTGACACCGATGATCGACCTCGTCTGCCGTCAGACGGGCAATGCCGAGATCGTCAAGCGCGAGCTCGAGGCCGTCTTCGTTGATGTCGGACCCGGCGCCTACGGCGGCATTCGCTCCGGCATGGCCGCCGCCGAAGGGCTGGCCGTCGCGCTCGACCTGCAGTGCGTCGGCGTCGGCAGGCTCGAAATCGAGGCCTACCAGCACGCCGCCAGCGGCCTCGCCGCCGCCATCCATCGAGCATCGCGGACCACCTGGGCCTGGCAGATCTTCTGGGGTCCCGTCAATCGTTGGCGTGGCCTCGATTCCGCCAAGACCGGAGCAACGTTCGAACTGCAACGCGCCCTCGCCGATGCAAAACGCTTCGCCGGTCGGCCCGGCATCATCTGCGGCGAACCCGAGCGCCTCGACGACGAAACCGCAGAGGCCCTGGGCGACCAAGGCTGGCTCCTCTCGCCGCCGTCTTTAAATGCCCGACGCGCCGGAATCCTCGCCGAACTCGGCTGGCGACGCCTGCAGAACGATCAAGCCGTCCCACCAGCCGCACTCGAACCCCTCTACCTGCGCGAGCCCGCGATCGGCCCGCAGCCGGCTCAATAGTTCTGGAGCAATCCATGTCCACCCAACGTACGCTCGTCCTGGTCAAGCCCGACGGCGTCCAGCGCGGACTGATCGGCCAGGTGCTGGCCCGACTCGAACAGCGCGGGCTGAAGTTAATCGGGCTCAAGCTGCTCCAGATGGACGAGGCGCTTGCCAACCGCCACTACGCGGAGCACCTTGAGAAACCGTTCTTCCCCGGCCTGCGCGACTTCATCACCTCCGGGCCGCTCGTCGCCGCCGCCTTTGAAGGCGCCAACGCCGTCCAACTCGTACGCAACACGATGGGCGCGACTAACCCGCTCGACGCCACACCGGGCAGTATCCGCGCCGACTTCGGCGTCGACCTGGGCCGCAATGTGATCCATGGCTCCGACTCGCCCGAATCGGGCGAGCGCGAGTTGGCGCTGTTCTTTGACTCGTCCGAGTTGGTCGGCTGGAGCCGCGACACTGAGGGCTGGATTTACGAGTAGCTTGGGAGAGGGCCTGAGCCGCCGGCGCTACTCGACGCGAAGCAACGTGTGGGCTTGCGACCAGAGGCCATCGAGGTCGTAGTAGTCGCGGGTTTCGCGGTCGAAGATATGAACTACCACCGAGCCGTAGTCACAGAGCAGCCATCCGCCCTCGGAACCACCCTCGCGACGAGGGAAGTCGGCGTCCGGGACGTGGCGCAACGCGTCTTCGAGTGCGCCGAATTGTCTCCCCGATGTGGCGGAGGCGATCACGAAGTAGTCGGCGAGGTCGGTGTGTGGCCCGACGTCCAGCAGCACGATCGCCTCGGCCTGCCGATCGTCGAGCTGCTCAACGATCGCACGAGCGAGCCGCTCGGCGTCTTCTTTGGTGATACGTACGGGCCTCCGCGCCGACTGGTCGAGTGCCGTCGCTGGAGTAGTCACATGGTCAATGGTAGCGCTCATGCCTGATCGAGTCGTCGTCGGAATGAGCGGAGGCGTTGACTCATCGGTCGCCGCCGCGCTGCTGGTGGAGCAGGGCTACGACGTGATTGGGATCACGATGCGCCTCTGGACGGAGGCGCGCCCCGAGGATTACACCGGCCGCAGCCAGTGCTGCGCGATTGAGGACATCGGCGACGCTCGACGCGTGGCGCAGCGTCTCGGCATTCCGCATTACACGCTCAATCTGGAGCAACCGTTTCGGAAGTTCGTGGTTGATCAGTTCATCGACGAGTACGCCAACGGCCGCACGCCGAATCCTTGCCTCAACTGCAACACCTACATCAAGTTTGATGCCTTCCTCGATCGCGCCAGGGCGCTCGGCGCCGACTGGATCGCGAC
>DAOUHS010000161.1:0-3566 GCA_034428415.1 Dehalococcoidia bacterium
ATCCGCAGATGTGCATCATCTGCACTCGCTGTGTGCGGGCCTGCGACGATCTGCGTCACACAACGGCGATTACGCTGGCCGGTCGCGGATTCTCGACCATGATCGCGTTCGGCGCGGGCGGACAGATCGACGAGTCAAATTGCGACTTCTGCGGCTCCTGCGTTGACGTCTGTCCGACGGCGACGCTGATGGAGGCGCCGAACAAGTGGGTGGCGCGGCCGGACAAATGGGTGACGACCACCTGTACCGAGTGCTCGATGGGCTGCACGATTCAGATGGGCGTGCGGGACGGTCGCGGTGTCCAGGTCAGGCCTGGCAATGGCAACGATGTCTCGCGCTCGCAGATCTGCGTACGCGGCCGGTTTGGCTACGACCAGACGCGAGACAAGGATCGGCTGCGGGCGGCGACGATCGGGCGGGGCGAAGACGGGTTCGAGCAGGATGGCGACCCGGTGGTTGAACATGCGGCGGCTGCCATCTCTGCGATCCTGGCAGAGCATGGGCCGTCGGCGGTTGGGATACTCGGCTCCGGGCAAATGACGCTGGAGGAGTTGTACGCGCTGAAGACGCTGGCGACTCGGCTTGGCGTCGCGAACGTCGATTCTTCGCTCGGTCCTGTAACAGCGGCGATCGGCGATGCGCTGAACGACGCTTTCGGCTCGGAGCATCTGCCCTCGAGGCTGACTTCCGTGGAGTCGGCTGATCTGATCATCGCGATCGGCGATGACATTTCCGCCTCAAACAACGTGCTGGGCGTTCGGATCAAGGACGCCGTGGCCAACAACGGCGGTTCGCTGATCAGTATCTCGTCGCGCAGAAACCCGCTGGCCGACTATGCGGTCGATGACGCGCACGCGATCCATCCGGCGGACGGCGATCTGGCCGGTGTCGCGCAAGCGCTGGCGACCAGCGTGGTCAAGGACCTGGATGTTCGCACCGGGTTGTCGGATGTTGCAGGTCTCGCGGACGTGACCGGCAACGCCGAGGGCATCGGACCGGCGGCAGGCACAATCCTTCGACGCCGCGGCGGCTCGGTTGCGATCGTTGTCGCGCCGTCGCGTTCCAACGCAGCGCAAGCGGGCGCGCAGGTTCGCGCGGCAGCGAATCTCGCGATAGCGCTTGCCGGGCCGGCCGACGCTCCGGCGTCGCTGCACGTGTTGCCGCCCGAGTCGAATTCGGTTGGACTGCGCGACCTTGGGATCTTGCCCGGCGAGGGCGGGCTCGATGTGACGGGCATGCTCGAGGCGGCTCGCGAGGGCAGCCTGAAGGGGATGATCATCGCCAGGGACAATCCTGTGTTGCTGCACCCGGATCGGGCGGCGACGATTGCGGCGCTGAACGACCTGGACGCGCTGATCGTGATTGACGAGGTTGCGACCGAGACCGTGCAGAGTGCGACGCACGTCCTTCCGGACGTATCGGCATTCGGCAAGGATGGTCACATCACCAATGCGGACCGCCAGATTCTGCGCCTGCGCATGGCGACGGTCGAGCAACGCAACGCGCGACCGCTCGGCCGTTGGTTGCGGGATCTAGCCAAGCATTTGCCGACCGTGGACATACCGACGACCAATGAAGACGGCGAAGCGGGCGAGCCGATGCCGGCGCCGGCTCAGCCGCAGAACGTTCGCGATGCGCAAATGGCTCTGGCGGCGCTCGATAGCCGCTACTCAGCGCTGGCCGATCCCGGCGCGATGCAGACGCGCATGCCGGTCAACGGCGCCTCGACGCAACGGTTCCTCGCTGTTCCTTCGACCGGCGCGACGAGTGCCGACGGTTCGCTCACGCTGCTCTCGGGCCGCGACCTCTACACCGATCGGCTCAGCGCGGCTCGCGGAGACGTCAATGCCGACCTCCTACACCGATCCGAAGGCGTGCAGATCAATCCCGCGGATGCGGCTGCACGAGGCATCGAGGAGGGTTCCGGGGTGAGCCTGTCTGCAAATGGTGCGCAGATCATCCTGGCGGCGGAGATCACCGAGGATGTGCCGGCCGGGGCAGTCTGGAGCTCGAGCCTGGCGCAGGGCGGTGCGGTCCAGTCGCTGCAGGCCGCGAGTGCCGAACGGTTGGCGTCTGTTGGGGTTGGATCAGCAGAGTAGGCGGCAGTGCATCGAGCAGGTGAGGCCGACTCATAGCGTCGGCCAACGGCCTCGTCTGTCGGCGGTGACCTCCGCACTCAATCTGCGTCACGGCGGCTCGGATCGATATACCCTAGCGCCAGCGCCCACGCGAATTTCGTAGAGAGGTTGCCAAGCTCAGGCTCAATCGCCTCGTAGTCATCCTTCGTTTATCTCACTCCCGAATCGATCCGCCATGACGTTGCAACACCCCGACTCCTCGTTCGCTCCACCCCGTGGTCACTACGTGTTCATTGATGGTCCATCCATAGATGGGACCCTGGGCCGCGTGATCGGTCAGCCGCCAGGACCGGATACTCGACCGGACTGGCGCCGTCTTGAGTCATTCGTCAAGCGGACCTGCGGGCCCGCACCTTATTCCGCGACCTTCGTCTTCTGGGCGCCGGGACAGCAGGGATTCATGCACTTCCTCCAGTCGTCCGGGTTCATGATCGCGCTAGGGGATCGCTTTGTTCCGGGGCAGAGTTGCGCAGATCTGATTCGTGAGCGCATCGAGCGGCTCAACCAGGCCTCGCTGCCCGACCAGGAATGGCAGGTGTTCGTCGGCACACACAACGAGGATCTGATTGCGGAGCTCCCTCAGCTCGCCGACCAGACTGACAGAATCAGCGTGTTCGGGTTCACGGAGTTCTTCCCGGACGCGCCCGACCTTGAGCAACGGATCGACTTCTATGACATTGAGGACGATGCCCAGCTGTTTCGCTCGCCCTTACCACGGGTGGAGTTTGAGGACGCCGAGGACCTGCTTGACACGGAACCCTCCGCGCCATTCCAGCGGCATCTGGTCGATCCTCCTGCGCTTGAACTGCCGGTCGCTGCACCGACATTCCAGCGTCTGGAAGGTGAAGACGTTCGTGACTTCTACCTGATCGTCGACGGCCGGAGCATCGAGAAGGCATTGGGTGAGATCCTGGGTGAGAAGCCGAATCCCGGCACCCGGCCGGACTGGGGTACGGTGCTTGAATTCGCTCGCAGCCGCTCGCAATCCGCCGATGGTGACGTCAAGGCGCTGTTTGTGCACATCGCTCCCGGTCACGCAGGGTTTCGGCGGGCGCTCAAGGACCTGGGCTACACGTCGAGCCCGGTGCGTCCGGACGACTCGCAGCCGATGCGACCGGTCGTCGAAGAGTTCATTTGCGGACTATTGGGGGCGAGAGCGCTCAGCGGCGATGGCGGCGAATCCGGTGACGCGCCGGACATCATGGTGCTGGGCCACGGCCAGGCCATCTTTGAGGCGCTGAGCGGGATCCCCGATGGCGGCCAGCGGCTCTGCGCGCTCGGCTTTCCCGAGCGGATGCCTCCCTCAGAGTTCTATCCGCGGATCGAGCAACTCGACATCGAACGGGACGCGCAGGCATTCGGGTCCGAGTTACCGCGCGATTTCGGCGTTGACGTGGACGACTTCGATCCGGACGAGGAACTGGCCAG
>DAOUHS010000162.1:0-38840 GCA_034428415.1 Dehalococcoidia bacterium
TGCAGCACCAGCGGGATCGAGACCGCGTCGCGGATGGCGCGCAGGCGGTCGACCTGGAGTCCTCCGGCGGCTGGACGGCCGTGGGTGTTGCCGACGGCGACGGCCAGCCAATCGACGCCGGTGGACTCGACGAAGCGGGCTGCCTCGTGGGGATCGGTCCAGGACGCTTCGCCGATCGTGACGCCTGCCTCGTCGCCGGCGACGTGTCCCAGTTCGGCCTCGAGCGGCAACCGCGACCAGGTCGTCAGGCCCTTGGCCGACTGGGCGAGGGTGACGTGTCGATCGAAGGACAGGGTGGAGCCGTCGATCATGACGGAGCCGAATCCGGCGTTGATCGCGGCCGTGAGCTCGTCGAGCGTGTCGGCGTGATCGAGATGCAGGGCGATCTCCGCCTGGGACTCGTCGGCGATCGATTTCGCAATCAGATGGGCGACATCGACGCCTCCGATGAGCGAGAGTCCGGAGCGATTGAACTGGATCAGCAGTGGTCGCTGAGCTGATTCCGCTGCCTGGACGACGCCGCGCAGCATCTGGATGGTCGAGACGTTGGCGCCGATCACGGCTCGGCCGCGGTCGCGAGCTTGTTCGACGACTGGGCGTGGGTCGACCAGCGGCATGACGACAGTTTCCCATAGGTCCGCAACAGACGATTGTTAGTCTCTCTAGGCTCATCAGATATCTGAGGAGGGGTGGACCGCCGGCGTGCAGCATCATCACGGCATCACAGAACTCACCTCGCTCGAGGACGATGACCTCGTGACGATCTCACTGGACGGTCGGCTCGACGCATTCAACGTGCTCGTCTTGCGCCACCAAACCCGGATCCGCGCGACCTGCCGCGGCATCGTGGGCATGGCTGACGCCGACGATCTGATGCAGGAAGCCTTCATCAAGGCCTGGGACCGGTTGAGCACCTACAAACAGCGGGGGAAGTTCCCAGCCTGGCTCGGCGTGATCGCGAGGCGGACCTGCTTCGATCACCTGCGACAACGCCAGCGGCGGCCCTCCACGTCGCTCGACCGTCTCACGGACATGCTGGGCGATCAGTTCGCGCCTGAGTCGGCCGAGCGGACGCACGACGAGCACTTGATGAACATCGAGTTGAGCGGGGCCCTGCGCGAGGCGCTCGATTCGCTGCCCGAAGACCAGCGCCGGGCGGTGTTCTACCGCGACGTGATGGATATGGAGTATCGGGAAATTGTCGATGCCACCGGCTGGTCGATGGGCACGGTGAAGTCAAGGATCAGTCGCGGACGTTCCGCGATGCGCGACTATCTGAAGCAGCATCAGCTCCTGGAGCGATGACGTGCATTGCGACACTTCTTGATCGGGAACCAGCAGCTTTGGAAATACGTCTAGATTTGTAAGAGCATTGAATATGGAGCGGTTAGCCGCCGACCGAAACAGGGATGTCTGGATGGGTTTGAGATGCAGTGGCGTCTGAGCCTCCCGTCAATCTTCTCTCGCCGCGACTGGCGCGACGATCTCTCTGCCTACCTCGACGACGAACTCGCTCCGCGCCAACGAACGCGAATCGAAGCGCAACTGGCCCAATCTGATGAGATGAGGCAATATCTCGCCGATCTGCAGGACATGCGCTCGGTGCTTCGCGGTTTTGCGCCCGCCCCATCAGCGGCGCCGTTCCAACTGACACCGGAGGTCATTGAACGCGGCACGCGAGTTCCGCTCGTCGAGTCCGGTGTGACGCGGGCCTTGAGAATGTCTATGGCGACAGCCGCCGTCGGCGTTGCGGCGTTCGCTGCGGTCATGGTCTTCGACGTCATCGACTCACCGACAGTCACGTTCACGACAACCCAGGCCGGCGATACATCCAACAGCGTCCCGACGGCCCAGGTTGTGACCGAAGAAGTCGAAGTGCAGCCGGAGTCCGCGGCGCAATCAGACTCGGCGACGGTCGCCGACGTCTCCTCCGGGGCGGAGCAGCCTGGCCGCGTCGATCCGCCGGCTGTGGAAGCGGAACAGGCTGAGGCGGAGCAGGAGGCGGCCGTCGCAGTGGTCGAAATCGAGGAGCAAGAGGTCGTCCAGCAGCAGGAAGCAGAGTACGCGGCCCAACAGGAAGAGGCTGAGCAGGAACAATGGCAGGCCGAGCAGGCCGAGCAGGCCGAGCAGGCCGAGCAGGCCGAACAGGCCGAACAGGCCCAGAGCGCCGCCGCCGATCCGTCGCGACGGGCACTGACCGCCGGAGGCAATGCGAGCGAGGGCGATGAGCATGACGCTCAACGCGTGACCGCCGATGATGTGGTTGCGCAGCAGAAAGCGGAAGCGACTGAGGACGACGCGGAACTTTCGCAGCCGACCGAGGCGGAGGCGACCGGCTCAAGCTCGGTGGATGAGGAGGCCGCGCAGCCCGAGGCGGCGGGCCCGGCGGAACGGGAACCAGTCGACGATGTGCCGGGCACCGACGCCGAAACCGAAGTCCAACGTCGGACCGTCGCGAGTTCGGTCAGGCACACCGAGTCCGACTGGCCGCTGGAGGAGCGTCCGCGTTCCAGATCGGTCGAACTGGCCACCGATCCGTCATGGGAGCGGCCGGTCCAGATCGTCCTGGCCGCATTCGCCGTGGCGGCGACGACCTTCTGGCTCACATTGGCGGTCGTGGACCGACGTCGACGGACATGAGCGCGCAGGCCGCCGGTAGTTCTCGTCTCATGGCTCGAGCGTTCGACCTCGCGCGCTCCGTGCGGGGCAGGACGAGTCCCAATCCAGCCGTCGGCGCCGTCGTTGCACGGGACTCAGTGATCGTGGGCGAAGGCGCAACTCAGCCGCCCGGCAGCCCCGATCCTGCGTCGCACTTTGGCCGATCGGCGCAATCACTATCCGCAGGAGACAACGAACGGCGACCGGGCGGACCGCACGCCGAAGTGATGGCCCTGCGCGAGGCGGGCGATCTCGCCCGTGGTGCGACGATGTACGTCACGCTTGAACCATGTGCCCACGTTGGCCGCACGCCGCCGTGCACCGCCGCGATCATCGAAGCAGGGATCGCACGGGTCGTGGTGGCATACCGCGACCCCGACGCTCGAGTCGCAGGCCGCGGACTGGAAGTACTCCGCGAGGCGGGCATCGAGGTGAGCCTGGGCGACGGCGCAGCTGAGGCGGCCGCCCATTACGAGGCCTATGCCCATCATCGCCGCACCGGCCTCCCCTTTGTGACTGCCAAGTTTGCGGCCTCGCTCGATGGCCGGATCGCATCGACGAGCGGTGACTCCCGCTGGATTTCCGGGCCGCAGACGTTGCGTTGGGCGCATCAGAATCGGCCGCTGTTCGACGCAATCCTGGTCGGCGTGGAGACGATCATCATCGATAACCCGCAGCTCACCGCGCGACCGGAGAACTGGCGCGGCCCGGTGCCGCAGCCGCTGCGGGTGGTTCTCGACAGCCGTGGGCGCACACCACCCAACAGTCGGGTGCTGGAAGACACGGATTCCTCGCCAACACTGATCGCCGCCACGGGGGCGGCTTCGGAAGAGTGGCGCGCGTTGATGCGATCACGGGGGGTCGACGTTGAAGTCCTGCCGGCGGACGAGCTGCGCGGCGGTCGTGTCTCTCTACCCGCCCTGCTTGGGTGCCTGGGCCGTGAGCATGGGGTGGTCAGCCTGTTGGTCGAAGGCGGCGGCGAGGTGCTCGGTTCGCTCTTCGACCAACGACTCATTGACAAGATCACGGCCGTCATGGCGCCGATGATCATCGGCGGCGACGCCCAGACTGCCGTCCGAGGCCGCGGCGCCGAGCGCATGCGGGACGTCGTACGGCTCAACAGCATGACGGTGGAGAGACTCGGTGACGATTTGCTCCTTGTCGGATATCCCAGCCATCCCGAACGCGAGCAGCAGGTACGCGTCCGCCAAGCGGGACAGTCCGACGCCGACACGATCAGCGGGCTCCTGGCGGCGCACGGCATTCGCGGCATGGCGGGCGGGGCAGAGCTCCTGGCGGCTGCACGAACCGGAGAATTGGTCGTCTGGCTCGCCGCGATTGCGTTGCAGCAACCGCAGCCGAACGGCGAAGGGATCGATGGAGAAGACATCCTCGGCGTCGCCGTGGCGCGGTTCGATCAAGGTCCGGTGGCATCGGTCGGTTGTCTGGCCGTTCGCGCCGACGGTCCGGCGAGCGCCGCGGAGCGATTGCTGCACTCATGTGAAGCCTCGGCCGGGGGGCGCGATTTCGACTGGATGACTTTAACCGTCGAAACTACGCCGGGCTTAACCGATGAACAGTACAAGTCCGCGGGCTATCGATACTACCGACGTGACGAACGAGGCGGCGACATACTGATCAAGCGCCTGGTTTCGTAACAATTGATTCTTGTTCGACGTCATATTGGGCCCGATTCTTCCACCGTTATGTGAGCTCAGTGCACCTTCGCGGTAGCATTGACGCCGAACCAGCCACGATCGGGGAGTTGCAGCGGTGTTTACGGGGATCATCGAAGAGGTCGGCGAAATCACTGAGGCCGCCCCGGGGCTGTTGCGAATTTCGGCTCCGATGATCCTCGACGACGCGCAGCTCGGCGACAGCATCGCGATCAACGGCGTCGACCTGACGGTGACCCATATCGAGTCCAGCCAGTTCCTCGCCAACCTGATGCCGGAAACCTATCGGCGCTCAAATCTCGGCGAGTTGGCGGTTGGCGATCGCGTCAATCTGGAGCGCTCGGTACGGCCGATGGACCGACTGTCCGGCCATCTCGTTCGCGGCGTGGTCGAGGGTCGGGGCGCGTTCCGCGACACGCGGCCGGAAGAGGAGGCGATTGTCGTCTACTACGACGCGCCCGCCGACCTGTTGGGTCACATGATCGTCAAGGGTCCGGTCTGTATCGATGGAGTCTCGTTGACGATCATCGATAAAGACGCCGCCGGATTTGCCGTATCGCTTGTTCAGTACACTCAGCAGCACACGAATCTCCTGGACCGCAAGCCGGGAGACGCGGTGAATCTGGAAACGGATATCCTCGCGCGCTACGTCGATGAGCTATTGGCCATGAGGATCGAAGAGACGATCGAACAGCTGTTGGATGAACGACTCGCCGCCCGCGGGTCCAGCGAAGGCGATGCGCCATGACCGACGCCGAGACGACGGACAACCGCAACTCAGACCAGTTCAGTCAGGCAACGCCCCGCCGGGCTCGGCGCACGACCGAAGGTCGACGACGCAAGTCTCCGTTGAGCTCGGTTGAAGAAGCGATCGAGGCGTTTGCACTGGGCGAGCCGTTGATCATCACCGACGACGAGGATCGAGAGAACGAGGGCGATCTGGCCCTGCCGGCGCAATTCGTGACCGCGGAGACGATCAACTTCATGGCGACCCACGGTCGTGGCCTGATCTGTGCGGCGATGGACGGCGCCATCCTCGACCGGCTCGGCCTGAGGCTGATGGTCGACCAGGGCTCGAACTCGGCTCCATTGGGGACGGCGTTCACAGTCTCCGTCGAGGCCCGTTCAGGGGTCACGACGGGCATCTCCGCATCCGATCGCGCGCGCACGGTCCAAGTGTTGATGGATCCGCATTCCACGCCGGATGACCTGGTCCAGCCGGGGCACATGTTCCCGCTACGCGCACGCGACGGCGGGACCCTGGTGCGGGCCGGCCAGACCGAGGCGTCGGTCGACCTCTGCCGGCTGGCCGGACTCCAGCCAGGCGCCGTGATCTGCGAGATCATGAAGCGCAACGGCGAGATGGCCCGGCTACCGGACCTCGTGCGCTTTGCCCGTCGGCACAAGATCAAGATCGTCTCGGTCGAGCAAATCATCCAGTACCGGTTGCGCACCGAACAGCTTGTCGACCGCGTGTCGGAGGCAAATCTGCCGACGCCGATGGGCACGTGGCGGCTGATCGGCTACCGCACGCGCGACCACTCGGAGGAACATGTCGCGCTGGTGATGGGCAATGTCGACGGCGACGAACCGACGCTGGTGCGGGTCCATTCTCAGTGTCTGACCGGCGATGTCTTCTCCTCGCAGCGATGCGACTGCGGCGAACAGTTGGAGATCGCCATGCGGATCGTCGCCGAAGAGCGGCGTGGTGTGATCGTCTACATGGCGCAAGAGGGCCGCGGCATCGGCCTGCACAATAAGATCGCTGCCTATGCGCTGCAGGATCAGGGGATGGATACCGTCGAAGCGAACCTCGCTCTCGGCTTCTCCGCCGATCGTCGGGACTACGGGATCGGCATGCAGATCCTGCGCGACCTCGGCGTCCACCGCATCCGCCTGATGACCAACAACCCAGCCAAGCGTCACGGTCTCGCGGGCTACGGACTGGAGATCGTCGAGCGCGTGCCGGTGATCGCCGCGGCGAACCCGCACAACGTCCGCTATCTCTCGGTCAAGCAGGAGAAGATGGGGCACCTGCTCGATTCGGACGCGCTCGAAGCGACGGAATCCGCCGAAGACGGCCATCCGCCCACTCGCCGCGCGGCAATCGGTTAGCGAGCGCGAGCAGCGCCATGCCCAGAGTGCACGACGGCGCAGCCAACCCCGATCCGGAACATGGTCCGGCCAGCGGCCTGCGCTTCGCCGTGGTTGTCAGTCGCTTCAACGACTTCGTGACCAGCAAACTGCTCGACGGTTGTATTGATCACCTCGAAGAAAACGGCGCGGAGACTGACGAGATCGACATCTATTGGGTGCCGGGCGCCTTCGAGATTCCGATGGCAGCGCAGAAATGCGCACGGACCGGACGATTTGACGCGGTGATCTGCCTGGGAGCGGTGATTCTGGGCGAGACGGACCATTACCGCCTGGTCGTCGACGGAGCGACCCAGGGCATCGCGAGGGTCGGCCTGGACACCGGCGTCCCGGTGATCTTCGAGGTGCTGGCCACACAGACGGTCGCCCTTGCGATGGCTAGAGCCGGTGGTTCGGCCGGCAACAAGGGCGAAGAAGCCGCGCAGGCGGCGATCGAGATTGCTCGATTGTTGCAGACGATCGAATAGCAGTGGTTCAGCTCTGACCGAAGGTGTTCTCCCGGCTGCGGAACCCATCGATTCCCAGTTCGTCGCGCCACTTCTCTGACTCTTGCCGCGAGAAGGAATCGAGCGGGATGCCGCAACCGTCCGCGATTCTGACCATTCGCTGAAAGTTCGCGATGGTCGCGGCGCAATCGACGACGGCGTTCGGGCCCATCGCAGCGTTGAGCGCCTCACGCGCTGCCTTGAGGTCGGGGCTGCGGCCGACTGCTGCGTCCGCGTATCGCAGCAGGACCTCGCCGTGCTCGACGCCGCTGTCGATCTCGTTGCGCACTGTGCCGTTCAGGTTCAGCGCGCTGTTGCGTTCGCTGCTCCGACCGAGCAGCATCACGTGAGAAATCGTTCAATAGAAGCACTCGTTCAGCGCCGACACGCGGGCCGCCACTAACTCTCGTTGCGGGCGGGTGAGTACGCGGAACGGTTCCTGTTCCGCGCCGATTTCGACCCAGCTGAGGTAGTGCGCATCGAACAGATCGCTCAGCCAGCGCACGCTGTCGGGGTGCAAGCTCATCGCGGCGCGTACGTTCGGCGCGTACTCTCTTCCGCCGTAGATGTCGGCATCGCGGTCGTCCAGGTCTTTCGGCCAGACCGTCGGCGGCCAGCTGCCATGCTGCTTCGCCCCGACGGGGCGAATTGCGGATGGCTCGCCGGGGATCGACTCGGGCAGTGGTTCTAGATCGATGTCCAGCGCGCGGTGAAACTCGTCCACGGACCAGACATGCACGACGACGCCGAGCAGCTCGACGTAATGGGCATCGGACATGCCCACGGCGTTGATCGTCTCCTCGTACCACTCGCGGGAGACGTTGGGCAAGTCGCCAATCAGTTTGTGGATGGCGAACACCGCCGATTCGGGCAACGCGGCCGTTCCCGGTCCGGGATCAGGTAGGCCGTCAACCAGCGCCGAGGCGCGGCGGCATTCGGCCGCGATGCTGATCCGCTCGGCACCCGTCCACCAGTCGCCAGGAGCGGCGAGGCGCTCCCAGCTACGGATATGCGCCTCGCGCATGCGGTCGAGAACGTTCCACTTCGTGTGGTTGTAGGCGAAGGGCGCAGCGATCGTGGTCATCTCAAGCTCCGAGCGTCAGGCGGTGTTGGCGGCCGAGGCGTATTCGTGCAGGCCGAGTTCCTCGCGACAGTCGTCTGTTGCTTCTTTGGTGTAGCCGTCGAGCGGGATACCGCATCCGTCGGCGATCCGCACCATGCGTTGGAAGTTGGCGACGACGCCGGCGGCGTCGACCAACTCCTGCACTCCCAGTTCCGCCACGATTCGCTCACGCAAGCCGGGCAAGGCGTCCGCGCGGCGGACGGCGGCCTCGGCAAACGCGGTCAGCAAGCTGCCGTGCGGAACACCACTGTCGGCATCGTGGTTGACCGTGCCTTGGAGATTGAGGCTGTCGAAGGTTCCGCTTCGCTGGCTGCTCTCACGGAGCATCCGCACGTGCGAGGCAGTTCAATAGAAGCACTCGTTGAGGGAAGACACCCGTGCTGCGATCAGCTCAATCTGGGGCCGGGAAAGGGCCCGCAACGGATCGGGCATGCGCATCTCGGCAAAGGACAGGTAATGGCCCTCCGAGAGGTCATGCAGCCAACGCACGTTCTCAGGAATCAG
This sequence comes from Dehalococcoidia bacterium, assembly GCA_034428415.1. Classification (GTDB taxonomy): domain Bacteria; phylum Chloroflexota; class Dehalococcoidia; order Bin125; family Bin125; genus Bin125. Next base: position 8,601 of record DAOUHS010000162.1, read on the forward strand.
CGAGAGCGCCGAGATCACGTTGGCGCCCCACTCCATCGGTCCGTAGAGCATCTGGTCGCCGGGATTCAGACCACTCTTCGGCACGATCGGCGGCCAGGAGTAACGCTGTTCCGCCTCGGCCGGCCGCTGCCGAGTCGGTTCACCGGGCAGCGGCTCGGGCAGCGGCTCAAGATCCAAGCCAAGCGCCCGATGAAACTCGTCGATCGACAACGCGTGGACCACCACCGCGGCTAGTTCGACGTAGCGGTCTTCGGACAGCCCCACGGAGGCGATGATCTCCTCGTACCATTCGCGGTTCAGATTCTCGTTGTCGACCACCAGCTTCTGGATGGCATAGACGGCGGCCTCGGGCAAGACTTCACTGGCGGAGGTCTCGAAGTCCCGCGCTGCGCGACCGACCCTGGCGATCTCGACCCGCTCGGTTCCGTTCCACCAGCGCCCGGGGCTGGCGATGACTTCCCAACTCATGCGCTGGGACGAGATCGTCTTCTCTCGAATCGGCAGGTCAACCCCTGCGTACTCAAAGGACATCTCCGCACCTCGCAAACTGACAAAAGAGTAGCGTTTAGCCCAGTATGGAACCGATTGGTATCCCGATGCTCGACGAGGAGGGTTGACCATGGCCCAGACAATTGATGTGACCGGCGGACAGTTGATCTATGACGAATTCGGCGAAGGTCCGAACACGATCGTGTTCGTGCACGGGGCCGGCGGGAACCACCTCAGTTGGTGGCAGCAGATCCCGGTCTTCCGCGAGCGCTATCGCTGCGTCACTTACGAGGTGCGCGGCTGGGGCCAGAGCCGCGATGATTCGGGCGAAGGGCGCAGAGCATTCGCCCGCGACCTCGGCGAGTTGATGGATGCGCTCGAGATCCCCGAGGCGGTCCTGGTCGGACAGTCGATGGGCGGTTTCACCATTATGCCTTTTGCGGTGCGCAATCCGCAGCGGGTCAAAGGTCTACTCATGGCCGACACGTTCCTGGGCATTGACGCGCCTGAGCTGATCGCAGAGATGCGCCAGGCGGTGCAGGCGGCACAGGTCAACCAGGAACAGGGCGGGCTGACTCGCATGGTCGGACCGGACTACCTCCAGCGCGAACCCAACGGCGTCTTCCTGTACAACCAGATCCGAGGCTTGAATCCGCCGCTCGATCCGGATCAGCCACTGGCATTTGGCCAAGAGGACGGCGCGGTGTCGAAGGATGAGTTGTCGGCCCTGACGATGCCCACGATTTTCCTAGCTGGTGCTGAGGACGCAATCATTCCGGCCGAATTGATCGAGCGGGCGGCCCAGATGGTGCCCGGCGCCCAGTACATCCAGGTTCCGCTAGCGGGACACAGTGTGTATTGGGAGTTGCCGGACGAGTTCAATCGCATCCTCGAAGTGCTGTTGCTGGAAGCGTTCATCTGACCCCCTGGGGCGTTCGAATGAACGGGCGCTGATAGCCTCGGGTTGATCCGTCAGCCTTGGAGACGAGCATGCCATGACGTACCACGAAGTGATCTACGAGCCCGGCCCGGTTGCGCGGGTGATCATGAACCGGCCCGAGTACCGCAACGCGCAGTCTCGGGTGCTGCTGGAGGAAATCGACCGAGCCTTCCAGGAGGCGAATGACGATCCTGAGGTGCTGGTCATCGTGCTCTCCGGCAACGGACCCGACTTCTCCGCCGGGCACGACCTGGGCTCGCCGCCGGAATTGGCTGATCGCGAGATTCGCGGCTGGGTCGAGGACTTCGTCGGCGTCTTCGACCGCCAGCGCGACACCCGGATCACCAACACGATGCGCTGGCGCAACCTGCCCAAGCCGACGATCGCGATGGTCCAGGGCAAGTGCATCTTCGGCGGCTGGATGGTGGCCGCCTCGATGGACCTGATCTTCGCCTCGGACGACGCCCTCTTCCTGCCCTCTCACACGCAGTATTTCTCTGCGCCCTGGGATCTCGGCGTGCGCAAAGCGAAAGAGATTCTCTTTCAGAACCGTTTCATCCCAGCCCGCGAGGCGATGGGGCTGGGCTTCGTCAACCAGGTCTATCCGGTCGAGGCGCTCGAGCGAAAAACTCTGGAATACGCCAACGAGGTCGCTCAGCGCACCCCGATGTCGCTGCGCCAGATCAAGCACTCGATCAACAACATGCAGGATGGGCAGGGCTTCACCACGCACATCAATGCCAGTTTCATGACCTACGCCACGGGGGCCAGGTTCGGCAGTCCCGACCCGAGAATGGTGCAGGGCAAACGTCAACTCTCGCCGGTCGGAGAGGCGTTGGCCAAGCTGCAGAAGCCGGGCAATTCTTAGGCAAGTCGTAGGAGGCTGGGTCCGGTGACCGACGGAAACCTGCTCAGCGGCGTTCGGGTCGTCGAGTACAGCCGCGATGTCCCGGCCTCGGCCTGCGCGCGCGAGTTTGCGCGCTGGGGCGCAGAGGTGCTGACCTTCGAGGCCCCGGAATCGAGGCTGTGCGATGCGCTGCCGACGATTGAGCGCGACGGCGAGACCATCTCACTGCTGCGCGAGACGCTGCTGGTCGGCAAAACGCTGAAGTCGGGACCATGGCGAGCGGCGCTTTCGAACGCCGATGTGTTCGTCACGGACGCGCCCCTCTCCGACTTGAAGAGCGTGGCAGACGAGTTTCCACGTCTGGTGGTCGTGCACTCCTCGGCGTTCGGCAGCGACGGCCCGTATGCCGATTACTTGGCCGACGATTTGCTGATCCAGGCACTATCCGGGTTTGCCGGCACGAACGGCCTGGCTGGACGCGAACCGTTGGCTGCGCCTGCGGCAATCATTCCACGCACGATCGGCATCCTGGGCGCCGTCGCCGCCGTCGCGGCGCTGCTCGAGCGCGTGCACTCTGACCAAGGCGAGTGGATTGAGCTCTCGTCGCACGAGGCCTGTTCGACACTGATCATGTCCCTGCGCTCAGAGTTCCTGGGTGAGGCGCTGCCGAGAGTCGGAGGCACTCCGGGTTGGGCTGAAGTGATGCAGACCACCGAGGGCTACATCACTATCTCGCCATGGTCGAAGGAGACGCTGCGCAATCTGCCGATCGCGTTTGGCTGCGATCCGCCGCCTGAAGAACTCCTCCAAGGTGACGCCCGATTTGCAGAGCAAGTTCCGTCGAAGGAGTACGTGTTGCCCGTCATCGAGTCGCTGGACGCGACGACGATTTGGACGAAGTTGTCCGAACTCGGAACTGTGATGGCGATGCACCGGACCGCGCAGCAGTTGCTGGAAGACCCGCAACTCAACGCCATCGGCTTCTTCAGGGCCACGAACGGCCTCACCGGCTCGGGTCGCGCGATGCGCGTGAGCGAGTTCGAGACCGACGCAGAACGTAGGGACCGATTTGCCCTACGACCCAGACCGGAACAACATACCGGCCCGCTCGACGGCTTGCGCGTGGTCGACTTCACGCACGCCTGGTTGGGTCCTTATGCTGCGGGGTTGCTGAGCGACCTCGGCGCAGAAGTGATCAAGGTCGAAGGGCCACGACGTCCCGACCTCTGGCGCTACGAGGCCAGCGGCCCGATGCGGGTGGCCTCGCCCGATGCGCATCCCTTGAACGTGCGGCCGAACTTCAACATGGCCAATCGCGGCAAGCGCACGATTTCGATTGCGCTTGACACTGAGGCCGGACGCGGCCTGGCGCTTGATTTGATTGCCCGGGCCGACGTGGTTCTGGAGAACTTCCGCCCGCGCGTACTGCAGAACTTGCACCTGACGCACGAGCACATGCGCGAGGTCAATCCGCACATCGCGCTGGTCTCCTTCTCCGGTTTCGGGACGGGCGGGCCGTACGACAACTTCCGCGCCAACGGCGGCACGACCGAGGGCAACGCCGGCTGGGACCTGCTCTACGGGTATCGCGGCGAAGCGCCGCTGATGCTCGGCACGATGCAGGCCGACCCGATCGTCGGCGCGCAAATGGCCGCTTCGGCGCTAGCCGCGGCTCTGCATGCCCAACAGCAGAAGACGGCGGTCCATGTCGAGGGTTCGATGTTCGAGTCGGCCGTCGCCTACATCGACGAGTATCTGCTGGCCGGCTCAGCGGGTCAGGAAATGCCTGATCGCGACGGCAATCGCCTGCCCGGCGTCGCGCCGCACGAGTGTTTCCGCTGCGCCGACGGCGTCGACGGCAACGACGAGTGGATCGCCATCTCGGTCAGCGACGAGGAAACGTGGCTGCGGCTGGCCGAGGCGGCCGGGCTCGATCGGCCCGAGTGGCGGACGGCCGAGGGTCGCAAGGCCGACGAGGCCAACCTGGAAGCTGCGCTGTCCGATTGGACCCGAGGCTGGAACTCGCAAACGTTGCAACAGCGGCTGCAGGTCATCGGCGTGCCAGCCGCTGCCGTGCACTCAACACTGACCCACCTCAGGGATCCGCACCTGGCCGCCCGGGACTGGTGGCTGCATCTGACCCACGCCGACTCCGGCACGCGGCAGTACCAGGGCTTCGCCTGGCGTCTGCACCGGCGCCCGGCAGCCTGCGATCGAGCGGCGCCGCGAATGGGCGAGCACACGGTGGAGATTCTGCAAGAGGCGCTCTGCCTGACGGAGCCGCAGATCGAGCGACTAATGGAACAGGGCGTGATCGCCGGCCTGACCGCCCGGCGCGCGCCGGGCGAGTCAGATCCAAAACCGATCAGCCCTCGCTGAACCGATTCAGTTCAGCGCCCAGGAGACCACCGCCTCCGCCGCTCCGGCGCCCAGACCGGCAATGAACGCGGCGAACAGGACCAAAATGACTTCGCGCTTCGTCCAGCGCCACGCTCGTTGCGCTCCGGATTGGATCCCGGTGACAAATCGGTTGCGCAGACTCGTCGGGCGTGTTGGCGAAGGCGGCGAACCCGTCGCTTCACCGCTCGACTGCAGATCGCTACGCTGTATCGTCACGCACCACCCAGCCCAACTTCCACTCTCCGTCTTCCCAGTCGCCGCGCACAACTGAGCGGCTGAAGCGCACGCTGCCGTCCTGAATCGGACAGACGTAGACCGGCCGATCGAAGAGCCGCATCAGATTTTGCAGGTTGAAGATCAACGCCTGCACTGCCACGTCGTCGACATCGTTCCCTTTGGCAGAAAGAGACTCGATCAAAGCAATGGCGGCGAAGCGGAGCCCGCGATCCTCCAGATCGTCCGATGCAACATCCTGAGGCAACGGCAGCGGTTGCGGTACCCCATGCTTTGCGACCATCTTGTTCGCTTGCTTTCGACTGCTCGCTTCAGGCCAGAATGTAACGCCTAGTCGAGCAGGCCGAAGGCTCTCAGGTAGAGGAGACGGGCGGCCTGCGGGGTCGTGTCCTGTCCCAGCCAACCGTTGCCGACCCTGATTTCGAAGTGCAGGTGGATGTCCGTGCCCGGGTTGGCGTAGACCTCCTGCTGTCCGGACTCGCCTGGATAGCCGATCACCTGGCCCTGCTGTACTTCGGCGCCCTGGACAATCCCGGCGGCGATGGCCGAGAGGTGGGCGTAGCGCGTGACGATGCCTCGCCCATGGTCGATCCAGACCTGCCGGCCCCTCAGTTCGTCGAGAATCCGCTCACCCTGCCAGTTCGCCGCCTCGAACCGTAGCCAGTCGGCCGGGGTGATATCGACGTAGTCGAGGTCCGCTCGGACGATGACGCCCGCCTTGGCAGCGACAATCTCGGTGGCAAAGCTGATCGTTATGCAAGACGCCCACTGATAGAAGTCCAGTCCTTCATGGACCCCATCGTTTCGGTACGCCCGAGAGGCGGCGGGAAGGTGTCCTTCAAACTCGGTCAGGCAGGCGCCTCTGATCGGAACGATGAAACCTCTCAGTGGGTTTTCTGCATCGTCCGACTCCGCCAGCGGCTGCACCGATTGCTGCTGTTGGACTCGCACCTCAGCCTGTTCTGCATGAGTCTGCTCCTGCTCGTCCGCTGGCCCGGATTCGAGGGTCGGTTCCAGCTCTTCCATTTGCTCGGCTTCGATCGTGGCTTCAGCCTCGTGCGCGGCGCTCTGCCCGACAGGCTCTCGGGGCTGATCCTGTTGTACGACGACGACCTGCTCCTCGGCGGCCGTTGAGGGGGGGGGCTCCGAGCCGGTCGCCTGGACGACAGCGATTGCGGCGGCCACGGCGAAGGCCACCATCGCCAAGGCGACGTAGAGCCAGGTCGGTCCGATCAGCCAACCGCGTTGATCGCCTGCGGCGCTGCGGCGCGGATTTCGGCGCGGGCCGCGGGGCAGACCGTAGAGGCCGCGCCCGGAATACTCCGCTCCCCAGGGGCTATCGGCGCGGGGGATAGCCTTCCTCCTCCAACCTGGCGTCGATCTGGTCGGCGGTCGCAGATCCAGCGTCGTACTCGACTTCAACTCGCTTGCCGTCGACATCGACCGACACCGCAGTGACGCCGTCGATTGCTGTAAGCGCCCGGGTGATGGCATGGGCACAGTGATCGCAAGAGATATCGGGCGCGGTGCGCGTCAACGTGCTGGTTTCGGCCATGTTCGTTTCCTCTTCCTGGTACGTACGGATCGACTGTACGTTATGCGAGGCGACGACCAAGCGGCGATTCTGTCGCCGACAGTGTTGCGTGCAGCGCTTCGGCGTGGGCTCGCAGCGCGGCGCTGTCGTCCAGGGGATCCAGTTCGGCGGCATCAGGTCCGTGGCGACGTTCGAGGGCGAGACGTATCAGTCGGTCGGCGAGGTGCGGATTCTTGGGCAGTACGGCGCCGTGCAGATAGGTGCCGAATGCATTCTTGACCCTGGCACCTTCGAGTCCGTCGCCGCCGTTATTGCCGAAACCGCTCACGACATCGGCCAGCGCCTGCTGACCGTCGTTGAGATAGGTCCGGCCGCCGTGGTTTTCGAAGCCGACGATCGTCTCGCCTTCCCACAGGGCCACTACGTTGCCCACGCAGCGCCGGACGGTCGGCCCGGGATGGGCGGCGACCGCGTCGAAGACGCCGATGCCGCCCATGATCTCGCCGTCCCAGCCCCGATAGTGATGACCGAAGAGCTGGAATCCACCGCAAACCGCGAGCACGACGCCGCCATCGTCGACGTACTCGCGGAGCTCCTGGCCGCGCCGCTGTAGATCAGGGTGGACGCGGCGCTGTTCACGGTCCTGTCCGCCACCGACAAGGACCAGGTCCCACGCTTCAGGAGACCAGTCGTCGCCGATGTCGACGCCGGTGACCGTGGTCTCGATCCCGCGGGCAGCGCAGCGTCGCTTGATTGCATGCGCGTTCCCGCGGTCGCCGTAAAGGTTGAGCAGGTCGGGATAGAGCACAGCGATATTGAGCTCGCGGTCGTCGGAGTTTGACATCAGGCCACGTCCCACAGACGAGCGGCCCCCATCCGTCCCAGTCGCTGACGGACATCGAGCATCGCGGTATATGTTGGCAGAATTATCAGCTGTTCCGACCGCGGAAGCGCATCAAGAGCAGAGCGCAGAGCGCGACCGACATCGTTCTCGACCGGCGCGCAGGGCGCAGGGAAGCCGGCGTACTCGAGCCGCAGCGCGATGTCGGCGGCGCGGCGGCCGCCGACTGTGAGCGACTGACAATGGTTGGCCTGAGACTCCCAGTCGACATCCCAGATCCAGGACACGTCGGTGCCGTCGGCGATGCCGTCGTTGAGCAGCACTAACAGGTGATGACGCTCACCGGATCGTTGTAGCGTGCGCAAGGCCTGGTTCATGCCGGACGGATTCTTGCCCAGCAATACGCGAATGCGGCGACCGTCCACGACCATCTCTTCCTGTCTGCCGAAGGACGCCTCATGCGCGCCCAGACCGCGTTGGATCGTCTCTGGCGAAACGCCGAGCGCCGTCGCAGCTGTCGCAGCGGCCAGCGCGTTGTAGACGCTGTACAGCCCCAGGGCAGGCAACTCGATTGGGACAGAGCTATCGGGCAAGCGCAAGGCGAAACAGGTGGAATCCTGGGATTGCACAATCTGATCGGCGCAGATGTCCGGTGTCGGTCGCTCGACTCCGGAGTCGGTATGCCAGCGACCGAGCTGGGCAAAGTAGCGGCGGGAGTAGCGGAAATCGTCCTGGGTTGCAGGATCCCAGACTGCGTCGACAATCTCCCCGGACGGAGCGGGTGGCACATCAGCATCTTCGATGCCGAACCGCAGACAGGGGCCGTTCCAGCAGGTTGCCAGCGAGGCGATCAGCGGATCGTCGACGTTCAGTGCGATGGTCGCGTCCGTAGGGAAGTCGTTGAGGGCGCCAGCCCAGCGCAGCGCGATCGATTCGATTTCGCCGTATCGATCGAGTTGATCGCGCATCAGGTTGGTGAACACCACTGCAGTCGGCGGGGCCGCGCCGGCGATGGCCGGCAAGGCCGCTTCGTCGGCCTCAAGTACGGCCGTGCAGCCTTCGTCGAGGCATCCCAGCGGATTCGCCGCCTCGACGAGCGACGCGGTTACACCGCGCATCAGGTTGGAGCCGGAGTGGTTATGCACGACGGCGCGGCCGTCGGCTCGCAGGATCCGAGCCAGCATGGCAGAGGTCGTGGTCTTGCCGTTGGTCCCGGTGATCAGCGCCGTCGCCGAGAGCCCGCTCGCGAGCTGTTCAGTGGCCTCTGGATGGAGACGCTCGACGATCAGTCCGGGCAGCGCCGTTCCGCCGGAACCCAGCGCGCGCGCTCCCAGACGTGCAGCCTTGCCGACGAGCACGGCTGCGGTCAATCGGGGCGACCAACGGGAACGCCTGGTGGATTCTGTCACGGTTTCGACTGTACTGCGCAGTGCGGTAGAAGGAGCTCAGGCGCCGGCAGACGGGTCCAATCGCGGTGGCGGGCTCTGTCCAAGCGCCTTGAGTATCTGTTCGAGCCCGACGACTCCGAGCAGCCGTCCTCGCTCCACTACGGGGAGCACGAAGGCTCGCTCCTTTTGCAACCGGTGCAGCGCCTCGTCGGCCCCGGCATTGGGCCCCAGCGGTTGCACCTTGCTCGCCTCCAACATGATGTCACGCAAGGTGTCGCTCTGGTAGCGCTCCTCATCTAGCAGCAGGATCTGCACCGCCGAGGCGATGCCAATCGCTGTTCCGCCCTCCGCCACAATGAAAGCGTCTTGCTGGCTCAGTTGCGCTCGCGAGGGGGCGAGGATTCGAATGGGCAGGTCGGCATCTGCGGTTCTCGCCACGGGTGGTTGCAGCATCAGCTCTCCGACCCGTAGGCCAGCCAGGTCGCGCTCGAGTTCGGCGGCCTTCACGCCCTGGGCGGCCTGGGTCAAGAGCAGAAATCCGATCAGGAGGACCCAGACGGAGTTCAAGCCGCTGTTGAAGATCGCGGCGTCGGTGAGCAGGCCGCCAATGCCGTAGATGATCATGACCGCGCCGAGAAGCTGACCCAAACGTGCGGACGCGCGCGTGGCGCGATGGCGCGAGCCCGTCACACGCCAGATCAACGAGCGCATCACCCGCCCGCCGTCGAGGGGGAAGCCGGGCAACATGTTGAACGCGGCGAGGAAGCAGTTGATGATGCCCAGCACGAAGACCATGCGCTTCAACACGGTCTCATCGGGCAGGGCGAATACGGCGATCAGAAGCATGCCCAGGCCTACGAGCAGTGAGGCCAGTGGTCCGACGATGGCGATCCAGAACTCTTGCCCCGGGCGCTGCGAGTCCTCACGAATCAATGACACGCCGCCAAAGAAGAACAGCGTGATCGAAGCGACTTCCATTCTGTAGCGCCGCGCCATCAGTGAGTGTGCGAGCTCGTGGATCAACAGCGAGAGGAAATAGGCGAGCCCGCCGGCGACGGCATAGAGCCAGCGCTCCGCGCCGCCGAGTCCGTTCACTGAGTCGGGGATGATCTCCAGTTGCGTCGCGATCAGGAAGACCAGCAAGCCGAAGACGAGGAAAAACGACAGGTCAAGCTTGATCGGAATCCCAAGTATCCGACCGACTTGAATACCAGCGCCGCCGAGCAATCCGAATCTCATGTCTCCAGCATATGTTTCTACCAACAGCCCTGAAGGCGCAGGAGGAATAGGCACGTCTCGAATAACTCAGAGAGAGAGATAGCCTGCCTGGCTGAGCGCGTCGGCGAGGCCATTCAGCGACGGCAGCTCCATATCGGGTCGGACGGCATCTTCGCCTTTGTTGCCCACCAGCACCGAGACTGCGAAGCCAGCGTGCTGCGAACCGAGGATGTCCGCCTCGGGCGTGTCGCCGACGAAGGCGGTCTCGCCGGGCGCAGTTCCCAGCGCGTCGAGTGCTGCCCGAAAGATCGCCTGGCCGGGTTTCCAGCTCAACACCTCGTCGGACCAGATCCAGTGGTCGATCCAGCGGTCGAACCCGCGAGCGACCAGCGCGCGCTGGACGTAGCATCCCGGCGCCAGGCCCGTGTTCGAGACGACTGCCAGCGTCTGGCCGCAGCGCTTGAGTCGCTCGAGTTCCACCTCGACGCCGTCGATGATGTCTGGCGCTTCCCAACTCGCGCTCTCGCAGACCGCGCTGATCACTTCCGCAATGAGAGCATCGTCCTCACGGGTGTTCGGGCACTGTTCGAGCATCGAGCGGCGTACGGCGTCGACCCGATCGTTTCCGGAGAGATCGATGTTGGTCAGGTGCGCCACGACAAGGGCATCAATCGCGGTACGGATCGCTCTAGGAACCGCTTCGGCCGCACCGCTTCCCGCACCAGCACGCTCATAGGCTCGCGCCAGGCGGTCTTCGCGACGCCGCATTCGGCGTCGCCCGCCTCCGGGCGCATCAACGATCAGCGTGCCCCACAGATCGAGGGCGACAGCGCGAACCTCGCTCACTGGGGTCACCGTGATTGAGTGCGCCCGAGGTCAATCGGGCAGCGTTAGCCGGACGAAGTCGGCTTGTCTTCGTCGTCGGACGAAGTCGATGAGACCGCAACCTCTTCAGAGTCATCGTCCTCGGCTTCACCCGAATCAGATGTGCGCGCTTCCTCGCGGAACTCGCGCAGACCGGTACCGAGCGCCTTGCCGACGCCGGCCAAACGACCCGCGCCGAAGACGACCAGCACGACGACGACGACGACAATCGCTTCGACAGGACCAAACCCGATCAGTGCCATACCGAACTCCTGCTGTGCCGCCGGCGCTCAGCGCGCGCCGCTGCCTGGGTGCAGCGTGTCGCCTCGGACTACCTCTCCGACCTGACAATGCCGGAGCAGGCCCGGTACAGGCGGCCGATTCCTAGCTTACCAGTGTTCCGGGTCGTAGGTGGCGGCTTACTTGTTGTTCCAGCACGAACGTGCATCAAGCCTCAAGCCGCTCGACGAAGATCCGCATGATGCCGCCGCAGATCTTGTCCTCGCCGTCGACCGGCTCCGTGAGATCGACGGTGACCATGCGCGGGTCGCCGTCTTCGAGCGTGTCCATCGCTTCTTGCCAGACCTCGGCCTCACCGCAGCCGCCGCCGATCGTGCCGACGAACGAGCCGTCCTCTCGGACCAGCATCTTGGCGCCGGTCTTGCGGGGCGTTGATCCCAGCGTCTGAGCGACGGTGGCCAGGGCGACCGGTGCGCGCTGCTCGAATGCGCTTGACATTGCTTCGTATACCTCGTCGTGGGGCATCTTCGTTCCTCTTCGTCTCTCCCCGTTAGTTTAGCGCCGCGTTATCGCCAGGAGCCGGCCATACTCCGACATCGGCTGAGCCCCGCCGCCGCGGCGCACCAGGATGATCTCTCCGAGCACCGAAACGGCAATCTCCTCCGGCGTTTCCGCGCCGATGTCAAGTCCGATTGGGGTGAACACCCGGTCCAGCGCCTCGCGATCGAGCCCTTCTTCCGCCAAATGCTGGAGCACGGTGCGGGTGCGGCGTTTGGATCCGATCATGCCCACATATCCTGCTCCGCGCTCGACTACGGTGCGCAGCGCCAACTCGTCGACCTTGTGCCCGCGCGAGACGAGCACAATGTAGGTGTTGGCGGTGATCGGGAAGCGCTCGAGCTCCTCGCCGAAGTCTCCGCAGATGACGTTGGCCTCATATGGGAACCGGTCTACGTTTGCGTAGTCCTCACGGTCGTCGATGATCGCGACTTCCATGCCCAGCATCGCGCCGAGCTGTCCCACGGCGAGGCCGACGTGTCCACCACCGACAACGAGCAGCGTGGCAGCCGGCTCGACCACTTCCACAAGGATTTCGACGATTGCGTTAGCCGCTTCGATGGCACGACGGCCTTCGACCAGTTCTCCGTCGGGCGTGAAGGCGCAGGTCTGGACCAGATGCTTCGGGATCGCCGAACGGGCAACGTCGGTCACGCCGGTCTGTAACGGTCCGCCGCCGATGTCTCCTAGCTCATCGTCGGCGTAGACCAGCATCTTGGCGCCGAGGACGACTTCGACGCCTTCGGTCGCGCCCATCACGGTGCAAGAGGCGACGGCTGGGCCCTCGCGAGCGGCGGACAACAGTGCGCGGGCGATCTCGGCTGAACTGGCCATGGCTAGAGAATACGGCCCAACCGGTCTGCTTCAGAGATTGAAGAGGATGTGCAGCACATCGCCGTCGCGCACCTCGTAATCCTTGCCTTCCGTGCGCAGCAGAGCCCGCTTCTTGGCCTCCGCCTCGGCCGCCGACGGGCCGACCGACGCGCCGCACTCGAGCAGGTCGTCCCAGCGGACGACCTCAGCGCGGATGAAGCCGCGCTCGAAGTCGGTGTGGATCTTGCCCGCGGCCTGCGGGGCCGTATCGCCCGCGCGCACGTTCCAAGCGTGGCACTCGTCGGGCCCGACGGTGAAAAAGGTGCGCAGCCCGAGTAGGCGGAACGTCTCCTGCAGCGCCGTCTCGACCGCTCCGGCACCAACGCCGAGTTCCTCGCGATATGCGGCCGCTTCCTCGTCGTCAAAGTCGCGCAGTTCTTCCTCCAGCCGCGCCGAGAGCGCGATCCCCTCAACGCCTCCTTCTGCCGCAGCGTCTTCGTCCAGGTTGAAGATGGTCAACATTGGGCGCTCGGTCAGGAACCGGTAGTGGCGGAGGTCGGTCCGCTCGAGATCGGAGATCGGCGCATCGAGCAGCGTCCCGCCGTTGCCGAGGTGGCTTTGCAGGCGACGCAACAGGTCGGTCTCGCGATCGGCGGCGACGCGCTCTGCGGCCTTCATCGACTTGGTCTCGTTGCCGATTCGCTGCAGCCGCTTCTCGATCAACGCGAGGTCGGCGAAGGTCAGTTCGAGTTGCATCGCCTCAATGTCGCCATCGGGGTCGATCCGCTCGGCGGGATGGGGAACGGCATCGTTGTCGAAGGCGCGCACGACATGGACCAGCGCGTCGAGCTGGGAGAGTTGGTCGAGCAGCCGTGAAGACGGTGGTTCGTTGCCGCCTCCCAGGGCCCCGGCGAATCCCGCGCCGGGAAAATCGATCACGTCGAGCACGGCCGGCGTGGTTTTCTTCGGGCGGTAGAGCTGGGAAAGTTTCGCCAGCCGGGCATCAGCCGCTGGGACCACGCCCTCGTGCGGGTCCATGTGGGTCGTGAAGCCGGTCCCGCGCCCTGCTCCGGTGAGCGCGTTGAACAACGTGGTCTTGCCCGAGCGCTCGAAGCCGATCAGCCCGATGGAGGTCATAGGCCCATCGTCGCACGGCGGGTATCGATGGTCAGTCTCGTAGTGGCCATTGCAGACCTCCGCTCCGGGGGGATCCGATGAGACTGCTGGCTAGCCAGCACCAAGTTCCCGAGGATCAAACTCCGTCACACCCAGCCCGGGATCGCCCGGATCCGCCAACGCCTCACCGACCATCAGGATCGAGTCGCGCATCCCCGCCCAATCGACGGACCCGGCGGCGTCCTCGGGCTGCTGCCAGCGCCAGGCCTGGTGTTCGTGCGAGATCGTCGGCTCTGCGTCGGCCGCGACAACGGCGGCAAAGGCGGGAACGAGGTAGATCGTGTCGTTCTCGGGGTTGTAGAAGGTCTCGGGACGATCGATTCGGAACCAGCGATCGACGGTCAGGCCGGTCTCTTCATCCAGTTCCCTGAGCGCCGCCTGCCAGGCGGCTTCGCCTCGCTTCTCCTCGATGTGTCCACCGACCGTCTGCCAGGCACCGGCGAAGCGGTGGGCTTCGGGTCGTTGGAGCGTGAGCAGCTCGACGCCATCGGCCGCTGGACGCACGATGTAGACCGCGATGATGTTGCTGCGCAAGCGGGGCATGGCCCGGGCTATTCCGCCCACTTGGGAATCGTGGCGTCGAATGAGTCGTAGAACGTGACGTAGGGCTTGACGTCGAGCACCGGTGTGCCGTTGACGAGGTCGAGGCCGATCACCTTGGCGATGTTTCCGTCGACCGATTCGAGCGGGCAGATCGAGATCGAGAGCGGGTTCGGCCGATGCGCCGTGCGCGTAGCGAAGACGCCGACTTCAGGGGTGTCTTCTCCGCCTGACGGATGCAGCTTGAGCAGCGCCCGGCCCTCGTCCGTTACGTCACCCATCCAGGCGATCACGAAGAGGTGTGAGAAACCAGAGAGGCCGTCCAGCGCCGGCCCGAACTCGGGCCGGAATACAAGTTCCGAGCGGACTTGTGCCCAGACGCGGCCGGAGGTGTCGTTGATGGCATTGCGCACGACGGCGACAGGCGAGAGATCATCGATTCGTTCAGGAAGACCATGTAGCGCGGCGTCGCGGGCAACGCTGGGATTGACCAGTCGGAGGCGCTCGCGCCAGGTCGTCATTCGGGCCTCACTTCTCGTTTGGGAGATCGCGTCCGGGGCGTTATGCCAGTGGTAAACTGGATGCAGTCAGAGTACCGCTCTGGGCTACCACTTCCGGTGCTCGCCGCGCGGCGCGGTTTCGCTTTTGTCAGGATTTGCACTTTGACCCAGCAGGAACCTGGACAGTCTGAGCCCGTGCCCTTGGGCGCCCAGTTGGCGCTCGAAACAGAAGTCGACCTCCCATCCAGCAACGGCGCCGGCAGCTACGACGCCTCTGACATCGACGTGCTTGAGGGCATCGAAGCTGTTCGCCGACGACCCGGCATGTACATCGGCTCAACCGGCCAGGCAGGTTTGCATCACCTGGTTTACGAGATCGTCGACAACTCGGTCGACGAGGCGATGGCCGGCCATGCCACGCGGATCGATGTCACCCTGCAACCAGGCGGCTGGGTCGAGGTTCGTGACGATGGACGCGGTATCCCCACCGACCAACATGCCAAGACCGGTAAGTCAGCGCTCGAGACGGTGCTCACCGTGCTGCACGCCGGCGGCAAGTTCGGCGGCGGCGGTTACAAGGTCTCGGGTGGTCTGCACGGAGTGGGCGCGTCAGTGGTGAACGCGTTGTCTTCGCAGCTCGAAGTCGAGGTGCGGCGCGACGGCCAATCGCATACTCAGAACTATGTGCGCGGTGTCGCGACCGACAGCATCAAGCGCAGCAAGCTCTCCCGCGACGCGTCGCCTCAGACCGGCACGATGGTCCGCTGGGTTGCCGACGACGAGGTGATCGACCATCTCGAATACGACTTCTACACGCTGGCTCAGCGTTTCCGCGAGATCGCTTATCTGAACAAGGGTCTCTGGATCTGTTTCCGCGACGAGCGAGGCTTCCCGCCCGACCTGAGCGAGACAGAGCGGCGCTCTCGAGAGCCGCTGGACGAGAAGAACTTCTACTTCGAAGGCGGCATTCAGTCCTACGTGCGGTTCCTCAATCGCGACCGCGAGGTCCTGCAGGCGCTGCCCTTCCACCTTGACCGCGAGGTGGGCGTCAACGGGACGGCAGTGGTCGTCGAGGTGGCCATTCAATACAACGCCGACTTCCAGGACTCGGTCTACGCCTTCGCCAACACGATCAACACACATGAGGGCGGCTCACACCTGACCGGCTTCCGCTCGGCCCTGACGCGCGCAATCAACGATTTCGCTCGACGCAACAAGCAGCTCGGCGACAAGGATCCGAACATCACTGGCGAGGACACCCGCGAGGGCCTGACCGCGGTGATCTCGGTCAAACTGGGCGAGCCGCAGTTTGAGGGTCAGACCAAGACCAAGCTGGGTAATCCCGAGATCAAGGGAATCGTTGAATCGGCCACAGCCGAGGCACTGTCTGAATACCTCGACGGCCAGCCTCGCGAGGGCCGCCGGATCGTGGAGAAGTGCCTGACCACCGCTCGCGCTCGCGAGGCGGCGCGGAAAGCGCGCGCGATCGTCCAGCGCAAGGGTGCGCTTGAGGGCGCGTCGTTGCCGGGCAAGCTGGCCGATTGTTCGGAGCGCGACCCCGAGCTGTCGGAGCTGTTCATCGTCGAGGGCGACTCGGCAGGCGGCTCAGCCAAGCAGGGCCGCGACCGGCGCACGCAGGCGATCCTTCCCTTGCGCGGCAAGGTGCTCAACGTCGAGCGGGCGCGGCTGGACAAGCTGCTCGGCCACGAGGCCTACCGCACGCTGATCACCGCGCTGGGCACCGGCATCGGCGAGGACTTCGACCTGTCCAAGCTGCGCTATCACAAGGTCGTGATCATGACCGACGCAGACTCGGACGGGGCGCACATCCGCACGCTGCTGCTCACGTTTTTTTTCCGCCACATGCGCGATTTGATCGACGACCGCAAGCTTTACATTGCGCAGCCGCCGCTCTATCGCGTGCAAGCCGGGCGGCAGAAGGCTGAGTGGCTCTACTCAGACGCCGAGCTTGAGTCGTTCATGGACAAGCAGAATGAGGGTCAGAAGAAGGTCTCGGTCCAGCGCTACAAGGGTCTCGGCGAGATGAATGCCGACCAGCTCTGGGAGACCACGATGGACCCGCAGGCGCGGGTGCTCTGGTCGGTCGACATCGCCGACGAACACGCGGCCGACGACCTCTTCGTCAAGCTGATGGGCGACGACCCGGCCAAGCGCCGACATTTCATCGAGCAGCACGCCGATATGGCCAAGATTGACGTCTGACGTAGTGGCCCGAAGCCCAGGCGCGGTTCCCCTGACGATCCCACCGGCCCTGCGACGCTGGTGGCGCGGACAGCCGCGCCTGGCGTTGGAAGACTCGCCGGCTCCCCAGTTGGTCAGTCTCACTGCGATCGCCCCGGTTGAGCGGCTATTGGTGTTAGGACCTGACGCTCCCTCCCTGGCGGCGCTAATCGCCGATGCTGCCGAACTCGAACCGACCCCGATCGCCGTTCTGATTGACGATCGGCCTCCTGCCAGTGCGACCGATGTTGAGACTGTGCGCGCGGAGCCGCACCGGCTGCCGCTCGATGACCGCTGCGTTGACATTGCCGTCGTCCCCCACCAGCTTCGCCACTGGGACGACGCTCAGGTGCTGCACGTGCTCGAAGAGCTCTGGCGGGTCCTGACTCACAACGGCGTCGCCGTGCTCTGGGAGGTGGCGCCTTCACGGTCCGACGCGGTCAACGCCGTCTGGTCGACGTTACTGAGCTGGAACGGCACGAGGCCGCATCTACGAACTTTCGCGCAGCTCGGGCAGCTCGCCTACGACGCCGGCTTTGCCTGGATCCAGACGCTGCCGCTGCGGCCGTTCCTCTTCCCGCCCGGTCCACGGTTGACGGTCCTGATGCGCAAGGAGCACTACACATCCGAGAACATCGGCCACGGATAATGCGTCCAGGATGGGCGGCCACCAGGCCCGCGCCTTCATGGCCGGACCTATTCGTAAAGCCGATGCTCGCGGGCGTAGCTCAACAACACCGACGGCACGTCTTCCGACACATCTTCGCCGGCCCGGATCCTGCCCCTGAGCTCTGAAGCCGAGAGGTCGATTGGTTCCATCGGCACCCAGTCGAGCCAGCGGCCGAGACCGTAGACGATGCGGTCGAGTTGGCGGCGGTCGAGTTGGGCCCCCGGTCGAACCGCCGCTGCGATCCGGGCGCAGGCGAGGATCTCGTTCGGCTTGTGCCAGTGCGGCAGATCGAGCACCGCATCCGCCCCCATGATCCACCAGAGCTGCTTCGCCCCGCGGTCGCGGAGCTCGCGCACGGTGTCAATCGTGTAGGTGGGGCCATCTCTGCGGACTTCCATGTCTGTGACTTCGAGCCCGCCCTGACGCTCTTCGACCGCAGCGATGGTCATCGCGAGCCGATGTTCAGCCGGCGTCACCACGCGGTCTCGTTTTCGCCAGGGGTCGCCGGCAGGAATCAGGATCAGGCGATCGAGTTCGAGAGCCTGCGCAGCGGTGTCCGCGAGATGCAGGTGCGCGCGGTGCAGCGGGTCGAACGTACCACCCAAGGCGCCTACCCGCTCGTTCGGCTCAAACCGAAGTTCGTTGCAGTGGCCCACGGACGTCAGCGCTCCCATTCCCACTTGATCTGCGACCGGCCGATACGCACCACATCGCCGGGCTGGCATCCGGATCGATACAAGGCGGAGGCGACACCACGCCGGTCCAACCAGCGATATGTCTCGGCAAGGGCCTCGTCCTCGTCGAGCTCCATCATCGAGACAAACCGCTCGACCGACTCGCCTCTAACCGCGAAGATGCCCGGCGACATCTCCTCAACTTCGAACCGACGGCCGTCTTGCTTCGGTCTCACGACCGGGACCGCCGCTGTAGGGGGCGGCTCGGCTAACCGCAACTCGGAGAGCGCGTCCGCGCATGCCTTCACAACCGCTTCGGTGCCTTCACCGGTCGCGGCAGAACAGAACAGCGGCGGTTGCGGCAAGTCGGAGAACATCTCCCCGATCTCTTCGCGCAGCACGCGCACGTCTTCAAGGTCCACCTTGTTGATCGCGACGATCTGCGGACGGTCCGCCAGTTCTGACGAATAGCCGGCGAGCTCGTGATCAACCAGCTCTTTCGCCCTGCGCGGATTGTCTTGAGAGCCGTCAATCAGGTGGACGAGGAGGCGCGTTCGCGACGTGTGCCGAAGGAAGTCATGGCCCAGTCCGGCGCCGTCGGCGGCGCCTTTGATCAGCCCGGGCAGGTCGGCCATCACGAACTCGTCCCAGCCCACCGAAACAACGCCCAGGTGCGGCTCCAGCGTGGTGAACGGGTAATCAGCGACGCGCGGCCGCGCGTCGCTGAGATAGCGGAGCAGAGAGGATTTGCCTGCGTTGGGCAGGCCCACGATGCCGACATCGGCGAGCACGCGGAGTTCCAGCCTGAGCCGCCGACGCTCTCCTGGCTCACCTCGTTGGGCGACCCGCGGTGTTTGATTTGTGGCGCTGCGGAAGTACATGTTGCCCTGTCCACCGCGACCGCCCCAAGCAACGACCAGCGACTGCCCGTCTTCCTCTAGATCGACGAGCTGGTTGGCCGACGAGCCACTGGCTGCAGAGACGATTGTGCCAATGGGCAACTCCAGCAGCATCGTCGCGCCAGCCCGCCCACGCTTCTGATTGGTTCCGCCATTGGTCCCCGATTCCGCCCGGAACCGGCGCTGCCGGCGATAGCGCCTCAGCGTGTTCAGCTGACCATTGGCCACCACGACCACGTCGCCGCCGCGGCCGCCGCGGCCGCCATCAGGGCCGCCACGCGGAACGAATTTCTCGCGGCGAAACGATACTGCGCCGCGGCCACCGGCGCCGCCTTCGACTTCAATCTCCACGGAGTCGATCATGCGTCGAGTTTATCCACACCCCCCGCAGTTACTCCGGATCGAGTTAACCAAGACAGTCAGGGGAAGAGAAGTTGCTGTTGCTGTTAGCGGATGGGGCAATGGGGATAGGCGTCGCATGTAAGGCTCCAGCCACGATGTGCGCGCAGCACGACCGTTGGCGCAATGTGGAGGACTTGGCTAAACAGCTGGATGGACCGTGGAACTGGGACAGAGGGCGGGGCGCAGCGGCGCGGCTATAGGTGGAGGCGCGAACGGACCTCAGATATCTGTTGGACCCACCACTGCGCTTCAGGATCACCAGCCTTCGCCAGTAGTGATTCAACCTTATCTCGCCCGTGCAACACCGTTGAGTGGTCGCGCCCGCCCAGCGCCTCGCCAATCGCGTTGAGTGAGAGGTCGGTGTGGCGGCATGCGAGATACATCACAAGTTGTCGAGCGCGCGCCGTACGGCGGTCTTTACGCGGCGAAGTGAAGAGCTCCGGCGCGACCGCGGTGACATCCGACGCCGCGGCGATCAGTTCGGCCACGCTGGGCTTCGCCTTGCGCGCCTCCTCCGGCACATGTCCTGCCAACGCGCGCACCACGACGCCGGGCGTGACTGGCGAGCGATCACTCTCTGCGTACACGCGGACTCGCTGCAATGCGCCCAGCAATGCACGAACGTTGGTCCCGCCGCGTTCGGCAATCATGTAGGCGGTCTGCTCATTGATGTCGAGTTGCCAGTCGCGAATCGTGCGCTGGAGAATCGCCAAACGCAGTTCGAGGTCGGGCGGATTGATCTCGACCACGAGACCACCTTCGAATCTCGTTACGAGGCGCTCGCTGAGACCAGTCAAGCGGCGTGGCGGCATGTCCGAGGCGATCACGATCTGGCGGCCGCGCTTGTGTAACGCATTGAAGACGTTGAAGAACTCCTCCTGGGTCTGCGTCTTACCACCGAGCTTCTGCACATCGTCAACGATCAGCACTTCGGCCGACTCGTACTTGGCCTGGAAGGCGGCGCGCTCTCCGGCGCCGACGCTGCTGACAAACTGGCGTACGTAGGACTCAGTCTCAACGAGCACCGTGTAGTAGCGCTGCATCGTGACATGGGCGATCGCATGCAGCAGGTGAGTTTTGCCGAGGCCCGAGTTGGCGTAGATGAACAGTGGGTTGGTGTCCTCGCCCGGATGGAAAGCTACGCGACGAGCGGCGGTTACGGCGATCTGGTTCGAGGTGCCTTCTACGAAACGTTCGAACGTTGCTTGGTTGAGCACCGAAGGCCGGCTGCGGGCCGGCTGAATCGGTTGACCGCGTTCGCTATCGGGCACTCCGGAGGACTCTGGGAAGTCAAGCGCTGGCGTGACCGGTTCGGGACGTGCCGCAACGCGCAACTCGATCTCCATAGGACGGCCGGCGGCCTGTCGCACCGCTGATGCCAACTGAGGGTAGTAGCTCCCGCGAAGCGTTTCGAGCTTGATGACGGTTGGCACGCCGACATGCAGCACGCCGCCGCGGATCTCGATCGCGTGGGTCCCGGCGAACCAGGTTTCGTAGGTTTCGCGGTCGAGTGAGTCTCTCAGTAGTTGGAGGGTGCGCTGCCAAATTGCGCGCGGGTCGGAGTGAGGGTCATTGAGCGATCGCGCGGACCGGGAGACCATGCCGCTCTCGTTTCCTTATGGCAAGACCTCTGCGCGCGCTGTCCGCTCCTCCGGTGGATTGACCAGAGATGCTGCTCTGCAGATGGGTCGCTTGAGGGAACATACTAACCAGCGTGTGGGCAGACAATAGCTATCCAGACGAGCCCCGGAAGTAGTCCGCTGACCAGATAGGCCATCCACAGCTTCCCCAAGGTATCCACGCTGCCGGTCTAGGGCCTTGACAGACTGCGTTACGTCTCGGACCGATCGGCGCGCAGGCGCACCTGTGTAACAAACGTCGTAATCTCTGATCGCGCCTAGAATGCACGAGATAACCGTGCGTGTCAGCGTTGGGGCGGCCTGTTGACCCCATCGGCGAGGGCTCCCTGGGGGCTCGCAAAGGGTGACGAGCGATGTTGATCGCAATCGACATTGGCAACACGACCCTCCAGATCGGCGTGTTTAACGACCGTAAAATTGTCCACACTTGGCGCCTCGCCACCCAACATGACCGCCTGCCCGATGAGTACGGCATCTTCGTGGCCTCGCTGCTGCGCTACGAGGGTATTCAGATCAGCCAGATCGACGGCGCAATCATCTCCTCGGTCGTGCCGGCGCTGGCCCCGGTGTTTCAGGACGTTTGCCGAAAGTTCTTGCGGACTGAGCCGCTGCTGGTCTCGTCGCACATGAGAAAGCCGGTACGGATCGGGATCGAGCACACCGAGGAGTTGGGTGCCGACCGGATCGTCGACGCCGTTGCTGCCTGCTCGCGCTATGGGCCGCCACCGCTGATTGTGGTCGATTTCGGCACGGCGACCGTGTTCGACGCGATCAACGAACACGGCGTCTATATCGGTGGCGCAATCTCGCCTGGCATCGGCATCTCCACGGATGCGCTGTTCGACCGGGCCAGCAGGCTGGCACGGATCGATCTTGAACGTCCCCCGGCCGCCATCGGCACTCGGACCGAGACCGCGCTGCAGAGCGGCATCCTGTTTGGCTACGTCGGCTTGGTTGAAGGCATCATCAAACGCTTTCGCCAGGAGTTGGGCGACGCCAACGTGGTGGCGACCGGAGGTTGGGCGCCGCGGATCGCCGAGGAGACGACGATTCTCGACGTGGTCGACGAAGACCTCATCCTTTGGGGTCTGCGAGAGCTTTACTACTACAACGCCGAAGGCACCCCGTGAGCTCCGACGGCTCCGATAGCACCGCCCCAGCCCCGCAGCCGTTGCGTGGGCGCCGCGTCACGCTCGGCGTGACCGGCTCAATCTCGGCATATAAGAGCGTCGAGGCGGCTCGCCGGTTAGAGGACGCCGGAGCCATCGTCGACGTGGCGCTCACTCCGTCAGCGGCCGGCTTCATTCCGCCGTTGACCTTCCGATCATTGGTCAAGGGAGAGGTCGCCGCCGACCTCTGGGATCCGGCAGCGCCGGCTGAGCAGCATGTCGCGATGGGCCGTCGGGCGGACGCCATGCTGGTCGCGCCGGCCTCTGCGACGACGATCGCCAAGCTGGCCCAGGGCATCGGTGACAATCCGGTCACGCTGACAGCGTTGGCGACCAGCGCGCCGCTGGTCGTCGCCCCGGCGATGGACTCGGTCATGTACGGCCAACCCTCGGTGCAGGCGAATCTTGAGCTGCTCAAGGCGCGCGGCGTGTTCATCGCTGGCCCCGCCATCGGCCGCCTGGCCTCAGGTGGTCGAGGTCTGGGACGCCTGATCGAACCAATCGAGTTGGCGGCAGCGGTGCGTTCGGCGATTGGACGAACCGTTGGCGACCTGCGCGGGAGGCACATCATCGTGACTGCCGGCGGCACACGCGAGCCGATCGACCCGGTGCGCTACGTGGGCAATCATTCCAGCGGCAAGATGGGTGTCGCCGTCGCCGAGGCCGCTCGGGACCAGGGGGCAGCGGTCACGCTGATCACCACGCAAGCGCCACCCGATGGCCGCTATGGCATCGTTGTGCGTTCTGTGGGCACCGCGATCGAAATGCAGGAAGTGATACAGAACGCCGCGCGCGGAGCGAACGCGCTCGTCATGGCTGCTGCAGTCGCCGACTACCGGCCCGCCGAAGCGGCAGAGTCCAAGATCAAAAAGCAGGACGCCGAAGAGGATGGCATGACCCTCGAGATGGTCGAGAATCCCGACGTGATCGCCTCGATTGATGCGCCGCACTTGCTCAAGGTCGGTTTCGCCGCCGAGACGGATGACCTGATCGAAAACGCCAAGGCAAAAGTTGACAAGAAGGGCCTGGCCTTCATTGCCGCCAACGACGTCACCCAGTCCGACGCCGGTTTTCAGGTCGACACCAACCGCGTGGTCTTGCTCGACGCCTCGGGCGAACCCGAGCGTCTGCCGTTGCTGCACAAGTACGACGTCGGTGTGGCGATCCTCGAACGCCTGAAGTCGCATCCAGACTGGCCGGTCCGGGCGGACTAGGGGGTCCCCTGGGACCTGAGCCCAGCGGAAGCCGATTACTTGAGCTTGACGGCTGTCCCGTACATGTAGACCTCTGCCATGTTTTGACCGATGTCGGAGGTCATCATCCGCGTGCCGACGATCGCGTCGGCGCCCATTGCGTTGGCAGAGGCTTCGAGCTTTTCGTTTACCTGCGCCCTGGTGTCGCTCATCAGTTTGGTGTAGGCGTGAATCTCTCCGCCAAACATGCTCTTGATCCCGGCCAGGATGTCTCGGCCAACGTTCCTCGAGCGCACGCTGTTGGCGCTCACCAGGCCCAGCACTTCTGTCACTTCTCGATTGGGTACAGAGTCGGTCGTGACGATCTGCATGGTCAACTCCTGTCGAACTGAACCGGCATTCTGAAACTCAGCCTATTGAGCAGGATGACTATCATCCATGCCGCTCCGCAGATCGCGACGCCGGCGAACGCGTCGAGCGTCCAGTGATTAGCGGTCGCCACGACTGCCCAGCTCTGCGACAGCGGAATCGCCACAGCGAACGCTCGTATCAGTGGATGCGGCGATGTCCACCAGACTGCGATCCCGGCCAGCAGCGCCCAGCCCACGTGCAAAGAGGGCAACGCGGCGTATGGGTTGACGAACAGGCCAACCTCCTGCGCCTGGTAGGCGGGCGCTGCCCGGACTGCCAGCGTGTCGATGTAGCCCAGTTCAGGCATCAGGCGCGGAGGGGCGGTCGGAAAGAGGAAGTAGCAAACCATCCCGACCGCAGCCGAGACCAGGAGGGCGTTGCGAAACGTGCGCCAGATTTCTCGGTGCGATCGCCAGAGCCAGACGGCCAGCACGATTAGCAGTGGCATGTGGCCCCAGAAGTAGGTTCCGTTGGCGAGATCGATCAGAGCGCTCGAGCCGAGGATCGCCTCGTGGATCGCCGATTCCCAGTCGAGCCAGAGGCGCTGTTCGAGATCGAGAATGTCCCTCGCTCGCTGGAATGCCTCGTCCGCGCGGTCGGATACTGTTCCGCGAACGAGGTAATAGACCAGAGCTGCGATCGCTACCGCTGCCAGTTCGCGCAGAAACTCCCGCATTTCGCCACGTTATTGCCAGTTGTTTTTCCCGATGATCGCTAGGATGATCTGCATTGTTCGGATCCGTGCAGCCCCAGTCACCTAGAGACCTGTTGAGAGACTTTCATGGACATCACCGCCAGCGGCCAACCTGCCCTCGAAGCGGCCGCCGACCACCTGCTGATCTTCGCGACCAAGGACGACGACATCCTCGACGGCGGGGCCCTGCGCCAGCTCAACGACGCCCTTGATGGTGGCCTCGAACCGCTGGTCAAGGCGGGCGAATTGTCGGGTTCTGTCAATGAGACCGTCGTTGTCCATACCTTCGGCCAGACCGAGTCGCCGCGCGTCGTGATCGCAGGTCTTGGCCCGGCCGAGAAGATGGGCCTCGACGAGATCCGCAATGCCGCAGCCAACGGTGCACGCAAAGCACGCTCGCTCTCATCGGGGACGCTCGCGGTCGCAGTCGACGGCGAGGAGTGCGGTTTCACTACCGAGGAGATCGCAGGAGCCATTTGCGAGGGTCTCGATCTCGGCCTCTACCGCTTCAACCGCCACCAGTCTCCGAAGAAGGAGCCCAACGTGCTCGAGCGCACATTGCTGCACTCGGACAACGTCAGCGGCGTCGAGTCGGGGATTGAGCATGGTCGCTCGCTGGCAGGCGCGGCCAACTTCGCCCGCGACCTGGCCAATGAGCCGTCCAACCTGCTCACCCCGACCGAGCTCGCCAACCGCGCCGAAGCCTGGGCGTCTGAGCACGATGTCGATATTGAAATCATGGACGAAGCCGCGGCTGCCGAGCTCGGTATGGGCTCGTTCCTCGGCGTCGCCAAGGGCTCCCACCAACCGGCCAAGTTCCTGATTATGCGTCACCGAGGCGGAGCCGACGAGCCCGGGCTCGGCTATTGCGGCAAGGGCATCACCTTCGATACCGGAGGGATCTCGATCAAGCCGGCCGCCAATATGGAAGCGATGAAGCAGGACATGTCGGGCGCGGCGGCAGTCGTGGCGTCGATGGGTGCGATCGCCGATCTCAAGTTGCCGATCAACGTGACCGCGCTCGCGCCCTGCACCGAGAACATGCCCGGCGGCAACGCGATCAAGCCGGGTGACCTGCTGACCGCGATGAACGGCGCCACGATTGAAGTCATCAACACCGACGCTGAGGGCCGCCTGGTTCTCGCAGACGCGCTGTCCTACGCCAACCATCTGAGCCTCTCCCCGCTGATCGACGTGGCAACTCTGACCGGCGCTTGCGCCGTCGCCTTGGGTGATGTCGCAACTGGCGTGATGGCCAACGACGACGATCTCGCGGCAGAAGTGATCGAGGCGGGCAAGCGAGCCGGAGAGAAGTTCTGGCAGCTGCCGATGTTCCCGGAGTACGACGAGCAGATCCGCAGCCAGGTGGCCGATGTCAAAAACACCGGCGGCCGCCTCGCTGGCGCGATCACGGCAGCCAAATTCCTCGCTCGATTCGCCGGCGACACGCCCTGGGCGCATCTCGATATGGCCGGTACCGACGACGCCGCGAAGACACGTGGGACACAGGTCAAGGGCGCGTCGGGCGTGCCGGTCCGCTCGCTCGTGCGCTTCGCCGCCTCCCGCGCCGAGGGCTCCGCCTAAACTACAGACCGCGACCTAGCTAGGAAGAGGGCGAGTCATGGCCGAATTTGAGCCCCTGACCGATCTGCCGGAAGAGGAAGAACGAGCCCTGCGCGACAAGTACCGCGCCGAGATGACTGAACTCGCCGACAAGTTCTGCGAAGAGCGCGGCTACATCTTGATGAACGCCGATCAGACGATCGAAGACTTCGTCAACATGCGGATGCGCTTCGGCAAGTTCTACTGCCCCTGTCAGCCAGCCAACAACGACGACACGATCTGCGTCTGCGAACCGGTCCTCAACGGTCTGGTTGACTTTGAAGGCACCTGCTTCTGCAACTTCTTCACCCTTCCGGAAGGCAAGACGCCGATCAAGGAAGAGGTCGCGCTAGAGCTGTAAGCGAAGTCATACGGGCCTCGTCGTACCAGCGCTTGCCTTGGTTGTGACGAAGATGGCGCCGGAGGTTGCGCGAGAGCCCTAGTTGTGGTGCTGGAAAATCGGTAGCGGCGCCAGCGGGGCGTAGATCTCGACTGACAGTTCGTACACCTGATCGGCCCAGAAGTCCCAGTCTCTGCGGGCGACCTGGGCTTGCTCTGATGCGAGTGCGGCCTGGACGACTGACTCGTCTTCGAAGGTGTAGCCCATCAGGTGGGCTCCAGCGATGGGGTCTGAACCGCGGACCCGGAACGCCGAGACGATGCCCGGGATCTCGAGCACGTGGGGCAGGTGCGTGCGGCGGTGCCAGTGCTCGAACTCCTCCAGGACCGTCGGGTCGAGACGCGCGCGAACGATCATAATCGGGTGTCTCATTAGAACTGCCATGTCGTCCAGTGTCGCATACGTCACCGAATGCCGGCCTGAGCGGACAGAGGGGCTTGGCGGTCTGGTAAGGTCTAGGCAACGAGACGACCACGCAGCGCAGCGGCGGGGAGCGGATGGCTTGGAGAGCTGCCCGCGACATCGAAAGAACCAGGTAGACACCAGGGATGGAACTAGCCCGCCGCGCACCATGGCCATACGGCGCACGCCGTTGGGGGCAGACATGCTGAGCAAGGAAGAGAAGGCCGCGATCGCGGCGAATTTCGGTCAACACGAGAATGACACCGGCTCGCCGGAGGTGCAGATCGCGCAGTTGACCGAGCGGATTTCGCGGTTGACCGACCACCTGCGCGAACATCGGCATGACTACCACACGCGCCGCGCACTGATGAAGCTTGTTGGTCAGCGACGCCGGCAGTTGCGCTACCTCAACCGCGAGGATGTCAATCGCTATTCGACGTTGGTCAGCGAGCTGGGTCTGCGCCGCTAGCCCGACGCAATCAGCGCAGGCCAGGCAGCGCGGACGGTCTCGGACGAATATCGGCGACTCGCAGGCTGAGCGCTAGCGATCAACGTTTCGCCGCCGAACAGACAGCACCTGTCGTTGAGGAAGCGGCGGCAGGCAGCACGAAGCACAGGAACACACGCACATATGGAAATCACCACCCGAACCGTCCAGCACGAGATTGCCGGACGCACCCTCACGATCGAGACCGGCAAGCTCGCGCACCAGGCTGGCGGCGCCGTCACGATCCGCTACGGCGACACGATGATGCTCGGCACGGCGACCGCCTCCAAGCCGCGACCCGGCATCGACTTCTTCCCGCTCTCGGTCGAGTTCGAGGAGCGCCTTTACGCTGCCGGTCGGATTCCCGGTTCGTTCTTCCGTCGCGAAGGACGCCCGACGACGACCGCCGTGCTCTCGGCTCGTCTGACCGACCGGCCGATTCGCCCGTTGTTCCCCAAGGGCTACAACGACGACACCCAGTTGATCATCACGATCTTCTCGGTCGATATGGAAAACCCGCCCGACACGCTGGGCACGATTGCGGCATCGGCCGCGCTCTGCGTCTCCGATATCCCCTTCGACGGACCGGTCGCCTCGGTGCGGATCGGGCACGTCGACGGCGAGCTGGTCCTCCAGCCAACCTTCGCGCAGCTCGAAGTCTCCGACCTCAACCTCGTCGTCGCCGGCACCAAGGACGCGATCACGATGGTCGAAGCCGAGGCCGGCGAGGTCTCCGAGGCGATGCTGGTCGAGGCGCTGGCCATCGGCCAGCAAGCGATCTCGACGATCTGCGAGATGCAAGAAGCGCTGGCCGCCGAGGTAGCGCCGACGAAACGCGAGTACACGCCACAGTCGGTTGAAGCCGACATCATGGCTGCGGTCGAGGAACGTATCGGCGATGACCTGACCTCTGCCCTTCGTGATGCAGAAGACAAGGCCGACCGCGACGGCCGCCGGGCCGCCGTCAAGGCGTCCCTGCTCGACAACCTTGACGAGAACGCGAATGCGGAAGCGTACCAGGAAGCATTCGAGGCGCTCGAAAAGCGCCTCGTCCGGCGCAGCATCCTCGACGATGGTGTGCGCGCTGACGGTCGCGGCCACGCCGACCTGCGTCCGCTCTCGGCCGAGATTAACCTCGTCCCCCGCACGCACGGCTCCGGCCTCTTCCAGCGCGGCGAGACCCAGGTGCTCAGCTTCACCACGCTGGCCGGTTCCGGCATGGCTCAGCGGCTCGACGACCTCGGACCCGATGACTCGAAGCGCTTCATGCACCACTACAACTTCCCGCCGTTCTCGACTGGCGAGACCGGACGCGTCGGCAATCCTTCGCGGCGCAGCATCGGCCACGGCATGCTCGGCGAGCGCGCCATGGCCGCCATCCTGCCGCCGTTCGAAGAATTCCCCTACACGATCCGGCTCGTGTCAGAAGTGCTGGCCTCCAACGGCTCGACCTCGATGGCCTCCGTCTGCGCTTCGGTGCTCTCGATGATGGACGCCGGCGTCCCGATCAAGACCCCGATCGCCGGCATCGCCATGGGTCTGATTAAGGAAGAGGACGATGTCGCCATCCTGACGGACATCGTCGGCATGGAGGACCACCTCGGCGACATGGACTTCAAGGTCGCGGGTTCCCGCGACGGCGTGACCGCGCTGCAGATGGATATGAAGGTCAAGGGCATCGACCTCGAGATCCTCACCCGCGCCCTCGACCAGGCACGCGACGCGCGCCTGCAAATCATGGACGTGATGATCGATTGCATCGCTGCCCCGCGCGAGCAGATGTCGCCGCACGCCCCGCGCATCCTGCGGATCGACGTGCCGCAGGACAAGATCGGCCAGCTCATCGGTCCCGGCGGCCGCAACATTCGCGCGCTGCAAGAGGACACCGGAGCGGATATCTCCGTCGAGGACGATGGAGCAGTCTTCATCACCGCGGTCGACCAGAAGTCCGGCGAGGCCGCCTTCGAACGCATTTCGGCCATGACACGAGATATCGAGCCGGGCCAGATTTACACCGGCAAGGTCGTCCGCATCCTGCCCTTCGGCGCCTTCGTCGAGATGGTGCCGGGCAAAGACGCCTTGGTCCACATCTCCGAACTGGCCGACTACCGCGTCGACAAGGTCGAGGACATCGTCAGCGTCGGCGACGAGATGCAGATCATCGTCATCGAGGTCGACAACCTCGGCCGCGTCAACGCCTCTCGCAAAGCGCTGCTCAACGGCGACGCTGACGCTGCCAGCCGAGAACCGAGAGAACCACGCGATCGAGGCGAGCGCCGCAGCCGCGACGATCGTCCGCCACGCCGTGAACGCGAATCACGAGAAACACGTGAACCTCGTGAGGCGCGCCAACGCCGCCCCAGGGTGGCGCGAGAGGCTGTCGAGACTGAGGCCGAAGCCGCCCCTGTGTCGGAATCAACCCCGGTAGAGACGCTTCCTCCCTCGGAGAACGCCGAGGAGCCGATGGCTGCTCCCGCGCCAGTTGCCGCGGCGACGGTCGAAGACAGCTCTGCGGCCGTCGCCCCGCCGCGCGACGGGCCGCCGCGGCGTCGGCGGCGCCGCCGACGCCGCGGCTCTGCCCAGCAACAGGGCGGCGATTCCAGCCAGCATTCCGACGACGGCTCCAACCAGCAGTCGTCGAACCAACGGACTGAGCGGCCGCCCCAGCAGAGCGCCGACGACCAAGAAGAGCGCCAGCCCGACACCAACATCGCCCCGCGACGGCGCGGCGGCATCCTGTCGCGGGTCAACATCCGCCGCAACAACCAGGACGA
>DAOUHS010000163.1:0-7492 GCA_034428415.1 Dehalococcoidia bacterium
CTGAACTAGTCGACTGCACGTCGGGACGCGCCACATCCAAAGTTCTCGCGATCATCGACGACACACTCGAATGCCCTGAGAACTCCGAACTGGTGTTCCTCCTCGATGAAGAACGCATCAAGACGGAACGAGACCCCCTCACTGTTTGCCTCAGCGGTATCGAATGATGTCATTAGCATCCAACGTCGAAAATCGGCTCACCGCTTCGAATCTGAGATGGGCGTAGGCTGAGATTCCGCAGATAGGGTGAGCGCCTTGCCGACTCTTGAAACCCCTTGCAGCCGGATACTCCCCAACGCTACCGACCAGCACCGAAGAAGAGCTCTTGATGAATGCACCGGTGGCCCGTTCTCCGCTGGCACACCGAGACCAAGTGGTCACGGGCAACCTCGGCACCCTTCCACTATGGCGTCCCTGAAATCGATTGGATCGTAATCAGTCAGACTTGAGTCAGCTGTTGTGCTCCGAAGGTCGGCGTCACTCAAGTCGGCAAATCGAAAATCAGAACCCGCAACCCATGGTCAACGAAGGTCGGCTTCGCGCAGGCTTGCCGTGCCCAAGTCCGCTCCCAATATGCGGGCATTGGACAGGACGGTGCCATCGAGCACGGCACCTCGCAAGTCAGCTTCCGAGCTAGTCCTGCGCCACAAAACCCGCGGCATCCTCACCAAATGACGTGGCCGCGCCGAGCCCAGCAGCTCGACCGTACAAAGAGACGGGGGCTATAGGGATGTTTGCCCAAGACCGCTAAATCGGCCAGTCTCGGGCAAATGTACGTGGGAGCTGCTGATCGCTGTTGTCGCGGTCGCGCCAAGCGTGAACAGCTTCGGTGGCTTTCTGTAGTGCCACTGCCTCGTCCAGCCCAGCAGCCAAACAACGGTCGAACACCTCATTATTGACCACTTCCTCGCGGACGTCGATTCGCTCAGTCATCAGGTCATCCATTCGTTCTTCGGTGCACACAGACTGCCTAGATCGTCGCTCATGCTCCGCCTCTAGAAAGCGCACCGACCGGTCCGCGCCGCTAATGCGGTTCGCCGGAAACAGCGGCCCGGCGCTCGGCCTTCCCAAGCGGCGCTCCCTGGGTTTGGCGCGCGAGTGTTGCTGGATCTTGCTGTCATGGACGGTCAATAGGACTCAAGGCAGCGAGGAGATGCCCGGCGGAATTCCGGCGGCGAGGTATCGATCACGTGCGACCGCCAGTGAAGATCGCGCGCTCTTGCAGCCCCTCCATCGTGCAAACCTCGCCTCACGTAAGCATTCCATGCCGTTCGAGAACCGACCGTCGCACGTCCCTGGGCAGTTGTAGCTCGGCGGCGTTCCCTTCGATCAGCACAAACGTCCGGAAGACGTGACCACTCTCGGTGTTCATCCGCGCCAACAAGAGTGATACCCCCGGACCGTAGAGATCATCCAGCTCTTCATGGCGGGTAACGGTGTAGGCGAAGACATAGGCCGAAAAGTGCTCGGAACTGCTCCAGTTGGCAGCCTGATCAAAGAAGAACAGCAGTCGGTGATGCGATGGAGGAATCTGGCAGACGCCCGAGACAGCATGACCGACGACGTCTGCCTCGCGGACCCTGTGCAGCAGAGTCCCGGCCGTTTCGACTCTCACCGCGACTGGAATCGCATCGATCACCTCGATCGCACGACGCGTGGCATCCAGATCGAGGTCTCCGTTTGGTCCCGCCGCCACGGCAATGTCCGAGTCGATCCAGTCGTCCAGAGTGGCAATGACCTGCTCTTCCCGAGGCGAGAGGCCCGTGGATGGCAGCACGGGATAACCACCTTCCTGCCGTACCGTCTCGTCGTCGGCCGCAGCGAGATTGGCGTAGCGAACCGCCTCCTTCCCGAGTTCGATCTGGAGAGTTTGCGCGTCGATGGCTCGATGCACGTATTCGATGACACCGGAAGTCGAACGGACGAGGTCGTTGAGTGCGTACCAATCGTCGAGGGTCATGACAATCGTCTCTGGGTCATCGCACGTGGCATCGACCCCCGAAGGGCAATGTGGCATGTCGAGCAGGACGACGCCCGGCCAAGCTCGCTCGCTATCGGCAGAAAGCGTGAGTGAGCGGCCGCGTCGTGAAGTCAACTGAAGTTCCGTTGCCGAGGCAAGTGTGCGACGAGTGCCACGAACTTGGTTGGCTGCCTTGCAAACTTGCTTTCGTGCCCATGCAATCTGACGATCCAAGTCACGATGAGCGTTGGGATTTCGCGCCTTCGTCTGGAGAATCACGCCTCGTTCCTGCGAGATGAGAAGGCCGTCCGAAACCTCTCGCCTAGCGTTGCCTTTGGAAACAATCACCGGTTCGTATACGAAGTCCGGTACGCCCAGGTCGGCCGCGTACCGACGGGCTGCCTCTTCGCTCGCCGTTCCCCAGCTTGCTGTCATCGCGTCTTGGAGTTCAGCGGTACAGATGACTGCAACATCGCTTGGCCCGACCTTCCCAGTTGCGCGAGCCAGCGTATGAGACTACGTCGCTGAAATCTTGTGCTTCCGGCCGTGGTAGTGCTCATCGGAGGCAACCTGCCATCGCGTCGCCTTTGTGGACCGCCAATGTGCTCAACATGGCATTCCAGCCGAGTCAACTACCTCTGTGGGCATTACAGCTAGCCAAAGCCCGAATCTACTAGGGCAAATGCTCGTTCGCTTTAGTCAGCCGAGCCGTTCGCGCTCGAGTCGTTCGTTGCGTTCGAGTTCGTGGGTGGCCTCAATGACTTTCTCGATGGTATCGATATCGATGTGCGCGAGGCTGACCATCTTCATCATCTCAATGAGGACACTCAACGCCGAACGCATCTGCGGCCCGGTCGGCAGATCGTCGTCCGTAAATCTGAGTTTGCCCTCCAGAGCGGCGTCCAATGCGGCCGCCAAGTGCCCAGAGCTCAGGTCACCCACGATGACACCCCGGATGGCGCGGTGCGCTCTGTCTCAAGTCGCGATCTCACGGCCGGACATTACCCGGTCGCGATTCTGCCGACGCCTTCGTCGTCTGGGGCCGGGTTTCCCCTCGATTTAGGAGGGTTCGGTCAGTCGGCGCTGGCTTGTTGGTCGTCGATGGGCCTGTTATGTCGAAGGTGCTGGAGCCGTGTTGGACGCGCCCGAAACGGCTACCAGTGCGTGTGGCGTCGACGGTGCCGCGCCCGCGTTGTCCGCGCTGCCATTTGGGGTGCTGCGGCGACAGATTGCACCTCATCGGTCTTGGTTCAGGTCGCCCAGGATCGTTTCGAGATCTTGCGCGTAGGCCAAGAGACGGACCACGTCGACATAGTCGCCTCGCTCGAAGTAGAACCAGCCGCACGGAAAGCGCGCCAGCCGACGGGACCGCAGGCCGTCGATGCCGCACATCTCGCCGATGCGCGGCGAGCCGGCGCCAGGCATGCGCTCGATGTCTTCCCAACGCCTCGATCGCGGCGTCGAAGAAGCGTTCACCGAGGTTGTCGCCGCCCTCGGACCGGTAGTACTCGCTTCGCTCGACCAAGTCGGCCTCGGCCAGCGGGCGCAGCCGGACGTCTGTCACACTGCTCGGCCGAGCGCCCGCGCACGCAATTCGTCGACGACCTCGGACGTCAACGTGCGACCCTCGCCCGACTCGAGCCCGTCAGCGATCAGCATGCGGAAGCGACGTGCTTCCTCAGCCTGCTGATCACGCCGGATGAGGTCACGCAGGTACTCGCTGGTGTTGCCGTACTCGCCGCCCCGCACGCGCTCGTCGATGTAGCTCCGCATCGACTCAGGAAGTGCAAAGCTCATGGTGTTCCGGCTCACGCAGCCAGTCTGCCTGTGTTGACAACAGTTGTCAACATGTCATCGCCAAAGCAATCCCGACATCGAGCGCATCATGTCGCTCAACGCGGCGAGCGTCCGAGGCAGCTGCATGCGATCCGCAGCCTTGAGAGTCTGGCAGTCCCCAGCACCTCAGCAGGACTCGACGAATTCGACTTCGCGACAGGCAGCGCGCAGCTCTTTCATGTAGCCCCATTCCTCTGCGACCGCGTCGTTCCACGACTCCCAGGCGGTTTCTGTGAGCAGGTCGGACGGGCAGTTCGCCCGGTCGGAGTCGTTTGCCCGAGCGCTAACCTCGACGGCCCAGTCGCTCCAGAGCTCGTGGAAGATGTTGTTGATGAGGGCGTACAGCAATTGGCTCTCGCGCAACGTGGTCGACTCGTCGGCGAACTCGTCCTTGTAGCGGCCTATCTCGCGGAGCGGGTCGTCTAGGGCGGTTGTGAGCCAAGCGTGGCACATGGTCGTTTCGAACTCCCTGCGGGCTTGGTCGGTGGTCGTTGTCGCTGGCGGCTCTGTGGTCGTCGTGGTGGTTGTCGCTGGCGGCACTGTGGTTGTCGTGGTCGCTGTCGGCGCGGCCGCGGCCGTCGCTGTGGTTGTCGCTGGCGGCATTGTGGTCGTCGTGGTCGCGGGAACCGGCGCGGCGGTGGGATCATCGCCGTCGAGGGCGAAGCCCAGCGCGGTGCCGCCGATGATGAGTGCTGCGGCTGTGAGGGCTGCGGCTGCCGCTAGGAGCGCCTTGCGTCGTCGGGACACCGTCACACCTTCTTGGTCTTGGCGCACATATTGGCGCGCTGCTGGTCAGCGTACGTTTTCGCTTGCTGCTCATAGCTATATGGGGTAGCTGCATGGTGTTCTGGGGCACAGAGCAATCCCGGCAGGACCTTCCGGCCGAATAAGGGGCCGCGCGGATTGGCAATCCACGGGTTGGCCGGTTCCCTGGTGTATTGGTCGGGTTGTCCTGAACAAGACAACCCGTGGAGGCCGGTTTGATCATGGGTGCTTTGGAGTCTGAGGAGTCCAGCAGCCACGAGGGGGCGTGGCGCCATTCCGGACGGGACTCTGTTCACGGGGAATGACCTCGACCGTCATCGCCCGCGCGTCGGTCGCCACCCGCCGCGGCGGCCGCGCTGCGACGCCGCCTTCGAACGCCCAATTGCCCATGAAGCCGCCTGGTCACGCGGAGACGAGGGCGAGTCTTTCGCGTTCGGCTGCTTCGGCGAGGCGTTGATCCTGGCTCACGAACTGCAGCAGAGCACCGAGTTGGTCTTGAACATGCAATGCGGCGCCGAGCTGGGCGGCGTCGGCAGCACGAATCGGATGCCGTGCCAGCACCGACATCGCACGCGACCGCACGGCCAGCACCTCGACCACTTCGTGCCACGTAGCGCTGAACCCGTCCAAACGGCTCACTACGGCGCGGCGCTGCTCCAGCGAGAGTTCGCCTTCACGCGTTTGCCGCTCCACGGCGCTTGCGATCTCGACACGCGTCCATGCCCACGTTGCGATGACTCTGTCCTCGCCCAGCCACGACCGCACCACCTCAGACGTCGCTTCGGCAACCAAGAGCGGCGCCAGCGCCGAGGTGTGCCAATACCTCACAAACGATCCTCTCCTTCGGCGGCCAACGCTTCGGTGAGGCTGGTCGGGACCTGCAGGGGAGGCTCGTCGAGCACGTCCGCGGCATCTGCGTGTCCCGCCCGAAGCACACCCGAGGTGATCAAACGGCTCAGGTGCTCGTCCTCGGGCGCAGCGCCCATCTCGCGCTCCATGACCCCGCGCAGCCCCTTTGCTCAGGCGAATGTGACCCGCTCGCCGAGCCACCCTGCGAGGGAGTCCTCGTCGATGTCCCCGGCTGCCGCGGCAAGCATTGTGTGTTCTGCGTCGTCCACATCTGGTGGATCGGGATCCCAGCGTCCGCCATTGAGGTCGATGAACATGACGAGTGCTGCCCAAGCTGCTCGCTTGTTGCCATCTGGCAGCGGATGGTTGCGCGCCAAGCGCCAGCAGAGCACCGCTGCTTTGTCCATCAAGTCCGGACGAAAGTCCGTCCCGCCAAAGCTTGCTTGCGGGGCGTGCAGTGCCGAATCCGCCAATTCGACACGAGCAGACCTAGATAGCTCTTCAGCCCGAACTCCGGTGACCTGCTCGGCAAGCCAGAAGTACTCAGCGATGCTCAGATACCGGGTCACCGCGCGAGCCGCTCAAGCAGCTCGCGATCTCTCTCAAGCAGACGTTTCGCCGTGGAAGTGAAACCGTCGTCTGCGCGTACCCGCCCGATCTCGGCGCGCAACGAGTCGACAATGAGCTGATTCATGCTCGAACCCTGGACCCGGGCGACGACCTCAGCTTCCTGCGCCAGATCGTCCGGCAGCCGGACCGTCGTCTGTCTTGTCATGAGATCATGATATCGCGATACCACTCATGAGCACCCGCACGCGCCTGGAAGCGGGCATCCACGCAGGCTGTCTCGCGAGCTCGGCGGCGTGGCGGTGAGAGCAGTCAAGAGCGCTGCTGTCGACGCTGCGCTCGTTCGTGAGTGCCACAGGTGGCGACCTCCACCCGATCGCCACCTACCCCGACGCAGAACCCGTGCGGCGGATGTCTTTCATCATCAGCAGCAGATGCAGGGGGTCAGTCGGGGAGGGCTCGAATTCCGGGATCAGATGCAGGTAGAAGGCTCGGGCGTCGTCGGATTCGGCGTGCACCAGCAGGCCCCGGCAGCCGATAGTCCGTCCCGCAGCCGACGCTCGCCTCATGACGTCTGCCAGGAGTCCTGCCCCCAGCCCCTGCCCTTCGTGGCTGGTCGACACGCCGAGCCGCGCGAGCAAGGCGACCGGCTGCGGATACTTGCCGGCACCGGCGCGCAGCCGGTCGGGCGCGTCGCCGGGGGAAATGCTCACCATGCACCAGGCGTAGTAGGCGACCACCTCGGCGCTGTCGGCGGGCGTGACCACGAACACCCGCGTCGTGCCGGTCGCATGGGCCTGACGACCGAACCGCCGAAGCCAGCGCGTCTGCGCAGCGGATCGGCAGACGAAGCCCGAAACGTCGTCCGCAGATTCCAGCAGGCGAGGCGACCGGTACCCGGTCGTCACTCTTCGACGAACGGCGACGGGCGGGACATGAGCGACCGCAAGCCGACGAGCTCGCGGGCGGGCCGCCGGTTCAGCTCGTCCCACGCACGACGACCGTCGTCATCGAGCGCGAACTCAATCCGGTCCGCCAGCGCGTCATGTGCCGCGATGCGCAGGCTGCTCACCACGAAATCGCTCAGCAGCACACCCGTGGCGGCCACTGCGTCGTCGATGAGCCGACGCTCGTCGGGCGTCATGCCCACCTCGAGGCGTGCGCTGCGCACCCGATTCACTGTGTCTGCCATGGCGCCTGCTCCCGTTCCGCTCCACCGTCCTCGACCGTGTACGGCCATCATCCGGCCACACCGAGGACGTCGATGCCGAACATCTCGCCGATGCGCGGCGAGCCAGCGCCAGGCACGCGCTCGTCGATGTAGCTCCGCATCGGCGTCTGAGCGACGCGGCCGCCCAGATCAGTCAGGATCAGGCTGTGACGGTGCCGACCGTGGTTTCCGGCGAGACGACAACCTCAGGGTCAACGCCGAGCAGTTCTCCGGCTTCCTGAATCAATGCTTCAAGTTCAGCGAGCGTGGCGGCGTTGGCGAAATAGGCGGATCCGCCGATGTCC
>DAOUHS010000164.1:0-5932 GCA_034428415.1 Dehalococcoidia bacterium
CCTGAAGTCGAGAAGACGGCGCTGGTCCGGCATTGCCACCGCGTCTTCGTTTCGCTGGCCAACCTGACCACGCCGAAGATGACGCTCACCGTGCGTAAGTGCTACGGACTCGGTGGACTGGCGATGCTCGCCGGCAGCACCGAGGCGGGCCTGTTCAACGTCGGCTGGCCAACCTCCGAGTACGGCGGCATGAACCTCGAGGCCGGCGTCAAGCTCGGCGCGCGCGGGCAGCTTGAGAAGATCGAAGACCTCGAAGAGCGAACCCGCGTCTACGAGCAGATGGTCGCCGACGCCTACGAGCGAGGCAACGCCTTCAACGCCGCCACCGTGCTTGAGTCGGACGACGTGATCGATCCAGCCGACACGCGCAAGTGGATCATCCGACTGCTCGACGCCGTGCCCAACTCCGACCCCATCCGCAAAGGCCGCCGCCCCTACATCGATAGCTGGTAGGTCTGCAAACCCCAACGCTGTCTGGCTAGAATGCCGCAGACAGCGGCGGTCGCTCCATTGTGCGCCGCGGAGTGAGTGATGCAGTTTGCCAACCTGCTCCTGATTCGACTGATTCAGACGATCCTCGTGGTCTGGGTCGTCGTCAGCATCGTCTTTGTCGTCTCGCGCCTGATCGGGAATCCCGAGACTTCGCTGATGCCCTGGGACGCGACCAATGAAGACTACGAGCGGATCAGGGAGAAACTCGGTCTGAACGAGCCCTTGATCGTGCAGTACGGCAAGTTCCTCGGCGATGCCGTGCAGGGCGACCTGGGCTTTTCCTACCATCGCACTGGTCCAGCGCTGGACATCGTTGCCGACAAGGTGCTGGGCACCGTCAAGCTGACCGCTGCCGGACTGGTCGTTGCACTTGGATTGGGCTTGCCGTTAGGAGTCCTCGCCGCGTTGCGGCGAGGCTCGCCATTGGACTGGCTGGCGCGCCTGGTTGCCGTGTTTGGCCAGGCCACGCCGAGCTTCTGGCTCGGGCTGATGCTGATCTTTTTCCTGGCGACCAAGGTGTCTTGGTTCCCAACCGCGGGAGCGGAGGGTTTCCGCTCGTTGGTGCTCCCTGCATTCGCTCTCGGATTGCTCTCTGCTGCTGGATTCATGCGTCTGACCCGTTCGGGAATGATTGACGTGATGAGCACCGACTTCATTCGCACGGCGCGAGCCAAGGGCCTGACCGAACGCACTGTGATCCTCCGGCATGGGCTCCGACACGCGCTGATCCCAGTCATGACCATCCTCGGAATCGAGCTCGGTCGTCTGATCGCGGGTTCCGTGATCATCGAGGTCGTGTTCTCCTGGCCTGGTATCGGGCGATTGATGATCGAATCGATCCTGCAGTCCGACTATCCGACCGTGCAGGCTGGCCTGGTCGTCATTGCCGCATCGATCACGCTCGGCAATCTGATCGTTGACATGACCTACCGGGTGATTGATCCACGCATCCGAATGGCGGCTCTCTGATGTCGATCTCAGCTTCAAGCGAAGCGGCGGTCGCGGCAGCCAACACGGAGTCCAGGCGACGCTGGCAAGTTTCGCAGCGGCGAAGGCGCTACCTGCTCGTGGCGCCTCCGATGTTGGTGATGATCGCGTTCATCGTCCTTGGAATCTTCGCCGATGTCATCGCGCCCGGCGATCCCGGCGACACGAACTTGCTATCTCGACTCGAACCGCCGGCCTTTTCCGGCGGCACGTCCGAGTTTCCCCTCGGCACGGACCACGTCGGTCGTGACATCTGGACGCGCGTCGTACACGGCGCTCGCGTGTCGTTGATCGTCGTAGCGATTGTCGTCCCCGGCGCAGCATTGTTCGGCACGGTGATCGGCCTGTTCGCCGGGTGGCGCGGCGGCATCGTTGGCCAGTTGCTGATGCGCTACGTCGACGTGCAGTTGGCGCTTCCAGCGATCCTCTTCGCAGTGCTGCTGGGCGCAGTGCTCGGTGCCTCGCTGAGAAACGTGATTCTGATCCTGTTGGTGTGGACCTGGACGGTCTATGCCCGATTGATCCGGGCGGAAGTGCTCTCGCTCAAAGAACGCGAGTTCGTCGTCGCATCGCTGGCAGCCGGCGGCAGCAACTGGTGGA
Source organism: Dehalococcoidia bacterium (assembly GCA_034428415.1). Taxonomy (GTDB): domain Bacteria; phylum Chloroflexota; class Dehalococcoidia; order Bin125; family Bin125; genus Bin125. The sequence goes on from DAOUHS010000164.1 coordinate 2,080, forward strand.
TCATGCGCAAGCAGTTGCTGCCCAATGTCTTCAACACGATCGTCGTGATCATGACGCTGGAAATCCCGATCGTAATCGTCGCCGAGGCATCGCTCAGCTTTCTCGGTGTCGGCGCGCCGGTTGAACAGGCCACCTGGGGCCGGATGATCACCGAAGCCCGGAACTATCTCACCCACGCCTGGTGGGTGATGTGGATGCCAGGGCTCGCGTTGATGCTGGTCGCTCTGAGCGGCAATCTGGTCGGAGACTGGCTGCGCGACCTGCTCGACCCTCGTTTGCGCAATCTTGGTTGACGTAACGCAAGCGTCATCACGGCGACTGATATGTTCGCGCGAAATTGCCTAGCATGCGTAGCAATCTGCGGCGGGCCGTGCCCGTCGAGCGAGGAGACGAAGAATGGCAACACGAAACTATTGGAAGCGCATGTCGCATCGGCGGCTGTCGCGTCGCACGTTGCTGCGCGCGTCAGCGCGAGCCGGTGTTGGCGCGACGGGTCTGGCACTGGTTGGCTGCGGCGACGACGATGACGACGGCCAACAGGCCGTTGTTGAAGCTCAACAGCAACAGGAGGACCAGCCCCAACCCGCCGCTGAGCCTCAACAACAGCAGCAACAGCAGCAGGCGATGCAACAAGAGCAGGCCGAGCAGCAGGCTGAACAACAGGCCATGCAACAAGAGCAGCAGGAACAGCAGGCCGAGCAGGGCACCGTCCAGGCGATCGAGCGCGAAGAGGCCGAGCAGGACGAGCAAGCGGCCGAGCCCGAGGTCGACCTGGACGCGACGGTTCGTGTCGCGATTGGCCGCTACACGGCAGGTCTCGACCCTCAGCGCTCCGGCTCCCAGACCAACTACGTCAACGGCGCCTGCACCTTCGATGCCGGCATGTCCAATCATCCCGAGACCGCAGCTCTGGAACCAAACCTGGTTCAGCTACCGGAAATCGTCGACCCGACCAACGTGATCTTCCACGTCACGCCGGGCGTCATGTTCCACAACGGCACGCCGTACACCGCGCACGACCTGGAGTTCAACTTCGAGCGCGTTTCGTCGGCGGCTGAGTATCACCAGGGCGGCGAGACCAGCGACCACCCGAACGAGTGGGCCTCGGCGCGTCAGGCCTTCGGTACTGACAACTTCGCCAGCTACAGCGTCATTGACGACCTGACCTTCGCCGTCGAAACGCCGGTGCCGAACGCCTCCCTTGCCGGTTCGATCATGTCCGGCGCTGTCCGCCACGTCTCCAAGGAATACGTGATCGAAAACGGCGACGCCCACGTCGACGGCGTCTTCGCCGTGGGCACGGGGCCGTTCCGCTTCCTCGAGTCAGACCCCGACGTGGGCGCGAAGTGGACCCGCAACGAGGACTATCACAAGCCGCGCGACGGACTGACCAACCCGCGACTGCCCTGGTACAAGGACTTCGAGGTCCAGATTCGGCCCGAGCCGCTGGCCCAGATCGCCGGTATCGAAGCCGGGGAGATCGACGCCGTCTACAACCTGCCGACCGATGTCGCAGAGCCGTATCGCGACAACCCGAACTTTAAGGTGCTCTACCAGCCGTCAGGTCAGCCGACCCACTACATCATGTTCAACACACATGATTCCGTGGCCGAGGTCGATGGCGTGCCCAACCCGTTCCTCGACATTCGTGTGCGCGAAGCCGCAAACCTGGCTATCAATCGGCAAGAGATCATCGACGGGTTGTTGACTGGTTCCGAAGGTCCGGCGTTCGGTCCATATCGGGGCACAATTGGCTATCCCGGCGAGGCGCTGGAGTCGCGTTACCACGGTTACGACCCCGACCGGGCGAGAGCATTGCTCGCCGAGGCCGGGTATCCGGACGGACTCGACGTCGATCTGCACATTGTGACGGACTTCCAGCCGATCGTGCCGATCATGGCGCTGCCGGTGCAGGAGTACCTCGAGGCTGTTGGCATCCGCACGACGATCGAGGAATACCTCAGCTCTGAGTACTTCCGCACGGTGCGCACCTTCGAGCTGCCGGGCATGTTCTGGTTCTTCACCAACACGATCGCTGAGCCCGAGACGGTGATCGGTTCCGGCGTCACCGAGAGCGGCTTCTACGCCGTCAGCGTCTACCCGGAGACCGAGATCGAAGAGCTCTACCAGGCCCAAAACCAGGCCCTCGACCCGGGCGAGCGCGCCCGCTTGCTCGAGGAGCTCTACATCACGTTCTACGACAACTACTCATGGTTGTTCTTGACCGAGGTGTCGGCAGCGACGATCACATCCGCGAACGTCAACTGGCCAGTCGGTTCCGCGGAACTCCGCGGCGAAGGTACGTTGTCGGCGATCCAGAAGCTCAGGACGTAACCCGCCGACTCGGCGAGAACGACTCCGAGCGGGGCCGGACATTGCGTCCGTCACCCCGCTCGGAGGCGTTAAGATTCAAGCAAGTCCGTCAATCAACGTATGCCCCGAGAGCGCCCATGCCGACCCTGACCGCCGCACAGCTTGACCACTTCGAGACCTTTGGATTCCTCGCAGTCGACGAGGTCTTCGACCCTGAGGAAGTGATCAATCCCGTTATGGACGAGTACGCCGAGGTGCTCGACACGCTCGCCAATGAGCTGCTCGATCAGGGTCTGATCACAGGCACCCACGCCGATCTGCCCTTCGCCGAGCGTGTCTGCCAGGTCTATGTCGAGTCGCAGAAAGTGCACGCTCAGTACTTCGACTTCTCTCTGCCTCAGAAGGGGATCAAGGCGGACACGCCGTTCTGGGCCGGACCGGCGGTCTTCGACGCGCTGACCAATCCCAGTCTGCTCGACACGGTTGAGAGCTTCATTGGTCCCGAGATCTACTCGAACCCGGTCCAGCATGTCCGCGTCAAGGTGCCCGAGTCGATCGCCCCGCGCGACGCCGACGGCAATGTGATCTATGGGGCGACTCCCTGGCATCAGGATTCGGGCGTGATCAACGCCTCGGCAGACGACACCGACATGCTGACCGTCTGGTTCCCGCTGATGGACACGGATGCCGAGAATGGCTGCCTCCAGGTCATCCCCGGCTCGCATCGCGGCGAGGTCCTGACCCACTGTTCGGGCGTGCAGGGACTGAACATCCCGTCCACGATCTTGCCCGGCGAAGACAGCGCTCGAGCCCTGCCGCTGCCCGCCGGTGGCTGCCTCTTCCTGCACCGAAAGACAATCCATGCCGCTCTCCCCAACCTCAGCGAGCGGATCCGATGGAGCTTTGACCTTCGCTACCACCCGCCTGGCCAGGCAACTGGCCGCGAGGCATTCCCCGGGTTCGTTGCCAGAAGTCAGCGCGATCCGGACGCCATCCTCAGCGACGCTTCCCGGTGGCGGCAGATGTGGCTCGACGCTCGCGCGGCGCTTGCCGATCTGCCGGATCCGGAGTACAACCGCTGGTCGCTCGATGACGAGGCCTGCGCGTAGTCCTGCTCCGATTTGACGGGGCCATGAAATCCGAATCAGAACTGCTCGAATCCGCCCGCCGATTCTCCTTCGGTGGTCGGATGGACAAGTCGGGTTCAGGTCCGATCTTCGTGCGAGGCTCCGGATCTGAAGTCGAGGATGTCAACGGGAAGAAGTTCCTCGACTTCAACTCGGGGCAGATGTGCGCCTGGTTGGGACACAACCACCCTGCGATTACGGAGGCGGTCGCCGAAGCGTGCGGCACGCTGATCCACGCCCACAGCAGCTACTACAACGACCGGGAGATTGAACTGGCCGAGCGGCTCGGCAAGCTTCTGCCCGATCCCTTGCAGAAGAGCATGTTCCTGCAATCCGGCGCCGACGCGAATGAGGCGGCGATCAATATCGCCCGGAAGTACACGGGCGGCTTCGAGATTGTCAGTCCGCACACG
>DAOUHS010000165.1:0-6122 GCA_034428415.1 Dehalococcoidia bacterium
AGGTGCGGGCTATCGCGTCGAGCTGCCGGAGGACTGGCACGGCGAACTTGTGCTCTGGGCGCACGGCTTCCGCGGCCTCAACGACGAGGGCACGGGCTTCAGTCGCCGCCTGACGTTCGACGAGATTCCTGCCCGAGACCTGATCATCGGGCAAGGCTACGGCTGGGCAACCTCCACCTATCGGCTGAACGGCTACGTGCCCGGCGTCGGCGTGGACGATCTGCTGCGGGTCAAGGATCGGGTCGCTGAGATCGCTCGTCCGCCGAGACGTACGTACATCGCCGGTGGATCTATGGGTGGCGCGACGGCGCAGCTCATGGCCCAGGAGTTCCCCGAGGAGATTGCGGCCGCCCTCGCGTTCTGTCCCGCGATGGGCAACGTCTGGGTGGTCGACTACACCGTCGCCTGGCATGCCCTGGCCCACTGGCTGATCGGCGACGTGCCTCAAGAGATGGACGTTCCGGGCATGCTCGATTGGGCCAGCGCCCTGGGCATATCTGACCAAGGCGGCCTCCATCTGACGGCGGCAGGTGAGCAATTCGCGGCGCTGATCAAGGATTTTACCGGCGGCGAACGCTGGGGCTTCGAAGACGGTTTGCATCAGCAGTGGAACATCGCATTCAGTCTCGGCGTCACGCTCTGGCCGAGCGTTGCGAACTCTGGCCCGCTTGCCCCCGGAGCCGTCGTCAGCGTGTCGAACGATCTGCCGCCGGCGGATACTCGAACGCACATCTACGCCGCCGATCCAACCGCGGGGATCGACCTGCAGCGCCTCAACGAAGAGATCATCCGAGTGGCTGCCGACTCGAATCGACGTCATGATCCCGGAATTGGTGTAGCGACCGGTGAGCTACGTGTCCCGATGTTGGCGATGAAGACGACCGGTGATCTATTCACGCCGATCCATCTGGACCGCGACTACCAGCGCATGCTGCAGGAATCGGGCTGGGCTCACAACCTGGTGGTGCAGACGGCCCGAAGGGCGGGTCACTGTACCTTCTCCGAGCGCGAGGCCCTGGCGGCGTTCACGAGGATCATCACCTGGCTCTCGCTTGGATTCGCGCCGCTCGGCGATGATTTGCAGGGCGACCTGTCGGCGGTCGGAACGCAGTTCACCGACCCGTTCGACGAGGAAGATCCCCTGCGTCCGACTGCCTGAAGCGCCGGGGAGTCCAGACCTCCCGCAGAGCAAAAGCTCTTTGCCTCTACCGAGCCCGAGCAAAGCCAGCAGGGATCATCCCGATCACCAAGCCCGCGACGCGGCGGTCTTCGCTCTCCCGCATCCGACCGACAATCTGCCGCAACACCGTGCCCAGCAAGGTCTGGTTGAAGAGCCAGTCGTTGAGGTCGGCGTCGGTCGGGTAGCTCGCGCCCGGCTGTGCCGTCGCGGACTCGTGGTAGAAGGCCCGCAGGTCGTCGGAGGCGAACTTGAGCCGGACCGGCATCGGATGATTCCAGTCGATCTCTCCCTCGGCCGGCTCGGCGCCGGTGGCGAAATCGGCCAGAAGCGTTGCCAGTTCCTCAACCTGTTCAATCGATGCGCCGGAAATGCCGATCGTCGTACGGCCGCGACGCTTCAACGATTCGGCATGCCATGGAGCGAGTTGGCGAATCTCTTCGACCAGTTGGTCGCGAAGCGCTTTCGACTCATTCGCCGGCTCGGGCGGGGCGAGTGCGACGGCGCAGGCCCACGGGTCGTCGCCGCTCGTTGGCGCGTCGTGCGGGTAGTCGGCGAGTGTTGTTTCGGTCGCGGACTCCAGCAGCTTCAGCGACGAGAGCAGGACCTCGCGCTGGAACTCGGGCTGGTCGGGCGAACCGAGCGGCCGTCCCAGCGGGAACGGCACGAACAGCGAACGCGGCGGTTTCATGCCTGCCGCGTGTTCGCGGATCAGGGACACACCGGTCGTCGCAACGCGACCCTCGCTACCGCGTTCGATGTAATGGCTGAGCGCACACACGGAGCGCGTGCAGAACGGTCAAACAGGTGTCAGGAACGCCGCGTTGACACCGTCTTCGGCCAGCAGGCGGCCAATCTCTTCGCCGGTCTTCTCCAGACGCGTCGGCTCCGGCTGCGCTCCCATGAACGAGTAGTGATAGCGGCTGACGCCGGCGATGGCGCCCTGCTCGGCTAGCTCGCGCAAGCGCTCCAGCGGGAAGACGGTGTTGATGTCCTGCTGGAACCCGGAGCGGTCGAAGTTGACCGAAAGATGCGACATCCGCAGGTCGGCGAAGGCGATCTCACCCGGGATCAGCCGGTACTCGACCGAGCCCGGGTTGAACGGCCGGTCGTCTTGCGCGTGCATGCCGGCGGTCGTGACAATCGCGACCGTGGTGTCCGAAAGCGGTCTCGGTGCAATCCAGGGCTGCGGCTCAATCTCCGGCAAGGGCAGGCTGAGCAGATTCTTGGCCATGTCGGGGTGCATATCTGAGGTGCGGACCATGGGGCGGCTCCCAAGCGGTGACGGCGATCCAGTTGACGTTCTGACGATACTAAATCGCCGATTTCGAGCGTCAACCGCGCTGATAGTCTGAGTTCATTCAGCAAAATCAGGAGTGGGGCGATGCCCGAAGACACGATTCAAGTGAGCGTGCGCATGGCCGACCGCGGCGAGGTCGGCTATCGGATGGTGTCGGCCTCGATCAGCAGCCGCGAGGGTTCGCTCGCCGGCGCGCCGGTGGCCTTCACGATCGAGGACGGACCGGGCACCCTGGCCTCCGCCGGCGGACGCGAGCGCACAGTTGATTCGGACGAGTGGGGCATCGCCGAGGTCAACTGGTACCCCGAGCAGCATGCCCGCACATCGCCCGAGGCCGAGGTCGTACAGACCGTGACGATCAAGGCCGTCTGCGACGCGGCGGCGGATGTCTCGCTCAACGTCGCCTCGCCCCTCTGGAAGCACTAAACCGTGTGAACGACCCGTCCGACGAGTCGGCTGAGACGAAGCAGGACCGCGACGACCCGACGCTGCTTGAACAGATCGAGCGGATGCCGCGCGTCGACCCGGTTGCCGTGCTCGGCATCGCGCCGACGCTCTCCTACCTCGTCCTCGACGCCGTTGCCGGCGTCCGCGCCGCCATCGCGGCCGCCGTCATCGCCGGGCTCGTCATCTACATCGTCCAGCGCCGCTTGAGGCCGCAGATTACGGTCGTGCGCTGGCTGATGGTCTTCAGCGTCTGCTTCAACGTCGGCTTCGGCGTCTGGGGGCTCATCGAGGCGGACGGCAAGGTCTACTGGGCCCGCGATTTCGTCGACAACTTCGTGCTCGGCGGCGTGTTCCTGCTCAGCGTCCTCCTCGGACGCCCGATCGTCAGCGCCGTCGTGCGCGAGACATTCCCCGACATCGGCGAGCAGATGCCCGCTGATCACCGCGTCTGGACCCGGCTGACGATCGTCTGGGGCCTCTACATCGCGCTCGCGGGGGTGCTGCGCTGGTGGATCCTCGATCAGGTCAGCGCCGGTACCTACGCGCTCATCCGCCTCCCGCTCGGCTGGGGCTTGGGAGCCGTGCTGATGATCTGGACCTTCAACGCCGTCAGCCGCGCGATGCGCGAGACCGCCCTCCAGCGACTGCGATCCGGCTCAGAACCAGACCTAGGCGATCCCGGCGAAGTGGTCTCGGAGTCCGAGATCGCCAAACGCTGAGCGGAACCACTCGATCACCTCCGGGTGGTAGGGGATGCCGCGCTCCGACCGATCAATCTCCTGCTCATGTTCCTCGAGCCCCGCGTAGATCACGCGCTCCTCGCCCGGCGCGGTCGGCGTCTCGCGCAGCGCCTTCAGGTACTCATCCATGTGACCCTTGAACTCGTCAACGTCGGTGAATGAAGCGATGTTGAACACCGTGAAGTGGTGTCCGACGCCGTTGAAGCGGAACAATGCCGATCCAGCCCCGGCCATAATCCCGCTGAGGATGTCGATCATCATCGCCAACGAATAGCCCTTGTGCGACCCGATCTCTCGCGTCCCGCCCAGCGGCAGCATCAAGAATTCGTCCGGCGTCTGTCCCGCCTCCATCATCGGCGTGCCGTCGGCAGTCGCGATCCAGCCGGGCAGCAAGTCCTCACCGAGGCGTTGCGCCAGCCGAATCTTGTTGCCCGCGACCGACGACATCGAAGCGTCGAAGATGAACGGCGCTTCCTCATTCGCCGGCGCGGCGATGCTCATCGGGTTCAGGCCGACCATCGCCTGCGCGCCGTGCGTCGGCGCGACCAGCAGACCGCCGACCGTCATCGAGAGGCCGATCATGTCGTGCTCGAGCGCCATCTGCGCGTGATAGGCCGCCGCGCCGAAATGTCCGCCGTTGTTGCAGACCACCGTCGCCACGCCCTGGTTGCGCGCTTTCTCGATCGCCAGTTCCATCGCCTGCGGACCGACCGTCAGACCCAGCCCGCGATCGCAGTTGATCGTCGCTGCCGCGGGCGCGTCTCGTTCAACCGTCCAGTTGGGCGTCGGGTTGATATCGCCCGACTGGAAACCCGCCACGTACGCGCGCAGCATGTTCGAGACGCCGTGCGAGTCGATCCCGCGCAGGTCGGCGTACAACAGCGTGTCGGTGCTGCGCCGGGCGTCGTCCTCGGGCATCCCGCAGGCAGCGAAGATCTCATGCACGGCGCCTCGCATCGCATCGCCCGGGATGCGAACGGCGATCTCTTCAGGTACGGCGAACTGCTTCAGCATGACGGGCTCCAGAAATGCTTGATCTGTCGGATTGTGTGGCAGGGTACCGCCAGTCTGACTCCTGCTTGTCAGGCCGAGCCTGGCAAGTATGCGGTTTATCGTCCGTTGACATTCCAGAAACGCCAGGGGCCACCGGTCTGCATAACGTCGGCATTGGAGGCAACGGATGGGCGGCGCCGGGCCGTCCGCCGGACTCCGAGCAGACGAGTGGAGTGTGACGCCATGAATGCGATGCCCGAGTCGAACCCCTACTCGCGGATCCAACCGCAGCACAATGAGACCTACATGCGCGAGATCGCCCGTCGCCGCTGGATCAGCCAGCAGGAGCAGGCCCGCAAGCAGGCCCGACGCCGACAGGTCGCACAGGTCGCCGATCGTGTCAGCCGGATTCGCCGCCTACGACCAGGCCGAGCCGTAGCCCACTCGCTCTCGCCGGTCTACAACATGTTCAACGAATCCTTCTTTCGCGGCCGCTAAGCCCCTCGCCGAACAGCGCACAGTGGTAGGGCCGCTCCAGGTCGGCGCCTGTCACCGCCTTGGAGACACGACCGCAATCCCAACTCCGATCCTCCCTCCGATCCCCTCTCCCCTGGGGGAGAGGGCTAGGGTGAGGGGAGGCATGACGACCCAACGCGATGCCGTCGCCGGGCACCTGGGTGTGCCGCCGCGCAATGTGGCAGGCTGAGCGCGATGCCCGCGGTCCGCGCCCAGAGCCGAAACGCTTTGCTCGTGTCTACATTCGAGATCTGGCTGCTGCTGACCACTGCGATTGCCTTGGCAACTGGGTTGCTGTTTGATGGCTATCACGTGGTCTTCGTGTTCGCGCTGTCAGCGCTCCTGGCGGGCATGTTCTGGGCGATCAGCTGGCGGCTCAAACGCTAGTGCAGGCAACCCCGAACGACGGTGCTTCCAAGCCAACCTGGGGCATCCCGCGTTACATCTTGCGCAATCCCTCCTACCGAGGTCCAGTCTGAACGCGCAAGGCAAGGCGCCCGTTGTGCGCCGCCCCAGCATCTCCCAGTCCGGGTAACGCGCACCGCAGCTGATTGACCAGCTGGGAGATGGGCCCTCCCACCCCGCCCCTTCCGGTCCCCTCTCCCTCTGGGAGAGGGTGAGGGCTCCCCGCTGTCGCCGGGAGAGAAGGCATTGGCCGTCATCATCCGCTCCAGCGGGTGTCGCGGCCACGTGGGTCTGAGATGTTCCGCAGCAACACTGGCAAGCCGCTCGCACTGCGCCAACCGCCCGCAACTTTGATACTATCAGAACACAAGTACTGTCTACATCAAAGGAGCCCATCATGCCCAATCCCTTCCACTTCCACGCCAAGATCGACCGCCTCTGGCGACGCTCCGCAGACCACAACCCCGGCTACATCCGCGTCAAAGCCCTCGACGCCATCGTCCGCGAACTCTTCGCCCCCAACCCTCGCGCCCGGCTCAACTAT
>DAOUHS010000166.1:0-4433 GCA_034428415.1 Dehalococcoidia bacterium
TCGCCTTGCAGGGCGACGGCAAGGAAGAGGCGTTGATGCTGGCGGCGGTCTTCCTGATCGCCGGGTTCGGCTTCAAGGCTGCCGTGGCTCCCTTCCAGATGTGGGCGCCCGATGCCTACACCGGTGCGCCGACGCCGATTGCCGCCTACTTGTCGGTGGCATCCAAAGCGGCTGCATTTGCGATCCTGATTCGCGTCTTCTTTGAGGCGCTGGGCGATGATCTGCTGGCCGAGCACTGGAAGACGATCTTCGCCGTACTGGCGACGATTTCGATGTTCGTCGGCAATTTCTTCGCGATCCGACAGAACAACATCAAGCGCATGCTCGCTTATTCGTCGGTGGCGCAGGCCGGCACATTGATGATCGGTCTGGCGGCCATCTCGGCGGACCGCGGCGAACTGCTGGGGGCGAGCGGCATCCTCTTCTACCTCGCCGGCTACACCGTGACCAACCTCGCCGCATTCACGGTGATCATCCTGATCGCGAACCAGAATGGTGGCAGTTACGACATCCGCTCCTACGCGGGGCTGGGCAAGAAGTCGCCCTGGCTGGCGATTGTGCTGGCGTTCGCCCTGATCTCGCTGATCGGATTGCCGCCGACGGCGGTGTTCTTCGGCAAGATCTACCTGTTTGAGACGGCCGTGCAGAGCGGTCTCGCCTGGTTGGCGGTGATTGGCACCGTGAACACGCTGATCTCGGCGGCGTACTACTTACGCCCGGTTAAGGCGATGTTCATCGACTCGGCGGACGATGAGGTTGAGGAAGCGCCGATGCCGCGTCCGGCTAACAGCGTGTTGGCGACGATGGGACTGGTCACTGCGGGAGTGCTGGTGATTGGCCTGCACCCGGGGTTGTTGATTAACGCTGCCGAGGCCGCGGTCGCCGCCATATTCTCCTGATGTGACGGCTGAACGGCACCACGTCGAGATACTGGTTGACCCTACCTTTGTCCACCGCGTTGATGTGGATGCTCTTGAGCGCTGCGTGCGAGAGACCCTGGCCTCGCGCAAACTGCGGATAGCCCGTGTCGTCGCGGTTCGGATCGCTGACTCGCGGACGGTGCGCGGGCTGAATCGTCGGTTTCGCGGGGAGGATGCGGCGACGGACGTGCTCTCCTTCAACACCGACTTTGACGGGCTGCGGCGTCCGGACGGGTCGTCTGAGTTGGGGGAGATCGTGATTGCGCTGCCGGTCGCGGCGCGAGGCGCCAAGCAGCGCGCACGGACGCTCGGGGAGGAGCTGGCGCTGCTGACTGTCCACGGCACGCTGCATCTGCTGGGTTTCGACCACGAGGAGCCGTCCGAAGATGAAGAAATGAAGCAGATGGAGCTCGTTGCGCTCACGCGAGTCGGATTGGCCAACGCTGCGCGGATTTGACTTCGGCAGATAGTATGTTCTACTCTCATTGCATGAGCAAGACAATCGTCGGAGGGGCCTTGTGAGCGGTACGGTGTTGTACCGGAAGTGGCGGCCAGCCGACTTCGATGAGGTCGTCGGCCAAGAGACGGTCGTGCGCACGCTCAAGAACGCCGTCGCACAGGACAAGATTTCGCATGCCTATCTCTTTTGCGGGCCTCGAGGGACGGGTAAGACGACCACGGCTCGGATCCTGGCTCGGGCGATCAACGGACGCACGGCGTCAACCGGGGCGACCGCGCTCGGAGAGGTGGATGATCTGGGATTTGACCTGGTGGAGATCGACGCGGCTTCGAATCGGGGGATCGACGACATTCGCGAGTTACGCGAGCGGGCGAACTATCGGCCCGGGTCGGCACGATTCAAGGTCTATCTGATCGACGAGGTGCATCAGCTCACCGGCGCGGCGGCGGACGCGCTGCTCAAGACGTTGGAGGAGCCGCCGCCGCACGTGGTGTTCATCCTCGCGACGACCGATCCGGAGGCGCTCAAGCCGACCATCCTGAGCCGATGCCAGCGGTTTGATTTTCGCCGAGTCGCGGTCGACGACATGGTCTCGAGGCTTCGCGCGATCTCAGAGTCGGAAGGCATTGAGATTCCCGACGAGGCGCTGCGGTTGATTTCGCGGGAAGCGACGGGATCGCTGCGCGACGGTGTCAATCTGCTCGACCAGGTCTGGGTGATGTGCGGGTCGTCGGTGTCGTTGGAGGCGGCCCAGGAGGCGCTGGGTCTGAGCCCGGATGCTCGCGCGATGGAGCTGGCCTCGGCCGCGCTGCGGGGAGAACTGTCGGAGGGCCTGACAGTGTTGTCGGCGGTTCAGGAGGACGCGATCGATTTCGGGCGCTTCAAGCGTCAAGTGGTGACGCATTTGCGTCACGCGCTGCTGACCTTGACGGGGGCAACGGGGACGCTGTCGTTGTCGGCTCCCGAGATGGAGCGTCTGGAGGATGTCTGCAAGGGCGTCGAGGCTCCTGCAGCGGTGACCGCGCTCAAGGCATTTTCTGAAGCGGACGTTCGACGAGACCCGTATCAGCCGCTGCCTCTGGAGCTGGCTCTGGCATCGATCGTGTACGGCCCTCCAGTCACGGAGGCGACGCCTGCTCCCGCGCCTCAGCAACGTTCTCAGCGGCAACAGCGTTCCGATGGCCAACGTCGTCAGGGTCAACGGGGGGAACAGCAGTCGACTCGCAGTTTGCCCCGCGTACAGAACCAGTCTCAACCGGGCGTGGCGGAGCAGGCGCCGCGACCTCAGCAGCCGGCGTCGGCTCCGCGTCAACCGCAGCCTGCTCGGGCTCAGGGCGGTAGTGATGCGGCATCTGGGGATCTGCTGGAGCAGATTCGGACCGCGCTTCGACGGCGCAACCAGGGGTTGATTGCCACAATGCTGAATGGCTCTTGCCGGATCATCGAGCAGTCTGAGCAATCGCTCACGCTGGGGTTTTTGCCCAACTTCCAGCAGGTTCACATGCAGAAGGTGGCTGACGCGTCCGAGGCGGTCTCTGCGGCGGCCTCGGAGGTGCTCAAGCGGCCGGTCCAGGTCAAGTGTGTTGTGGCGGATGGTTCGTCCCCGCCCTCCGGAGGCTCGAGCGGCGGCCCGAAGAACGCCTCAACTCCTCCTGCTCGCGAGAGCGTGATTGGTCGAGAGGCAAAGGCTCGATTCGGTGCTCGGCCGTATCAGTCCAACTGAGGTAGCGGTCGAGCGCGTAGACTGAAGATCAACGCGAGCGGGCGAAAGGGCTGACGATGGCGAAGCGGAAGGGTGGCATGTTCCGTCCGGCGCGCTCGAACAAGCAGCGCGGACAGGGCGTGGCTGGCGCGGGCGGATTCTCGCCGGAGATGATGCGGCGAGCCCAGGAGCTGCAAACGCAGCTCGCTGAGGCGCAGGATGAGTTGAAGGACGCGACCGTGGAGGCGTCGGTCGGAGGTGGTGTGGTGTCGGTCACGCTGGGCGGCGATCATAAGCTGCGCGAGGTCGTGATTGACCCGGATGTCGTCGATCCTGACGACACCGAGATGCTGCAGGATCTGGTGCTGGCGGCGGTGAATGAGGCGCAAGACCGGTTGGAAGAGATGCAGCAGGAGCGGATGTCGGGTTTGACGGACGGGTTGTCGCTGCCGGGCCTGCAATAATGCAGCGCTCGCCGGCGACCGCGCCGACGATCGCCCGCCTGATCGAGGCGTTTCATCGTCTGCCGGGGATCGGACCGAAGAGCGCCCAGCGCCTCGCCTATCACGTCCTGCGAGCGCCGCGGGCGGAGGCCGAGGCGCTGTCAGAGGCGCTGCTTGAAGTCAAGGATTCGACCCGGCTGTGCGGCACCTGCCAGAACATCACCGACGCCGACCCGTGTGCGATCTGCCTTGATCCGCAGCGATCCGGCTCGACGATCTGCGTGGTGGAGGAACCGCTCGACGTCGCCGCGATCGAGCGCGCCGGGGTGCATCGCGGCCGGTATCACGTCCTGCACGGCGCGATCTCACCGATGGACGGCGTGGGGCCTGAGGACTTGAAAGTTCGCGAGCTGTTGACCCGCCTCGGTGACGCGGCCGTCGAAGAAGTCATCCTGGCGATGAATCCGAACCTGGAAGGAGAGGCGACGGCCGGCTATCTGTCGCGGGTGATCGGCGCGATGGGAGTCAAGATCACCAGGATCGCTCATGGACTTCCGGTCGGCGCTGATGTTGAGTACGCCGATGAACGGACATTGCGGGCGGCGATGACCCACCGCGTCGAGGTGGATCGCGACAAAGGTAGCGATTGATGCCGCGAGTTCGTCCGATTCGCACTGAGGCAATCGTGCTGCGGCAGCGTCCGCTGGGGGATACTGACCGGATCTGCGTTCTTTTTTCTCCGACACGTGGGCGGATGGAGGCGGTCGCCAAGGGTGTGCGGAAGCCATTGAGCAAGCTGTCCGGCCACGTAGAGCCGCTCAGCCGAGGTCAGTTCGGCCTGGCCCACGGCCGCAACCTGGATGTGATCACTGACGCTGCAACGCTCGACTCATGGCCGCCGTTGCACG
>DAOUHS010000167.1:0-3594 GCA_034428415.1 Dehalococcoidia bacterium
TGGTTGTGGCCTTGGTTATGTTGCCTGGGTTGCTTTGGGGGACCCTCACCCCGGCCCTCTGCCTGAGAGAGGGAGTGGGGGAGCGGATTAGCAGGGTGTGGAGGTGGGCACTTCGTCGATGATGTCGTTGGCTAGCTGTAGCTCTCGGACGAAGCAGATGACCTGGTGAATCTGATCGATTTCCAGGCCCGAGACGGCCGGCATGTTGCCGAAGTCCCAGTGGTGTGCTCGGACGCCTCGGGCCACGGCAATCACGAAGCTGGCGTTGGAGTGATGGCCGGGCTCGTAGATCTGATGAACCAGGGGCGGCCCCTGATTGGTGCCCGCCGCGGTGTCGCCATGACATTGTGAGCAGTTGGCCGCGAACAACGTCTTGCCCGCGAGTCCGGCCTGGGAGTGTTGGCCTGCAAGCACCGAGGCCGGCGCGGCGTCTTGAGCATCGTGCGCCTGGGAGGCAGCGTATTCGGCCTCGTCTCCGCCCCCGCATGCGGCGAACAACAGCATTGCCCCGACGGTCAGCATCGCCAGGGCTACAGCCTGAAACGTCCCGCGAATCAAGTGAGCCATTCCTTCTCGCACCGTCGTTGAGTAATGGTACCGATTGTTGAGGTGAGCGCGGTCGGTGGTTGATGCTGAGGAGGACGGTGTTGTCGTGGTGGTGTTCGCGCTTTGGCGTTTTGGACGCCGCACCCCCTCAGCCTGCGGCAGCTCCCCCTCAGAGGGGGAGCGGGGAACTGGTTGGCCGGGGGTTTCCTGCGGCTCTCAGATGGCGGCCAGGCGATCTTCTACATGCGATAGGAGGCGGGCGGCGTTTTCTCCTAGCCAGCCTTCTTTGATGTGATCCTTGAGCGGTAGGTCCTGGAGTTCCTGGACGGCTCGCTGGTAGGGGATCATGTTGTCGGTGGCGAAGAGGACTCGGTCGCTGAGGAGGGATGAGTTTCCGTACTGCATGAGGGTTTCCCAGCCGGTGCCGGGGGTGCCGATGTACTTGGGCGCGACGGCGCCGATCTCGATGTAGAGGTTGGCGTGCTTCCAGGCGATTGCGACGAGCTCGTTGACCCAAGGCCAGCCGCCGTGGTTGGCGACGATGGTGAGGTCGGGGAAGTCGCAGGCAATCTCGCAGAGGTAGAGGGGTCGGCCGAACTCGATGGAGCGGTCGTTGGAGAAGTTGATCGAGGAGTGAATCGTGACGGGGACGCCGAGTTCCTGGCACTTTGCGTAGAGGGGATAGAAGCGCTTGTCGTTGGCCAGGATTTTGTATGAGAACGGCTGCAGGTTGACGCCTTTTGCGCCTCGCTCGCGCACTTCTTCCTCGACGACTGCGGCCATGTTGTCTCCGGCGGCGGGATTGACGGTGACGTAGCCGGTCAGCATGTCGGAGTGTCCGGCGACGATGCGGTGGACGGCGTCGTTCATGGCTCGGTAGTCGCCGGCGCCCCACTCGGCCTGGAGGACGGCGCGGTCGATGCCGGCCTCGGCGATTGCGGCGATCATGGCCTGGGCGTCGGCGCCGCCGCCGCGCTCGCGGGTGTAGATGCGGTTGTAGTTGGCGAGGTAGCTGCGGTCGCTGAAGCGCTCGTCGCCGTCGCCGGAGGGATCGGCGTACTCGCGGGGCGGCAGGGTGACACGGAAGTCGATGATTTCCGGCATTTGTTCTCCATGGTTCTCAGGGAATCACGCCGGCTTGTTTCATCTCGGCGATCGTTTCCCAGTCGTAGCCCAGTTCTTCGAGGACGAGTTCGGTGTGCTCTCCCAGCTCGGGGGCGCTGCAGAAGTTGTCGGTTGGGGCTTGCTCGAGCTGGAAGGGGACGCCGAGGATCTTGAACTCTCCGACGGTCTTGTGCTGCATGGTTCGCACGTAGCCGTTGGCCGCTGCCTGCGGGTCCTGGGCGATTTCGACTGTGTCGGCGGCGGGGGCCCAGGGGAAGTCGTTGGCGTCGAAGAGGGCGGCCCAGTGGTCTCGGGGTTCCTGGGCGATTCTTTTTTCGATGGTCTCGACGGCTTCGCGGATGTGCTTGCGCCGATTGGAGACTTCGGCGAATCGCTCGTCCCTGGTCAGAGTTGGTTGCTCGATCACTTCGGCGAACGGTTCCCAAAAGCGTTCTTCCTGGATCATGGCGAGCTGCATCCACTTGCCGTCGGCGGCCTGGTAGGAGTTGTAGAGCGGGTTGAAGGCGCTGTAGCGGTCGCTGCGGGGGAAGTTCTCGCCAGTGGCGAGGGCTCCCTGGATGGCGAAGCCGTTGGCCCAGACGCCGCCGCCGTAGAGCGAACAGGTGACGAACTGTCCATGGCCGGTGAGTTCTCGCTGGTAGAGCGCGGCGAAGATGGCGGCGGAGATGTTCATGGCGCTGGGCAGGTCGCCCATTGCGCCGACGAGTCGGACGGGCTCGCTGTCGGGCGGCCCGAGGGTTTCCATGAATCCGCCGCGGGCCCAGTAGGCGAGTTCGTCGAAGGCGGGTCGGTTGATGTCGGGACCTTCGGTGCCGTAGCCGGTGGCGTGGGCGTAGATCAGGCGTGGGTGATCGGCCTTGATCGCGGCGTAGTCAATGCCGAGGCGCTCGAGCGCGCCGCGTCGGAGGTTGACGATGAAGACGTCGGCGTCGGCGAGGAGCTTGCGCAGGGCTTCGTTGCCCACGGGGCTGCGTATGTTGAGCGCGATGCTTCGTTTGTTGCGGTTGGCGATCTCGAAGACCCAGTCGACGTTGTCGCGGACGCGGTGAACCAGTCCGCGCATGGGATCGCCTTCGTGCGGTTCGATCTTGATCACGTCGGCGCCGAACTCGCCGAGGATGCAGGCGCTCATCGGTCCGAAGAGCCAGGTGGCCATCTCGACGACTTTGAGTCCCTTGAGCAGCGGCTCGGGCTTGGATTGATCGTTGGTCATGGGCACTCCATCTTCCGGCAAGCGCGGACTCTGCGAGGCTAACCGCTTGGTCGAATCGGAGGGTGGTTCTCGGTGGGATGGACGCTTAGCCGAGACCCTCTTCGATCTGCTGGAGATGCTCGTCGCGATGGGCGGCGCGGTCGATGGCGTAGGAGAGGTTGGCGTTTTGTAGTGCGTCGACCTGCTCGGTGGTCAGGGACTCGACGAGCCGGTCGAGTTGCTGTGCTGCGTCGACGGCTGCCTGGCCGATGGTCCTGGGGTTGAATCCGGCGGCAATGGCCTCGAGCGTGGCGTTGGTGGCCATGTCCTCGGACGGAAAGGGTTCGCCGCTGATCAATCGGTGTAGGGCGGCGACCTGTCGCGCGTCCCAGAAGGCGAGGTGGGCGAACGCGAAGCCGACGGTCCAGTTGCCTCCGAGGGATCGCGCAAGATCTTCGTCGCTGAGTCGCTCAACCACGGCGCGCAGACGGTCGGTCGATGTTTCGTTGGATTTGAGAATGTTGTCGGTGGCTGCCACTTCTCCTCCGTCTACTCCGAGTTGAACGGTTAGGTGCGGTCAACGTTAGTCGGTTCGTCTGGTCTGGCCTGTCGACGCACCTGTTGGCGCGATCTGGTGCGCGATCAGTGAGAATCGAGGCAACAACCCGATCACAGCAGGAAGGGACGGCTAGCGATGAGCGAGATCCGGAAGATCACGCCAAACCTCTGGT
>DAOUHS010000168.1:0-4317 GCA_034428415.1 Dehalococcoidia bacterium
GATCTGGCTGACCGTCAGCACACTGTTCCTCGGCGCCTGCTTCGCCTTTACCGGCCCTTCACGTCGCGCCTACGTCGCGGACATCGTCCCGCCACGCCTGGTTGGCAACGGCGTCGCTCTATTGCAGACCGGACTCACCTTCCCGCAGTCCGTCGGGCCGGTGCTAGGGTCGCTTCTGCTCTTCGCTCCGTTCATCGGGGCCGACGGGGCGTACTTCATCATGGCTGGGATCCTGGTCGTGACCATCTTCTCGCTCTACCTGATGCCGCCGGGCAGCCCGCGCAATGTGCCCCGCGGTTCGGTGACTCGCGAGTTGCTGTTGGGACTGCGGTACGCGTGGCGACAGCCCAGGCTCCGAGTGCTGCTGGCAACGTTGCTGCTTGTCTCCGCGACCGCCGGTCCTTACCAGAATGTGTTGCCGGGGTTGCTCGAGAACGTGTTTGACATCGAGTCCAGGAATCTTGGGCTGGTCACCTGGCCGATGGGTGTTGGTTCTTTCATCGTTGGACTCTCGGTCGCGGGCGTGGTCGGGACACGCTGGTCTGGCGGCGTGCTGCTGATTATGAGTTGCGCCTTTGGTCTTGGCGTTGCCCTGCTTGGAATCACTCCGAACGCGCTGGTCATGCTGCCGGTGATCTTCCTGGTTGGATCGGGGTTCTCCGCCTTCCAGACGCTCAATACGGCTGAAGTGATCCGCCAATCCGAGCGTGAGTATCACGGACGCGTCACCGCGCTCACCTTTCTGCCGTTCGGCGTTCAGTCGTTCACTGGTCTCGGCTTTGGATACGTCGCCGACATTATTGGCGAGCAGGATGTGTTCATCCTCATGGGGCTGTCGTCGATCGCAATCAGCATCGTCCTGGGCACGATCTACTTGCGGATGAAGCCGCCCACGATGCAGGTTCAGGAAGTGGCTCAGCGAGTGATCCGCCGAACCTTGCGACCGGTTGCTGCTGTCATGCGGCCTCAGAAGTAACTAGACATAACGCTTGAACCAGGCCACCATCCGCTCGTAGTACTCCTTGACCAGGGCTGGGTCTCCGACCCGGAACATCAGGTGTGAACAACCCGGGAATCGCACCATCTCCGCGGTCTTTCCTCGGTAACGCAAACCGGCAAAGTACTCCTCGCCCTGTGAGATGGGTACGCGCCAGTCGTGCTCTCCGTGCAGGATGAGGACAGGACACTTCACGTTCTGGACGTAGGTGATCGGTGAGCGCTCGCGGTACCAGTCGAAGTTGTCGTCGGGCACATCGCCCCACTGGTATGAGCCCCAGGACGGTCCGATGTCCGAGACGCCCCACATCGACCAGAGGTTGACGACCGGAGCGCCGGCAATGGCCGCCTTGAATCGATTGACGTGTCCTATCAACCAGGTGGTCATGTATCCACCGTACGAATAGCCGTGCACGCCCAACCGGTTGCTGTCGACGTAGGGTCGCTCGCAAACCACGTCCAGCGCGTGCAGCAAATCGAGTGAATCCTCGCCGCCCCAATCGACGGTGACTGCATCGGTGAATCTGGCACCAAATGTCGACGAGCCGCGCGGGTTGACGAACAAGACCAGGTAGCCCGCACCGGCGATCACCTGGTGGAGGACGTTGAATCCCTCGCCGAAGAATCCATTGGGGCCGCCGTGAATCTCCATGACCAGCGGATACGACTGCTCGGGGTCGAAGCCCGGCGGATACATCAGTCCGCAGGGAATCTCCCAGCCGTCGCGCTCGACGGTGAAGAACTCGACGTCTCCAATTTCGTGCGACTCGATGAAGTCTTCAGAGGCGCTGGTCAACACTGCCTGCGAGCCGTTGCCGATCGTGACAATCTCGCCTGGGGCGTCTGTAGTCGTCGATACGATCGCGACCGCTCGACCGTCCGCAGAGACATCGAATCCGTTGATCAGTTCAGCCTCGGCTCGCAACATCTCAGGCTCGGACGCGCCGTCTGTCGACGCGCGACAGATTGCGGAGCGACCGCGTATGTCCGCCGCGAATGTGATGCCATCGTCAGTCCAGGCCATCGTTGGAGGCCCCGCGATTGGGAAGAAGCCGGACTGCGGATTCACGCGGTCATCCGTCAGTCGGATCCGCTTGCTGCTGTAGCGTTCGACCCGCTCGAGGTAGGCCTGGTGGCGCTGCGACATGTCTGTGACCGACACCGCCAGCGCCGAGCCGTCGGGGGACCAGCAGGGCTTGCCCGCCGACATCACACCCGGTGTCAGGCGCTCGATGTGGCTGCCGCCCGTGACGCCTTGAGTCGACATCAGGCAAAGTTCGGACCCAAACGGCCGGCGCATCTCGCGGTCGACATTGCGGTCCGCCGTGAATGCTACCCAGCGACCGTCGGGCGAGACCACCGGATGCGCATGGTTGTAGGTCCCTGAAGTCAGCTGCAGCGCTTCGCCAGATGACGCGTCAATCCTGAACAACTGGTGCCAGGCGTCCTCGCGATAGCCGAGCGCGTCGCCTCGGTAGTAGGTCTCTCGAACGACCGTCGTCGTGGATCCATCCCGCTTTCCGCGATGTGGGTCAATGTCGACTGTCGCGATCATGCTCGAGCCATCTGGCAGCCAGTCGAACCCGGCCACGGAATGGGCGAGGTCGGTCAGTTTTCGTGCTTCTCCGCCATCGGAAAGCAAGAGCCAGATCTGCCGGGGAGCGCCTGAGTCACTCGAACCCGGCCTGAGGAATGCCAACAGCGAGCCATCCGGAGACCACACCGGTCCCGAGTCTGAGTCTCCGGAGGTCAGCCGTCGAGGGTCACCCCCCGTAAACGGCGCGCATTCAATCCAGGAAACTCTCTTGCCGTCCTCGACTTGTCCACGGACATACGCGACGGCTGTGCCGTCGGGCGAGATGGCGGGCGAGCCAACGCCTGGTAGCTGGTTGACGATTTCAGGACTGATGGGAGATTTCATCGGTGGCGCCTGTCTGATTCATGTCTTGGAATCGGTGGTTGGGATTGGTTGGCAATGGTTGGCTGAGGATAGGGCCGCGGTTCTTCTCCAAATGCCACATTTTGAGCGTCTGAGAGTTTTCTCGGGAGCCGAACCGGGCGGAATCCCAGTGTTTTGCGGGAGATCGTGCGAACCGTGTGGGCAAGTTTGGTCAGGTTTGGTCAGTTTTGGGAAGGTTTTGGTCACTGTTGGGCGGGTTTTGGGGGTTGAATGGCATGAGATTGGGCGTTGAGGTCGGGTTGGACCATCCAGTCGTGCGAGCTCGCTTGCTGCGTTCTGGGTGTGCTGGGTGTTTTGGGCGTACGGGTTTGTTCGGATTTGTTCGATTTTCATCGGATTGTTCGCCAACAGATTGCCTGCACTTCCCGTGGCGACGGGCCAGATTCGGGCAGGGGGAGCCTTCTTGGCGAGGGTGACATGTTTCTGGCGCATCGCGAGTCCTCCGTATCGGGCGATGACCACAAGACAGTACGTGCGTGCGACTTGAATTCCCTCGAAGTGTCGGAGTTTGCGTCCGCCTAGAGGCCGCGTCGCTGTTGGGTGTGAAGCCCGTGCCTGGCCCGTGCCGGATGAGCCGGCGAGCGGCTCGCCTAGACTCTAGCCACAGATCGGAGACTCTCCATGGCCAGCATTGAACGAGACGGTGTCAGCATTCACTACGAGGCCAGTGGCGACGGGCCGGCGATCATCCTCTCGCACGGCTACGGCGCCACCTCGCAGATGTGGGCGGGGCAGCTTGACTTGCTGTCGCAGGACCACCGCCTGATCGTCTGGGACATGCGCGGGCACGGTCTCACCGACTCGCCCGAGGACCCGTCCTGCTACAGCGAGGCGGAAACGGTCGACGATATCGCTGCGATACTCGACGCGGAAGGTGTGGAGAGCGCCGTGATCGGCGGGCTGTCCCTGGGCGGTTACATGTCGCTGGCGTTCAATGTCGCTTACCCCGAGCGAACTCGCGCGCTGATGTTGTTCGACACCGGCCCGGGCTACAACAATCCCAAGGCTCGCGAGGGCTGGAACTCGGGCATGGCGATTCCGCGTGCCGAAGCGCTTGAGCGGGACGGATTGGCTGCGCTGGGCGGCTCCGAAGAAGTCCGCGTTTCCACCCACCGCTCCGCCGACGGACTGGCCAGGGCCGCTCGTGGCATGCTGGCCCAGTTCGACAACCGGATCATTCAGTCGCTCGCAACCATCGACAAACCCACGCTGGTTCTCGTCGGCGAGAACGACGAGCCGTTCCTCGCCGGCACCGACTACATGGCCAACAAGATTCCCAGCAGCACCAAGGTCGTTGTGCCCAACGCGGGTCACGCGGCCAACATCGACAATCCGGCTGACTTCAACGACGCCGTTTCGTC
>DAOUHS010000169.1:0-4400 GCA_034428415.1 Dehalococcoidia bacterium
TGCCAGATCGCTTCGGTCACAAACGGCATCCAGGGATGCAGCAGTCGCAGGCCATCGTCCAGGACCCTGGTCAGTACGGGCAGCGGCGACACGTCGCCATTGCGCAGCCGGACTTTGCTCGCCTCGACATACCAGTCGAAGAACTCGCCCCAGAGGAAATCCTGGATCTGCCGCCCCGCCTCGCCAAGCTGATACTGCCGCAGCAACTCATCCACCGAGTCAGTCACTGCCTGAAGCCGCGACAGGATCCAGCGGTCTTCGAGCGGAGAGAGCTCCCTCAGAGGGGGAGCTGTCGCGGAGCGACTGAGGGAGCCCGCCGTGGACGCTGAGTCAGCGCTGGCAATTTCGCCGAGCACAAACCTCGCCCCATTCCAGAGCTTGTTGGCAAAGTTCCGCGAGCCTTCCAGGCGCTCGTCGGTCAGACGCATGTCGTTGCCCGGGGTCGATCCTGTGGCGAGGGTGAAACGCAGCGCGTCCATTCCGTACTGGTCGGCCTTCTCCAGCGGGTCGATCACGTTGTCCAGCGACTTCGACATCTTCCGCCCCTGCGCATCGCGCACCAGCCCATGCAGGTAGACCGTGTGGAAGGGGGCCTCGCCCATGTTGTAACAACCCAGCATGATCATCCGCGCCACCCAGAAAAAGAGAATGTCGTAGCCGGTCTCCATCACCGACGACGGGTAGAAGCGCGACAGGTCGTCGGTCGTATTCGGCCAGCCGAGCGTCGAATGCGTCCACAGGCCGGATGAGAACCAGGTATCGAGCACGTCGGGATCCTGCACGAGTTCGGAGCCGCCGCAAGACGGACAGGTTGTCGGATCGGTGAGCTCGACGATCGGGCTGGAACCCTCATCGATCGTGATCTCACTGTCGTCGCCTGTGATGATCGCCTCGGTGTCGCAGGACGCGCAGTACCAGGCGGGGATCCGGTGTCCCCACCAGAGCTGCCGCGAGATGCACCACGGCCGAATGTTGTCCATCCACTGCAGGTAGACGTTCTTCGAGCGCTCAGGCACGATTCGGACTTCGTCCTCACGCACGACGCGTGCCGCCTCGGCCGCCATTTCGTCGGTATCCACGAACCACTGGTTCGAGACCAGCGGCTCGACAACCACGCCGGATCGCTGCGAATGCCCCACGTTGTGGACATGCGTCTCGGTTTTGAGCAGGTAGCCGTCTTCCTCGAGGTGCTGCGCGACCAGCACGCGAGCCTCATCGCGATCCATACCGGCGTAGAGCCCAGCCTCGGCCGTCAAGGAGCCGTCCCAATCAACGACGCGAATCGGCTCGAGGCCGTGCCGCTCCCCGATCTCGAAGTCAAGTTGATCGTGACCCGGCGTGATCTTCAGCGCGCCGGTACCAAACTCGAGGTCGACAGCGCTGTCGGCGACCAGTGGAATCAATCGGTCGAAGCCGCGTAGCGGTAGACGAACACGTCGGCCGAGATGCGGCTGCCAGCGTTCGTCGTCGGGATGCACGGCAATCGCCACATCCGCTGGAATCGTCTCAGGACGCGTCGTGGCGATGACCACGCCATCCTCAAGCTCATTGCCGCGCTCGTCGACGAACGGATAGCGCACATGCCAGAGCTTGCCCTCTTCCTCCTCGTACTCAACCTCGACGTCCGAGAGCGCAGTCAGCATCTGCGGATCCCAGTTGATGATTCGCGCGCCGCGATAGAGCTTGCCGTCCTTGAACAGATCGACGAACGTCTTCCGCACGGCGTCGCGCGGAGTCGGATCGAGCGTGAATGCGGTGCGTTCCCAGTCGCAGGACGCCCCCATCCGACGCGCCTGCGAGGTGATCCGAGGACGAGTGACACCGACCCAGTCCCAGACGCGTTCCTCGAATGCCTCGCGACCGAGGTCGTGACGCGTCATCCCCTCCCGCGCGAGCTGCTGCTCGACCACGCTCTGCGTGGCGATCCCGGCGTGGTCCAGACCGGGCAGCCAGAGCGCCGGCTCGCCCAGCATCCGGTGCCAGCGAATCATTGCGTCCTCGATCGTCAGCGTGACCGCGTGGCCGAGGTGCAGCACACCGGTCACATTGGGCGGCGGCATGATCACGGTGAACGGCTCAGCGTCGTTCTCCGAGGCATCGGTCGGACGGAACCAGCCGTTGTCCTCCCAGAAGGCGTAGATCGGATCTTCAACCATGGAGGCGTCGTAGGCGCCGGTCAGGCCGCTGAGGATAGAGAGATCGAATTCAGTAGTGGTCACGGCCGAACTCCGCTTGATGCTGGGATGGTCTTGTGGCTGAGTTGCTGAGGGAAGTGAGTTGCGGGTCCGGCGCGCTCTGGCTATCTCGTCGGTGGTGGCGCGCGCCGAACCTAACCTACAGCGACGAGTACGCCATCAATGATCTCGGCGTCACCCGCCGGCCGCTCAGCGTCGGCGGCCCGGCGACGGTATCGACGCTGCTTGGCCGCTTCCAGTTCGTAGAGCATTTCCATGCCCTGGCGGGTGTCCGAGGCCACCCGAGCCGGATCCTGACGCTCGAGCCGGCGACGGAAGAGCCAGTAGGTAAACGCCTGCCATTCGGCGTGCTCGATCCGCTCAGGATCGGCGTCCTGACGGTTGTTGGCGGCACGGAAGTCGCGCAGCAAATCGGATTGGCGCGCGCCGTAGATCCGGCCGAAGACGTCCCCGTCCAATTCGTTTCGGGCGTGCGAGAAGGCGAGTCCGCTGCGTTCCTTCTGCAGGACACGCTCGACTGCCAGGTGCAGCGCCTGCTCGACCCGCACGCCGTAGAGGAAGTTGAGGTGCGCCCAGTACTTGGCCGTGCCCAGTCGCTCCTGGAACTCGACCTCGCTCAGCGGCGTCGGCGGAGATTCGTCAACCAACAACGCTTCCACTTCATGCGGCGGCAGCAAGCCCGGAGGCGCGGAATCACAGATGCGCTCGGCTAGCAGCAGCCAGTCGAAGGCTTCGTGCTCAATCAGGTAGACGTACTCGCGACTATCGAAGGTCTCTCGCGGCTGCTCCCACTCGTGGATGCAGTCCAGCAGCGCGTCGAACCAAGGCGCGCCCGCGTGCAGTCGCGCATGAAACTGCGCCAGCAGCGCCTCGAAACCGAACTCCATCAACTCAGCGTTGATGATGTCCTCGTCTTCGGGTCCGTGGTCGGGGCCGAAGCCGGTCTCGACAGGTCCGTCATTGTCTCCGCGACCAGCCAGATGCGGGAAGGGGTTGTCGTCGGCCTGCTCCGCCTTCGCCTCTGTCATGCTCAGGCCGCCTTCCCATGACAGCGCTTGTACTTCTTGCCGCTGCCGCAGGGACAGGGCGCGTTACGGCCGACCTTTTGTCCCGTCGGCGTCGATGGACGCGCCGCAACGGCGACTCCGCTCTCGGAACCGCCGCCCGATTCCCGCACGTTGCTGACCCGCACCGGCGCTCCCGATGTCGCGGGCGTCACGCCCCGCGCGCGTCGCTGTGGCGCAACCGGCGCGCCCGGTTCGTCGACACGGATCGTGGCGTGCATCACCGAAGCCGAGACCTCGCGCCGCAGCGCCGCGACGAGCTGGTCGAACATGTCGAACGCCTCGCGCTTGTAGGTCACCAGCGGATCTTGCTGGCCGTAGGCCTGCAGTCCAACGCCCTGGCGCAAACCGTCGATCTCGGTCAGGTGACGAATCCAGAGCCGGTCCATTGTGCGCAGCACGAGCCCGCGCAACAATTCGACCGAGGTGCCGTCTGCGGTCCGGGAATCGACCTTCTCGGCCAGCGTCCGCAATTCCTGCGCCGCGTGCTCGCGCAGCGCCTCAACGCATTCGTCCAGCTCCGCGCCGTAGAGCGCGTCGCGGTCGAGACCGGTCAGCGGGAGAACCTGCGCGGCTTCCTGCCAGAACTCGTCGGCCGTGGTCTCGTCCCACAGCTCGTTGGCGAACGAGCCTTCCAGATCGTCAATCGTCTGGAGCAGCATGTCCTCGACGATCTCAATCAGTTCTTCCTGGGCGGTCAGCACCTTGTCGCGTTCGGAGTAAATCACCTCGCGTTGCTTGTTGATTACGTCGTCGTAGTCGACGAGATGCTTGCGGATGTCGAAGTGGTAGGTCTCGACCTTCTGCTGCGCCTGCTCGAGCGCCTTGCCGACCATTCCCGATTCCAACGGCGCGCCGTCCTCGAGCCCGGCCTTCTCCAGCATCCCCGGCAGCCAGTCGGGCGTCAAGCGCTTCATGATCCTGCCCTCGAACGAGACGTAGAAACGCGATGATCCCGGATCGCCCTGACGGCCTGAACGGCCGCGCA
Source organism: Dehalococcoidia bacterium (assembly GCA_034428415.1). Taxonomy (GTDB): domain Bacteria; phylum Chloroflexota; class Dehalococcoidia; order Bin125; family Bin125; genus Bin125. Next base: position 4,248 of record DAOUHS010000169.1, read on the forward strand.
GCTGGTTATCGATTCGCCGAGATTCGTGTCGCTCGGTGCCGATCACGGCGAGACCGCCGCGCCTGGCAACATCTTCGCCCAGCTTGATGTCGGTGCCGCGACCGGCCATGTTGGTCGCGATGGTGACCGCACCCGGATCCCCAGCATTGGCGA